>CAYFLU010000219.1:0-5084 GCA_964343975.1 uncultured Solibacteraceae bacterium
CGGCGAACCGGCCGGCTCGAGTCTGCGAGCACGATCGTGCCGGCGATCCCACCTGTGCCGGTCTGTTGTGCGGCTTGCGCGTTATCACGCGGTGCGCCTGCCTGACGGCCTCCCTGTTGGCCCTGTTGTCCGCCTTGGCGCCCCGACTGTGCCTGCCCTTGCTGGCCGCCACGGCCCTGTGCCTGTCCACGGCCTTGTTGCTGAGTCTGTTGCTGCTGCGCCGTGCCTTGAGACGCAACCGGCACGGCACGAAGCGCTGCCCCCGTGAGTGCCACGGCGGCGGCGATGAGGAGCACGCGATAGGAGGACGCCATACGGAGATGTTAGACCCGGTGGCCGATCCCTTTCTTTCGCTTAGCGGTCCACCCGGAGGAGATTGGTCACGCTGAACGCGCCTGGAATCTGAGAGGCGAGGGAGTAGGCCAGGACCTTTTCCACCTCGCTCGAGACGGCGCCGGTGAGCGTGACTCGTCCACGCTCAACGATGAGATGAATCGGCGGGTTCACCATCGATGCGTAGTGCCGGAACGATGGATGTCCGTAGATGGCGCGGGCCAGGCGATCCCGCAGTTCGCTGTCGCTGATCGACACCGGCAGCACTTCCATCGTGACGGTGAGATCCCGGATGCCGTCGATCTTGCGGATCCGCTCGACGAGGTCGTCTTTCTTGTACGGCATCGTCACCCGCCCCCCAAGGATCACGGAGCGGTTGTCCACCTGGAAGGTGACGTCGTCGAAGATGCCGAAATGCGCGTACTGCCGCACGGATTCCGCGATGCGCTCAGCGAGGCGCTCGTCCTGCGTCTGGCCGGCTGACGGGCGGGCGACGCCCACCAGGAGCACGAGCATCAGCACGGCGACGACGTAACGGCGGAAGAAATCGATCGGGCGAACCATCGGTCTGGCCTCTAATACGGCGCGGGCAGCTGTTCTATTACCAGAGCAAGGACGGTACCAGCCTGTCCGCCATCTACAATAGACGCCGTGATCTGGCTGGCCGTCATTGGACTCTCCGTTCTCGGCAGCGCCGGGGGCATGGCGACGGCCGGGCTTCTCGTGGCGCTCCACCGGGATGTGCGCTCCAAGGTCGTGCCGTGGCTCGTGTCGTACGCCGTGGGCACGCTCCTCGGCGCCGCGCTCCTCAGCGTGTTGCCGGAGGCGCTCGAAACCCTGCCGCCGGCGCGCGCGTTCGGCACGATGCTTGGTGCCATTTTGACGTTTTTTGCGCTGGAGAAGTTGGTCCTTTGGCGCCACTGCCACGACGACCACGACTGCGAGACCCATCATCACGGCACCGCGTCTATGGTGGTAATTGGCGATGCCGTGCACACGTTCGTGGATGGGGCCGTCATCGCCGCTACGGCGATGGTCTCCCTGCCGCTCGGGCTCACCACGGCACTGGCCGTGACGGCGCACGAGATTCCTCAGCAGGCCGGAGACGTGGCGATCCTCTTGACGGCGGGGCATTCGCCGCGCCGCGCGTGGGCGTTGACCGCCGCGGCCGCCGGCGGCGGCATTGCCGGCGCTATCGCGATGCTGGTTTTTGGCGCGAACGTGCCGGGCGTGCTGCCGTACGCGCTCGCGTTTGCCGCGGGCAACTTTCTCTACGTGGCGATGTCGGACCTGATTCCGCACCTGCACCGCGGCGGCATCGACACCAACGCGGTCCGTCAGATCGTGCTCATTGCCCTCGGCATTGCCACGATGGTCCTGCTGTAACCCGCGCGGCGTCACCCGGCGTTGTAGCCCGATCGCGAGCGCACGTGATAGTTCCCGCGCCGCAGCCGGACCTCGATCGCATGCCATCGCCCGTCTTTGGGTGACGCTGACACATACCCGAGAAAATATTGGCGGCTGAGTTCGTCGGCGATGCCCGCCGTCGCCGGATCCAGATCTTGATGCGAGCCGATCACTTCGGTTCGGCCGCCGCTGTCGTCGGTGAGCAGCCGGAGTGCCATGGTGCCGGCCGTCGCCGGGCCACTGCGTGTCGCGTTGGCCGTGGGTGGCGGTGTCGTGGGCGCGGACGGTTTCCGGCCCGGAAACGGTGACGGCACGGGCTTCGACGGTGCGGCGGGTGCGGCCGGCGCGCTGGTCCGCGGCGAGGCGCCCGGATCAATCGCGATGGCGTAGACGAGTAACTCGCTGTTGCGAATGATCTGCTGCGCATCGCGGACCGTGAGATGCGAATTGGTGTCATCGCCATCGGAGATGATCACCAGCGCCTTCTTGCGTTGCGTGCCGCGTTGCGCGAGCGGCACGGCCTCGGCCACCGAGTCGTACAACGCGGTGCCCCCGCGCGGGTTGATCGCGCCGAGTGCGCGGCTGACAGCCGCGCGATCCGTCGTCCAGCTGTGCACGAGCTCCGGTCGGCTGTCGAAGCGATAGAGGAACACTTCGTCTTGTTTGCCGAGCAGGTCGAAGAGGAAGCGATTGAGCGCGGCTTGCGCCGCCTGAATGCGCGGCCCCGCCATGCTCCCGCTCGTGTCGAGCACGATGCCAAGGCTCACCGGCACACGATCCGAGTCGAACTGCTGCACGTCTTGCTTCACGCCGTCTTCGTAGATCTCGAAGTCGTCGCGCCGCAGGCCCGGCACGAATCGGCCGTTCGCGTCGGTGACCGTGACGGTCACATTGATGAGGTTCGTTGACGAGCGGAACGAAAATCCCTGCCCGCTCGGCCGCTCCTGGCCGTGCAGGGAGACCGCGGCGCCAAGCGCGAGCACACTCGCGAGCAACCAGACGCTTCGCGGCGCGGTCATCGCTCGCCCTCCGTCAGGCCGGTCGGAGACTGGCCGCGTCGATCGGCATGGGGCAGGACCGAGCCGTCGTCCCGCCGAAATCCGACGCGGTACCGAGTGACGGGAGAAGACACCGGCACGTGCACCACAAAGGCCGACGTCTCACCCGGTCGCAGTTGCTGGAATTCGATGTCCGCGCGACCACTGGCGATGAAGACGCCGGCATCGTCGAAGGCATACACGACGGCGGTCACGCGCGGTGCCGTCGTGGCCGTGGCGGGATTTTCGACGAGTCCGGTCACGGTCAAAGTGCTGGGTTCGATCGTGTGACGCAGCGACAGCAACTCGAGTGGCGGTGCGGCTGTCGCGGTGGCGGCTGGTGCAGTACGCGGCGTGGTGAGGGCCGGCGCGGCACCCACGGGCGTCGATCGCATGATCGTGACCGTCCCCCACACCACGAGGCCGATCAGCGTGGCGACGGCGGCAAATGCGGCCGGGCGGTGCGCGGGCACCGCCGGCGTCGGCGCCGCGCCGAACGACACCGGCGCGACGTCGGCCGCGCGATCCGAGAAGGTGCCCGGCAGAATCGCCGCGTCGGCGAGCGTGGCGTGCACCGGCTCCGGCGCCGCGAGCGGCTGGTGCCGTTGCGGGGTCATCGGATCCAACGGCGCGTCCGCGAAGTCTTCGGCCCATTCGTCATCGTCTCGCGCCGCGTCTTCGAGGGCCGCGATGCGTGCGGCCGCGCGCTGCTGGCCGCCCACGAGCAGGCGCCACGCCAGCACCGACAGGCCGACGGCCGCGGTGAGCGCGCCAAGGGAAATGCCCAGCATCATCTGGTCCATGGTTCGCACTACCTCAACTTGAATTCCACTGACACGTCGACGGAGACATCCACCGCGACGCCGTTGCGCGAGGCCGGCGTGAAGCGCCATTGGCGCACCGCGTCGATGGCCTTCTGCTCGAGTCCGCCGCCCAGGGTGCGCACCACGCGAATCTGTCCAACGGTGCCGTCCCGCCGCACGACGATGTCGAGCACGACTTCACCTTCGATGGCTTTGCGTCGCGCGTCGTCTGTGTAGTTGGCGCGCACCTCGCGCAGCAACTGCGGTGGCGCGATGCCGCTGCCCGGTCGGTACGGTCCACCGCCGGTGCCGCCACCCGAGCCCGGCCCGATGCCGCCGCCGTGTCCCTCGCCGATGCCGAGTCCCTGACCGGAGCCGACCCCGCCGCCACTGCCGGATCCGGCGCTCGTGCTGTGCCCGGGTGATTCCACCAATCCACTGCGTTCGTTCGCGTCGCCCGGCGTGGCGATGACCGGTGCCGTCACTGCGGGGGGCGCTGGCGCGGGTGGCGCCGGTGTCACGACAGGCGGTGCCGGAGGCGCGGGCGTCGGCATCGGCACGATGGGACGAGGTAACGGCGGCGCGGGCGGAGTGATCACCGGCGGTTCTGGTTTGGGCTGCGGCGGTGGCGTGGGGCGTGGCGCCGGTCGCGGGGGCGGCACGACGCGCGCCGGAGACGCGTGGCGTTGCACGCGCGGAATTGGCGCGGTGATCTTGGGCGTCGGTGCCTTGCGTTCGGCCTTGGGTGGTGGCGCGGGCATCGACACACCGCCGCCCCCGCCCCCGCCGCCGGGCCCGAGTTCGTTCACGAACACCAGCCGAGCCGAGACCGAGGCCGGAATCTTCGGGGGCACCGTGTCCTTCGCGAGCCATTGCATGGACGCCAGTGCCACGAGTGCGGCAAGCACCAGCGCATGCGCGAGCGCCGACAGCGCCAGCGGGCCCGCGCGGTGCGCCTGCGGCGCCGGCATCAGGGTGAGGGGCAGCGCATGGCGATGCGCCGTTCCGCGACGCAGACAGCGCACGACCTCAACCGCATCAGTGCCCAACACGCGCCCGCGGCGCACCGCGACGCCCATGGCGCGCACCGCCTGCTCGGCGCGGGCCGGCGGTACGCGCGCCGCGGCCGCGATCTCGGGCAGGGTGTAGGTGTGGGCGAGTGTCGAGCGCATGGTCCTGGCGTACGGCTTTTCGGCTCGACCATGCAGGTCCTACACTAGCGGCATGACTTTTTCTCGAGTGGCGGTGGTCACGGGCGCGTCGTCCGGTATTGGTCGCGCGACGGCGTTGCGGTTGTCTTCTGACGGGTGTGCCGTGCTCGCGGTTGGCCGCGATGGGGCCGCGCTCGGCGCGGTGTGTGCGGCGATCAGGGAAAAGGGCGGTGCGGCTGAGGCACTGGCTGTGGATGTGACGACGGCCGATGGACCGGCGCAGATCGTCAAGACCGCCCTCGCGCGCTACGGGCGGATCGATGTGCTCGTGAATGCCGCCGGGATCATCGCGT
>CAYFLU010000220.1:0-1951 GCA_964343975.1 uncultured Solibacteraceae bacterium
TCGGCCTTCGCCGACTCCGGCAGGCCCGGCACCGAGTGCTCGAACATCCAGCCGTAGTACTCGTCGACCGTGATCATCTGGCCGGGGCGCGTCGGCGACTCGAAGAACTTGCGGATGCCGAGGCGGCCATCCGGATCGATCTTCCACGACAGCGCGATCCAGAACTCGCTTTCTTCCCACACTTCGCCAGGGTTGGCTTCGTGCGTCGCGAGCACCTTGTCGCCGCGCTTGTTCATCGCCACGCGGAGCACCGGCTGACGGAAACCGAGCCAGCGGCCGGCATGCGTCTCCTGGCTCATCGTGTCGTGCCGCTCGGTGCCGAGACCCATCGGCAACACGTAGTCGGCAAACCACGCCGTCTCACTCCAGAACGGCGTGAGCGCCACGTGGCAGCCGATCAGCGCCTCATCCTGCAGCACTTCCATCCACGTGAAGCCGTCGGGATTCGTCCAGAGCGGGTTGTACACGCGCGTGAAGTACGTGTCGAGCTTGCCGCGGCCTTCCTTGAGGAAGTGCGGCAGCAGGTAGCTCATCTCGTGGAACGCGAGCGGGAATTCCTTCGGGAAGAGCAGCTCGTTCCAGTATTCCGGCGGTGGCGGCGTCGAGTGTGGCTTCGGCACGAACTTGTTGTCGACGTGCATGTTCACGCCGCCGACTTCGCCCACCGCGCCCATGAGCACGACCAGGAAGTACACCGCGCGCGTGATCTGCCAGCCCCAGAGATGACCGGCCGCCGCCGCGCGCCAGCTGTGCGTCGAGAACGCGGTGCCCGCGTTCGCGATCGCCTCGGCCGCCTCGATGATCTTGTGCGCGGCCACGCCCGTCTCGTCTTCCGCAAACTCGGGCGTGAACTGCGCGTACTCCTCTTTCAGCGCCTGCTCGAACGCGTCGAACGTGATCGGCAGATCCGGCCGGCACTCGGCGAGATACGACTGCCAGTTGAGCCACTGCCGCACGAAGGTGCGGTTGTAGCGCTTGTGATCGATCAGCCACTTCGCGATCGCGAGCAGGATCGCGGCTTCGGTGCCCGGATGCGCGGGCATCCAGAGATCCGCCTTCGCCGACGTGTTCGAGAGGCGCGGATCGATCACGATCAGCTTGGCGCCCTTCGTCTGGCCTTCGATGATGCGCTGCGCGTGCGGGTTGAAGTAGTGCCCCGACTCGAGATGCGACGACAGCAGCAGGATGCAGCGCGCGTTCGCGTGATCCGGCGACGGGCGATCCGCGCCGCACCACAGGAAGTGGCCGAGCCGCGCCGACGACGAGCACACGTTGGTGTGGCTGTTGTGCGAGTCGAGACCCCACGCCTGCAACACCCGTGTGACGTACCCGTCTTCGCCGGGGCGGCCGACGTGGTACATCACCTCTTCCTTGCGGCCGTCGAGCATCGCCTGGCGCAACCGCGCGCCGAGGTCCTCGAGCACCTGATCCCACGAGACCCGCTCCCACTCGCCGCTGCCGCGCGCGCCCTTGCGGCGCATCGGATACAGGATGCGATCGGGATCGTGCAGCTGATTCGGCGTGACCACGCCCTTCGCGCAGGTGCGGCCGCGGCTACCCGGATGCACCGGGTTGCCTTCGACCTTGCGGATGTCGAGCGTGTCCTTGTCGACGTAAGCGAGGATGCCGCACGCCGACTCGCAGTTGAAGCAGATCGACGGGATGATCCAGTAGTTGCGGCGGTCCTTCTTCGGCCACGACGTCGACTCGTAATCGACGAAGTGATCCCAGGTGGACGGATCCGGATGTGAGCGGAACGTCATGACAGCGGCACCGACTGGCCGGCCTCGACCCAGATGTATTCCCAGACGAATCCGCCGACGAGCGCCGTCAGTGCGACGCCGGCGATCACGCCGCTCGTCAACCCGGTCGACAACGCCAGCGTGAAGAGCGCGAGCGGCGCGAGGCCACCGATGCCGAGCGCGCCGATCCAGAAGTGATGCCGGAACGC
>CAYFLU010000220.1:2051-4044 GCA_964343975.1 uncultured Solibacteraceae bacterium
GAACCCTGCCACAGGTCACGCGCCAGGCCCTGCGCGAAGAGCAAGCCGGTATACGCCGTCGTCGCCAGCGCGATCGGGAGTGCCACAAGCGCGATCGGGCTGATGATGCCGTGCGCGCCGAACCAGCCGGCCGCGAGCCAGAGCGTGGCAATCGCGCCGTGCGCGGTGAGCAGGAACGCGCCGCGCGCCATCCACGATTGCCAGTTCGGCCGCGTGAGGATGTAGTAGAACCGCTCCGGCCGCTGCAGGTCCTTGATGAGGACGGCCGCCGTGGCCGTGGCGCCGAGCACGCCGAAGAGCGGCGCGACGATCGCCGTCAGCGCGGAGCGATCACCCATGAGCCAGAGGATCGCGCCGAGCATCATCGCGCCGGTCGAGATGCCCTTGAAGAGGAGATACAGCACGAGGTCGAGGCCCCACGCCTTGCGATGCGGCGCGTCATAGTCGACGCGCGGATCGCCCGGCCGCTCCGGATCCGGCTCGGGCGCGCCGAGCGGACGCAGATGCACCTGACCTTCGCGGAACATGAACGGCCGCGCCGCGATTTCCGGCTGCATCGCCGTGTCGTCCGCGCCGAGATAGAACACCTTCGGCCCGGTGCCCTTCTCGGGCTTACGTACCGTGAACTTGTCGCGCTGCACGATCTTCGACACGCGACTCGTCGCATCGTCGAGATCCCCGAAGATGCGGCAGTCGGTCGGGCACACGCTCACGCACGCCGGCTCGAGCCGGTTCTCGATGCGGTTCGCGCAGAAGTTGCACTTCTCCGCGGTGCGCGTGTTCGGATCAATGAAGAGCTGGTCGTACGGGCACGCCACCATGCAGGCGCGGCATCCGATGCACGCGTCGCCGTTGAGATCGACGATGCCGTCGTGGCGCGGGTAGAGGGCGCCGGTGGGGCAGATCTTCATGCACGGCGCTTCCTCGCACTGGTTGCAGAGCACGGGGAGGAAGAACCGCTGCGTTTCGGGGAAGGTGCCTTTTTCGACGGTCTTGACCCAGCACCGGTTCACGCCCAGCGGGACGTCGTGCTCCGACTTGCACGCGATCGAGCAGGCGTGACAGCCGATGCACTTCTTCAGATCGATGACGAAACCGTACGTGGGCACTCGGGTTGGAATTCTACTTGGTTCGGAGGCGGGACGCCGCTATTCGGGCCGCCGCCATTTCAGACCCGGAAACCGGGCGAAATCGCCGTCGAAGGTGATCCATTCGCACCCGTGCTCGATGGCAAGAGCGGCGTAGTAGGCGTCGGTGATCAACGGACCCGTCGCCCGGGCGTCGGAGACCAGTTGCTCGAAGATCTGCCAGTGACGCGGCCCCGGCGAGATGATCACCGCGTGGGGGGCCTGCCGGATCGCGTTCGCGTACTCGAACACGTCCGCCGGTTCATTGGGCACCCGCGTGACCCGCGGGTTGGTCGTGATGCGGATCATGGCCGACAGCGCGAGTTCCGAGACGCCGAAGGCCTGCGGCGAGGCCAGCGTGGCTTCGAGCCATCGCCGGGCCGGCGCGTGATCGCGGTGGTCGAACCGGAAGCCGGCGACGTACACATTCACATCAGCGAGGACCACGCGACCGCTCCATGTACTCCATGTCTTCGAGGTCGTAGAGGTCGGCCATTCGGCTCGGGTCGATACCCGGCTGAAAGCCGCCGCCGACCTTCGAGATCGGCAACACGACCGCCTGACGCGGCCCTTTGGCGCGCGCCAGCATCTCGCGCACGGCGTCTTCGACCACGGCCGTGAACGTGCGACCGTGCTCGGCGGCGTACTTCTTGGCCGCCTTGAAGAGCTGGGGATTCATCTGAATGGTCGTGCGCATGCATGTAAGCATATCAAGTCTCCATCAATATGTGTTCGAGAAAGTCCCCGGCGGCACGCCGGTCGGCGTCGGCGATCAGCGGAAAGCCGCCCAGCACATCGGCGAATTGGGTCACCGTCAGCCCGTACTCCGCCGCGACGAGCGCCTGCAGCCGCGCCGGAAGACTCGT
>CAYFLU010000220.1:4054-5048 GCA_964343975.1 uncultured Solibacteraceae bacterium
GTCGCCGCATGGGCACGCGCCAGTCGCGCCGCCAGCCGCGCGATGCGTCGTTGCCGCGTGCTGCCGGTCCACGGCGGCACCGGCAGGCGCTCGACGAGTGACGTCGTCAGATGCCCGCCCATCAGCACGCGCACGAGCGCATTGAGCACGTACGAGTTGAAGCACGCGCAGAGAAAGTGCTGCTGCGCGAGCGGGAGCGGCGTGCGCACGCAGAAGAGCGTGTGGGTCGTGACGACGCCGGCGGGGATGAGGGCGGCGATGAGGGATTGGCGGTTGGACACGGCCGACACGTCGCGATAGGCCAGGCGCGGCGCCGTGAAGCCGCGCGCCGGCAGGGCGGCTTCGGCGCGTGCGCGTGTGATGCGCCGACGGGGCGGGTCGATCTGTGCGACGAACGGCGCGATGTCCTTGCCATCGAGCACAGGCAGGCCGTCGTCGCCGAACAAGTCGCGATCATCGCTCGCGTTCAGTTCGCGGCCGAATTGCGCGGCCCATCCGCGCGGATCGCCGAGCGCCGGCCATCGGCGCGTCAACGTGTCGAGCCGTTCGAGGTCGGCCGCGCGGCGCACGTCTGGAATCCGCCGACTCTTGTCACCTGGTGGGGTGACGACCGCGCGCGGCACGGGCAACGCGCCGACCAGGACATCGTCGGCATCGCAGAGGGCATCGAGCGCACTCGCGCGCGTGATGCCGTTGATCATCGGCAGGACGTCGGTGCGGTCCGCTGTGCGCGCCACGACCGCGGCGAAGCGCAGGCCGCGATGGACGGGGAAGATCGCCTCCGCGTTGTCGAAGCCGATCCATGTGGTGATGCGGCACTCGTCGAGCAGGCGTGCGCGCAGCGCGGCCGAGCCGTCGTCGGACGCGATGCCCCACGGCAAGACGAGACCGATGGCGCCGCCCGGGCGGGTAAGGTCGAGGGCGCGTTCGACGAACGGTTGGTAGAGGTTCACGTGCCCGCGTCCGCTGGCGTCGTAGAGGCCGGAGCCGCGCA
>CAYFLU010000221.1:0-5029 GCA_964343975.1 uncultured Solibacteraceae bacterium
CCTGCGACGACCACGTGCGGCCGCCGTCGAGCGTAATGGCCGCGCCGCCGTCGTTGGCGTTCGCGATGATCTTGTTGTCCTTCGGGTTGATCCACAGGTCGTGGTTGTCGCTGTGCGTGCTCTGCACGCCGACAAACGTCTTGCCGCCGTCGGTGCTCTTGTAGATGCCCGTGTTCAGACCGTAGACCGTGTCGATCTCGACCGGATCCGCGTAGAGGCGGAGGTAGTAGAACGCGCGCTGCTGGAGGTTGCGCGTCTCACTCGTACGCGTCCACGACGTGCCGCCGTCATCCGACTTGAACACGCCGCCTTCGTCATTGGCCGCTTCGACCAGCGCATACACGCGCTTCGAGTCGACCGGCGAGATCGCCACGGCGATCTTGCCGACCATGACCTTGTTCGGCAGCCCGTTGGTCACCTTCTGCCACGTCGTGCCGCCGTCGAGCGACCGGAACAGACCGTCCTGCATGCTGCCCGAGGTCACCGACCACGGCTCGCGACGCACCGTCCACATCGACGCGAACATCACATTCGGGTTCTTGGCGTCCATCGACAGATCGACCGCCCCCGTCTTGTCGCTGATCGAGAGGACCTGCTCCCACGTCTTGCCGCCGTCCTTCGTGCGGTAGACACCGCGTTCCTTGTTCGCGCCGAAGATGTTGCCCACGGCCGCCACATAGACGATGTCGGGGTTGGTCGGATGGATGCGCACGCGGCCGATCAGGCCGGCCTTCTCGAGGCCCATGTGCGTCCAGGTCTTGCCGGCGTCGGTCGACTTGTAGACGCCGTCGCCATTCGAGATGTTGCCGCGCGGATCCGGAGACCCGGTGCCGAGCCACACGATGTCGGGATTGGAATCCGAAACCGCGATCGACCCCGTGCTGCCGACGCCGATCTGGCCGTCGGTGATCGGCGTCCACGTGCCGCCGTTATCCGTCGTCTTGAATACGCCGCCGTTGGCCGCGCCCATGTAGAACGTGCCCGGCTGCGCCGGCACGCCCACGACCGTGTGCGACCGGCCGCCGCGGCTGAAGTTCGTCAACTGCCGATATGACAAGCCCCCGAACAGCGACGGATCCACCGTCACGTTCGCGGGATTCGCCACCGGACGCTGCGCCGTGACCGGACGCCAGGCGGCCGCCGCCACCACGCCCAGCACCACCAGCGCAACACCTGCTCGATGCACCCACTGCTTCATTCCAAACCTCCGACCGAAGAGCGTACCTGACCTCCCGGGGGCGATCAACTACCGGTGGTCGCACGGGAGGCTGCGATAATGGGCGGCAATGTTCCAATCCTGCTTCGTGTATGCGCTGGCCGCCGCGCTGGCTCAGCAACCGTCTGCCGCGTCCGCGCCGCAGACACCACAAACACCTCCCGCGGTGTCCACGACCGTCGTCGTGACCGCCACGGTCTCGCCCACCCCTGAGAGCGCTGCCGGACGCGCCGTGACCGTGCTGCCGCGCGTGGATCTCGACACCCTTGGAGTGACCTCGTCGATCGACGCCTTGCGCCTCGCACCCGGCGTGGACCTGCGAGCCCGCGGCCCGTTTGAGGTCCAAACGGATCTCTCGATCCGCGGAGCGACGTTCGGCCAACAACTGGTGCTCGTCGATGGGGTGCGCCTCAACGACGCGCAAAGCGGACACCACAACGGCGAGTTCCCGATGCCGCTCGCCGCGCTCGACCGCATCGAACTGGTCGGTGGCGCGGCGTCCTCGGTGCACGGCGCCGACGCGCTCGGCGGCGTCGTGAACCTCATCACGCGGCGCGATCAGCATCTGGCGATCTCAGCCACGGCCGGCGAGCACGGCTCGGGCGCACTCAGCGCGTCGATCGGTGGCTACGGCCTGCCGGCCAGATGGACGCTGGCCGGATGGACCTCCCGGAGCGACGGCTTCATGTTCGATCGCGACTTCGCGCTCGGCGGCGCGTTGCTCCGCGGCGCGTTCGGCCGCGACCTCACCTTCGACGTGCGCCATCAGCGACGGACGTTCGGCGCCAACGGGTTCTACGGCGCCTCACCCTCGAAGGAATGGACGGATCTCACGCTCACGTCGGCCACGTGGTCGCGCGCGGTGTCGGGTTGGACGACGACGGTGCGCGGCACGTGGAAGAACCACGGCGACCATTTCCGCTGGGACATCGCGCGACCGGGCTTCGCCGAGAACCGCCATCGCACGAACGCGGGCGACGTGCTGGCCACGGTCAGCCGTACGAGCGATGACGGCATCACGATCAGCGCGGGCGCGGGCGGCGCGATGGACGTCGTGCGCTCATCGAACCTCGGCGACCACGACTTCAGCCACGGCAGCGCGTTCGTGGAAGTGCTCGCGCCACTCTCGTCGTCGCTCCTCGTGCAGGCCGGCGTGCGCGGCGACCGCTATTCTTCGTTCGGCGGCGAAGTCAGTCCGACGTTCTCGGCCGTGGCCATCCTCGGCGACGGGTGGCGCCTCCGCGGCTCGGTCGGCCGCGCGTTCCGCGTGCCGACCTTCACCGAGCTCTATTACCTGGATCCCAATAACGTGGGCAACGCGGACCTCCGCGCCGAGCGTGGCTGGTCGACAGACGCCGGGCTGGAGTTTGCGCGCAGCGGCTGGAGCGCGGCCGTGACCCCGTTCCTGCGGTGGGACCGCGACGTGATCGATTTCACCCGCCCCACGGCGTCCGTGCCGTGGCACGCCGACAACGTGCGCGATGTGACGACGCGCGGCGTCGAAGTGCGGGCCGCGCGACACTGGCGCGACGGCCTCGCCTCACTCAGCTACACCGGCCTCGATCTCTCGGCGCCGTCGCTGAACGTGCTGTCGAAGTACGTCCTCGAATACGCGAAGCACGCGCTCGTCGGATCGGTCGCGACGCCGCTCGGCATCGCCGGCCTGCGTGCCAGCGTCACGGCCGACTACCGACGCCGGCTCGACGGGCAGCGCTACACCCTTGTTGGCGCGCAGCTCAGCCACGACTGGGGCCGCGCGACGTTGTCGATCGGCGGCACGAACCTCTTGAATGAGACCTACACGGAAGTGGCCGGCGTGGCGATGCCGGGCCGGTGGCTCACGGTCGGTATGGCGATTCGTTAGTGGTGGTTCGTGGTGGGCGTACGACAGAAACGCGGCCTCGGGGGCCGCGTTTCTTCTTTCTGAAGTTTGGTCGGGGCGAGAGGATTTGAACCTCCGACCCCTCCGTCCCGAACGGAGTGCTCTACCAGGCTGAGCCACGCCCCGACAACCTGACTATCTTACCCCAGACTCCGCCTCTTTCGTAAGCCGCTCCACAAGATCAATCGCAGAATGGTCGGTCAGGTCCGGCTGGAGCGGGGTCACCGAGATGTACCCGTCGCGCACCGCCTGCCGGTCCGACCGGTCGTGCGGCGCCCAGTCGTCCTGCGCCTCCTCGATCCAGAAATAGGGCCGCTTACGCGGGTCCATCCGGCGGTCCACCTTGGTGATGTGGTTCCGCTTGGCCTGCACCGTGGTGCGCACGCCTTTGATCTCGCCCTTCGGCACGTTGATGCTGAGAAATGTCCGGTACGGCAGCCCGTGCTTGAGCACCGAGGCCGTCAGCTGCGCGGCAAACGCCGCCGCCGGGCCAAATTCCATCGATGGGCGCTCGAGCGACACCGCGATGCCCGGGTACCCGAGGAGCGCCGCTTCGAACGCCCCGGCCACCGTGCCCGAATACGTGACGTCGTCGCCGACGTTCAGCCCCGTGTTGATCCCCGACACGACGATATCCGGCGGATCGACGAGGATCTGATCGATGGCGATGTTCACGCAGTCAGTGGGCGTGCCGTCCACGCAGTAGACGTTCTCCCCGGGCTTCTCGATGCGCAACGGCCGGCGCAGCGTGAGCGCGTGCCCGACGGCACTCGCTTCCGTTTGCGGCGCCACGACCGTGACGTCGCCGACTGCCTTCAGAGCGTGCGCCAGAGCTTCGATGCCCGGCGAAAAATACCCGTCGTCATTGGTGACCAGAATGCGCGGCATGTATCCCGCTATTTAATCACGCCCAGCGCGGCGGCCGCGTCAGGCGCGCCAGAAGAGGCGCTTGCGGTACATCACTTCGAGCGGCACGTACAGCAGCAGCAACGTTGCGAACGCGAAGGCCAGCGACGTGTTCTTCGGTCCGCCGAGCCCCAGCGGCAGGAAGGCGTGCATGTAGATCCAGTTGTAGAGCGCGATCTGCTTCCCCGCCGGGCTCATCACCTTGATCCAGAGCAGCGTCTTGATCAGCCAGCCCGACATCACGAAGAGCGCCAGCGGGTTCGTGCCCATCACGACGAACGGGCGGAGGAAACGCCGGCGGCCCTGCACATCGATCATCCAGTAGCACGCCCCGAGCGCGATCGCGGCGAGTCCGCTCGTGAGCAGCACGAATGAGCTCGTCCACAAGCTCTTCGTGATCACAAAGCGCTGATCCCAGACCACCGCGCCGAGCACGCTCACGCCGCCGGCCACGATGAAGACGGCGGTCTTCTCCACGTCTGTGCGTTTGCCGCGCAACACCAACCCGGCCGCGACGCCGGTCAGTGTGGTGGCGACCGCCGGGATCGTGCCGAACAGACCTTCCGGATCCCAGGTCTTGGTCGAGCTCCACAGGTGCTGGGTGCCGATCAGCGTGCGGTCGAGCCAGGCGCCGAGGTTGCCGGCCGGCGTGAGATCACCGGCCACGCCGCCAGGTGCGGGCACGAACATCAGGAGGGCCCAGTAGCCGAGCAACAGCACCGCTGTCACGCCCATCACGGCCTGGAGTCTCGCCTCTTCTTCCAACTTCAACACCTGGCGATAGATCAGCGACGCGAACAGCGAGCACAACGACAGGCGCACGAGCACGCCCGGGATGCGCACGGTCGAGAAGTTGAACCGCACGTAATACGCGAGTGCGAACCCGCACAGAAACAGGACGGCCGCGCGCTTGAAGATGCGTGGCAACGACTCGACGGCGCGGGGCGACAACGTGAGCGACAACCCGAGGATGAAGACGAAGAACGGGAAGATCAGGTCCGTCGGCGTCCACGGCGTCCACCACG
>CAYFLU010000222.1:0-5028 GCA_964343975.1 uncultured Solibacteraceae bacterium
ATGTCGCCGCCCTTGCCCTGCTGGAGAAGGACGACCACCAGCAACAGCAGGCACACCACGCTGAACACAACGACGAAAAGGCCGTACAACATAAGAGAAAAAGTATACCTCAGGCGCCCGCGGATCGACTCACGATTTCAAAAAATGACCGCACGTCCAGGCTGGCACCGCCGACCAGGGCGCCGTCGACATCCGCCAAGCCGATGAGCTCACGGATGTTGTCGGGCTTGACCGACCCGCCATAGAGGATGCGGCACTGGTCGGCCGGGGCGCCGCCGAACCACTGCTTCAGGCGGCCGCGAATATGCGCGTGCGCTTCACCGGCTTCGGCGGTCGTGGCGTTCTTGCCGGTGCCGATGGCCCAGACCGGTTCGTAGGCGATGACGAGCGCGCCGATCTGGTCGCCTGTGAGGCCGTCGAGGCCTGCCCGCACCTGACGGTCGAGCACGGCGAGGGTCTCGCCGCGCTCGCGCTCATCGAGCGTTTCGCCGACGCAGACGATGGGCGTGAGTCCCGCAGTGATGGCGGCCCGCACCTTCCGGTTGACGACGTCATCCGTGTCGCCGAACAGACGACGGCGCTCGGAATGGCCGATGATCGCGTGCGACGCACCGGCGTCCGCGATCATCTCCGCGCTCACTTCACCCGTGAACGCGCCCTGCTTTTCGAAATACACATCCTGCGCGGCGATCTTGATCCGCGTGCCGGCCACCAATTCGGCGGCCGTCGTGAGCGCGGTGAACACGGGCGCGACCACCACCTCGACCGACGTGAACGGCTGCACGAGCGGCGCAAACTCCCGCAGGAAGGCCGCCGCGTCGCGGCGGGTCTTGTGCATCTTCCAGTTGGCGGCGAGGAGCGGGGTGCGCATCGCGACCTACTTCTGCTGCAGGGCAGCCACGCCCGGCAGCGTCTGGCCGCCGAGGAATTCGAGCGATGCGCCGCCGCCCGTGGAGATGTGCGTCATCTTGTCGGTCACGCCCGCGCGCGCCACGGCGGCGACCGAGTCGCCGCCGCCAATGATCGTCGTGCCGTGCACGGCGGCCACGGCCTCGGCGACGCCGATCGTGCCGTTCGCGAACGCGTCGATCTCGAACACGCCCATCGGGCCGTTCCACACGACGGTCTTCGCGGTCGCAATCACGCCCGCATACTGCGCGACCGTCTTCGGCCCGATGTCGAGGCCCATGCGGTCACCGATCGCCGCATCGCCGACCGCGAGCGTTTCACTCGGGGCGCCGGCCTCAAGCTTCGGCGCCACGACGTGGTCGACGGGGAGTTCGAGGCGCACGCCGCGATCCTTCGCGCGCTTCAGCAGGTCGGTGGCCGTGGCCACGAGTTCCTCTTCAACAAGCGACTTGCCGACCGCGATGCCCTGCGCCTTGAAGAACGTATAGGCCATCGCGCCGCCGATCAGCAGGGCGTCGACCTTGCCGAGCAGGTTCTCGATGACTTCGAGTTTGTCGGAGACCTTCGCGCCGCCGAGGATGGCCACGAACGGGCGATCCGGGTTGTTGAGGGCCTTGCCGAGATATTCGACCTCGGCCGCCATCAGGAAGCCGGCCACCGCATCTTTCACGAAGTGCGTGATGCCTTCCGTGGACGCATGCGCCCGATGCGCCGAGCCGAAGGCGTCGTTCACGTAGACGTCGCAGAGGTCCGCGAGCTGCTTCGAGAAGCCGGGGTCGTTGGCTTCCTCTTCCGCGTGGAACCGCAGGTTCTCGAGGAGGATCACGCCGCCGGGATTCGCCGCGATCGCGTCCTTGGCCGGCGCCCCGATGCAGTCGGTGGCAAACGCCACCGGCCGGCCGAGGAGCTTCGCCAGATGATCCGCCACCGGGCGGATCGTGTATTCGAGGTTGACCTTACCCTTCGGGCGGCCGAGGTGCGACGCGAGGATCACCGTCGCGCCCTGTTCGAGCGCGTAGGTGATCGTCGGCAACGCCCCGCGCACGCGCGTGTCGTCGCCGATCACGCCGTTCTTGATCGGCACGTTGAAGTCCACGCGCACGTACGCGCGTCGTCCTTTCAGAGCTACGTCGCGAATCGAACGCGTGGCCATCACACCCTCCGGCAGTTGGTTACAGGCCCTTCGTCGCCATGTAGCGGACGAGGTCGATGCAGCGGTTCGAGTAGCCCCACTCGTTGTCGTACCACGCCAGGATCTTGGCGAAGTTGTCGCCCATCACCTTCGTGTAGCCCGTGTCGACACAGGCCGAGTGCGCGTTGCCGCGGAAGTCGATCGAGACGAGCGGCGCCGTCACGTATTCCATGATGCCCTTGAGCGGGCCGTCGGCCGCGGCCTTGAACGCCGCGTTGATCGCCTCGGCAGACGCCGGCTTCTCGAGGATCGCGTTGAGGTCGACCACCGAGACGTTCGGCGTCGGCACGCGCATCGAGATGCCGTCGAGCTTGCCCTTGAGGGCCGGCAGCACTTCACCGACGGCGCTCGCGGCGCCGGTCGTGGTCGGGATCATCGAGAGGGCTGCGGCACGCGCGCGCCGGATGTCCTTGTGCGGAAGGTCGAGCAGCTGCTGGTCGTTCGTGTAGGCGTGCACCGTGGTCATCCAGCCCTGCTTGATGCCGAACGTCTCGTGGAGCACCTTGGCCACCGGCGCCAGACAGTTCGTCGTGCAGGACGCGTTCGAGACCACCACGTGCTTGGCCGGATCGTACTGCTCGTGATTCACGCCCATCACGAAGCTGCCGTCCACCTTCTTGCCCGGCGCGGTGATGATCACGCGCTTGGCGCCGCCCGTGATGTGCTTCGAGGCGCCGTCCTTGTCGGTGAACTTGCCCGTCGACTCGAACACCACGTCCACACCGAGGTCCTTCCACGGCAGCTGCGCCGGGTCCTTCTGCGCGAACACCTTGAAGCTGTCGCCGTCCACCGTGATCGTGTCGCCCGACGCCGTGATGTCGGCCTTCAGGTTGCCCAGAATCGAGTCGTACTTCAGCAAATGGGCCAGCGTGCCCGTGTCGGTCAGGTCGTTGACCGCCACGATGTCGATGTCCTTGTGGGCCATCGCGACGCGCATGATGTTGCGCCCGATTCTTCCGAACCCGTTGATGCCCACCTTGATCGCCATGGCCACTCCTCAGTAGTCGCTGCAGCAGTCGCTGTAGTCGCTCCCCGCAGGGGGAGTCAAACTAAAAAATTGTAGCAGGAACCCGCGTATATTGTTGGGGTCGTGCACGTCCTGTATTCCCTTGCGATCGTGCTCTTTGCGCTGGCGGCCACGCCCTGGTTTCTCTATCAGGCGATCCGCTACCGCAAGTACGTGAGCAGCCTCACGCAGCGCCTCGGGATCCTGCCCGTCAGCCTGAATCTCGACGGCGATGAGTCCATCTGGATCCACGCCGTCTCGGTCGGCGAGGCCCTCGTCGCGCGCTCCCTGCTGCCGGAATTGCGCCAGCGCTACCCGGGCCTGAAGATCTTCGTCTCCACGACCACCATTACGGGCCAGCAGATCGCGCGCACGCGGTTGCCGAACGTCGATGCGGTCTTCTTCTTCCCGTTCGACTTGCAGCCGTTCGTCGGTCGAACGCTCCGGATCGTCA
This sequence comes from uncultured Solibacteraceae bacterium, assembly GCA_964343975.1. GTDB lineage: Bacteria > Acidobacteriota > Vicinamibacteria > Vicinamibacterales > SCN-69-37 > SCUN01. The sequence goes on from CAYFLU010000222.1 coordinate 3,562, forward strand.
AGCCGCGGCTCTTCATCATGATGGAGACCGAGATCTGGCCGAACCTGCTGCGCGCGTGCCGCAAGTCCGGCGTGAAGACGATGCTCGTCAACGGCCGGATTTCCTCGCGGTCGTATCCGCGCTACAAGATGGCGCGGTCGTTCTTCCGCGATGTGCTCTCGGACGTGGACCGATTCTGCATGCAGAGTCAGGAATCGGCCGATCGCATCATCGACATCGGCGCGGATCCGGCGCGCGTGTCGGTGACCGGCAGTCTCAAATTCGAGTCGGTCGAGCCGCCGGCCGGCGTCGTGGCCGGGCGCGGCGAAGGTCGCGTGTTGCGCTACTTCCGCATCGCGCCGAACCGCCTGGTCTTCATCGCCGCCAGCACGCTGAAAGGCGAGGAAGGGCCGGTGCTGCAGGCGTTCGCCGCCGTGCGTCGTCTGCATCCGACGGCGCTGCTGATCATCGCGCCGCGCAAACCCGAGCGCTTCGGTGAGGCGGAAGCGCTGGCGCGCGCCGAGGGCTACCGCGTGATCCGCCGGTCCGACCTGCCCGTCGACGCCGAGCCGCAGGAAGATGTCGTCATCCTCGACACCGTAGGTGAACTGGCGCAGCTCTTCCAGGTCGCGACGGTGGTCTTCGTCGGCGGCAGCCTGGTCGACAAGGGCGGCCACAACATCCTCGAACCGGCCGTGCATGGCAAGCCGATCGTCTTCGGCCCGTACATGCAGAACTTCAAGGAGATCGCCGAGTCGTTTGTGAAGAGCCAGGCTGGCATTCAACTGGCGGCCGCCGAGCAACTCGCGGATGTGTTCGTGCGTCTCGCCGGCGACCCGCAGGAACGCGCCCGGCTCGGACAAGCCGCGCGGGCGCTGCTCGAGGCGAACCGCGGCGCGAAGCCGCGCACACTCGACGCCATCGAAGCGCTCCTGCCTCCGCCCAATGGCCGCGCCGTCGTGCGGCCGTTCCGCGTGGTCAACTGAGGCTCTGACGCGCCGTGCTGGGACGCTTGTTGCGATCGCGGCGCCGCGCGGCACGCGCCAACACGCAGGCGGCGCGCCTCGCGCGCCCCGTCATCAGCATCGGCAACATCAGCATGGGCGGCCGCGGCAAGACGCCGCTCGTCGCACACATCGCACGACTGCTCGTGGCGGCGGGGGAGAAGCCCGCCATTCTCAGCCGAGGCTATCGCCGCGCGCACGCCGCCGACGGCGTGACGATCGTGAGCCGTGGCCTGCGTACGGCCGACGGCGCGGTGGACCTGACGCATCTGGCGGACCTGTCCGTGAGCGGCGATGAGCCGCTCATGCTGGCAGAGGCCGTGCCCGGCGCCGCGGTGCTCGTCTGCGAGCAGCGTGCGCTGGCCGGTGCGGTCGCGGAGACATCGCTCGGCTGCACGGTGCATGTGCTCGACGATGGCTTCCAGCACTACGCGTTGAAGCGCAACATCGACATCGTCTTGCTCGCGGAATCCGATCTCGAGGG
>CAYFLU010000223.1:0-4996 GCA_964343975.1 uncultured Solibacteraceae bacterium
CCGCGACGTCGCGGCTCCGGTAGTGCTCGTAGCTGTAGTGATCGTTCGGGCCCGATGTCACAGCGGGCGGCTCCGTTCGAGCTGCGTCATCGCGTCGCGCGTCTTCGCCAGATAGGCGGCTTCGCTGTACTTCTCGTCCGCCAGCGCCTTCGCGCGCGCGCCGATGGCGCGGGCCCGCACAGGATCCGAGACGGCATCGACAATGCCCTGCGCGTAGGCGGCCGGTTCCGGCGCCGTCAGGATCGACGTGTCGTCATCAAGCACCTGCGTGTGCGTGAGCAGGCGCGTGGCGACGATCGGACGCCCCGAGCGGAGGTACTGGTAGATCTTGAGCGGCGTATTGGTGCCGGTCGAGCGCGGCGACACGAGCACGTCGGCGGCGTCGAGGTACGCAGGCACCTCAGAGGCGGGCCGCTGCCCGGTGAAGATCACCGCGTGCGCCACGCCGGCGGCTGCCACACGCGCCTTGGCCGCCTCGACCTGCTGCGGCTCGCCGCCCATCATGACGAACCGCACATCCGGGCGAGCCTTCACGACGGCCGGCATCGATTCGAACAGCAGGTCCAGGCCCTGGTAGTGCTCGAACGTGCCCGTGTACAGCACCATCGGCGTGCCCTCGGCCAGACCGAGGGAGGCGCGCACGTTGGCGCCGGAGCCGGGCGTCGGCGCGTCGCCGGAGCCCATGGCGTTCTCGATCAACACCATCGGCACCTGGGTGTCGACGTCGCGCACAGCCACTTCCAACTGCGGGCAAATCACGATCACGACCTGCGACCGGCGGATCATGATGCGCTCGAGCCAGTCGAAGATCTTCGTCAGCCACGTCGCCTTCTCGTACCCGAAGTTCGAGATCTGCTGCGGCAGGCTCGAGTGCATGTCGTAGAGATGCGGCACACCGAGCAGCCACGCGAGCACCACGCCGATCGCCCCGCCCTCTTCGTGCGAGTGTACGGCGTCGTAGCGGCCCGACAACGCGACGCGCAGCGATGTGAGGGCCAGAAAGAAGTCGAGCGGCACCTTGGCCCACGACGGCCCGATCTTCACGCGTGAGACAAACGGCGGCTTCAGGGTCCGGATGATGCGGACGCCTGGAATATCGCGATCTTCGCCAAAGGGATACGTGACGAGGTCGACGGTGTGGCCCATCGAGCTCAAGGCGCGAAGGCGGTGATACTCGGAAAATGGTGTCCCCCGGGGCTCGAAGAACGGCTCGGGAGCGATCATCAAAATGTGCATGCCAGACGGCCCGCCGGGCGGGCACAAGCTGCTTATTGTAGCCCGGCGCCGGGCCAATGCCCGGCGGGCTGTGATGTAATGATTCGGCGTGCGTTCCGCAATTACCTGGGTGCTGAAGATCGTCGTGAGCGGTGGGCTGCTGTACTGGCTGCTCTCGAAAATCGATCGCCAGACCCTGTGGCATCAATTTCAAGCCGCATCGCCGGTCTGGATCGGGATCGCCCTGGTCCTCTACCTGCTGATGCTGTGCGTCAGCGCGTGGCGCTGGCACCGTCTGCTCGAGGCGCTCTCGGTCGTCACCACCTTCCGGCACCTGCTGGCGTCGTATCTCGTGGCGACGTTCTTCAACAACTTCCTGCCCTCCAATATCGGCGGCGACGTCATCCGGATTCGGGACACGTCGGCCGCCTCGGGCTCCACCACGCAGGCCGCGACCACCGTCCTGCTGGACCGCGTCATTGGCTTGCTCGGGCTGATCTTCGTCGCGGCGCTTGGCGCATCCACGGCGATTGAGCTCGGCGACTCCGAGCCGTTCAACCCGCTGTGGCTGTGGCTGGGCACGGGCGGCGGCATTGCCGTAATTCTGGCGCTCCTCTATCACCCGCGGCTCATCAGCGTGGCGCTGCGTCCGCTGACGGTGCTTCACAAAGACTGGGTGACGCGACAGATCGAGCGTCTGGTCGACATGTTCGAGCGGTTTGCCCAGGCGCCGTCCGCGCTCGGCAAGGGATTTGGCGGCGCGGTCGTCGTGCAGATCATTCTGGTCTTCTTCTACGCGGCGCTCGCGCGGGCCATGCAGATTCCCATGCCCACGGTGCATCTGGCCGTGCTGATTCCGATGTCGTTCATCGTCCAGTTGCTGCCGCTGTCGGTGAATGGCTTCGGCGTGCGCGAGTCGATCTTCGCGTTCTACTTCGCGCAGTTGCACCTGCCGCGCGAGTCGGCGATCGCGCTCTCGTTTCTCGGGGCGGCCTTGATCATGTTGTTCTCGGTCTCTGGCGCCGTCGTGATGTTCGTCCGCAAGCGTCACTAACCGCCTACTGCCCGGTCGTCGCGTCGAAGAAGACCGGCTCCACAAACACCCCGAGAAACCGATCGTCCTTGTTGGCCGGATTCATCCGGGCCGGCGTGAAGCCCTTGGCCGTCGTCCACGTCATGCGGTAGACCACGCTGCCGTTCGACCACACGCCCGGGCCCGGGTCAAACGTCAGTGTCTGCTTCTCGCCGGGTTGCAAATGCACGGTAAAGACCTGGCCGCCAAGCTTGCCCGTGAACGTGTTGTCGATGTCGGAGTGGACCGTGAGCTGGATCTTGGTGAAGGAACGGTCCGCGCGCATCACGACGTCTGCCGCGCTGTCTCCCTTCGTCCACACGCCCGTCTCTTCGATCGTCCACACGTTGTCGTCCATGAAGTAGAACTGCGCGTAGGTATTGCGATGCCACCCGATGCGCGCGCGCGTGCCGTCCTGGAGCCGCACCGGCAACGAGTTCATGATCGTCAGTTCGACGGGCAGCGTCTTGAAAAGCGGGCGCTGGACCACGCGCCAGGTCTCGACGGCGGACACGAACGGCGACAGCAACATCGTCCCGGTGAACGCGAGGCCGCCGACCGCGGCGATCGCCGCCGGGAACCAGCCGCCTGATGCGGGCAGGAGGAACAGCATCAGCGGATACGTGCTCAGGAAATAGCGATTGCCCGGAGGGCCGCCATCGCCGTTCCACGTCCAGGGCGTGAGCACCAGGAACGCCCAGATCTCGCCGACGACCATGAGCAGCGTGAGCCAGTGCCAGAGCTTCCACTCTCGCCAGGAGACGACAAACGCGAGCACGGCGATGAGTCCCGGCAAAAAGAACGGCAGCAGGCCGGCATTACGGCCGACCACGAAGTAGTAGGCGTTGCGGAAGAACGTACCGCGGAGCTTCGGCGACGGCAACACGCCGAGTTCCGTGATGCCTTCGTCGTTGGCTTCGTTGGTGACCTTGGAGTCGCAGCGGTTGGGAATGACTCCGAACGGCGTCTGTTGGTTGTCGAACGGATACACGCCGTAGCACGAGATGCGCCCGTCGCGGTACGCGCTGCCCTGGTAGTTGGCCTCGCCAGTGGCGAAGAGATTCGTGCCGTAGAGCGCGCCGACACTGGCGACGAAGACCGCGCCGACGAGCACGGCGCGCTTGAGGTCCAGGCGCCACAGCGCCAGGAGGCCGAGCGGGGCGACGAGCAGTGCGTGGTTGATCTTGGAGAACGTGGCGACGCCGATGAGTGCGGCCGCGACCAGATCGCCCGCCACACCGCCCCACCAGTGACCACGGGCGCGGTCGGGCGCGACTTCCTTGTACAGCCACAGGAAATACGCGACGAAGACCAACGCGAAGTTGAAGAGCTCTGGCGTGAGCCACGCGGTCCAGACCGGCACGACCGAGGCCAGGACAAAGGCCACGCCGAAGCAGGCGCCGGCGAGGCTCCCGGTTCGCGCCCGGCCGAACACGGCAGCCAGCCACGCGCAGAGCACGAGCAGCAGCACGTTGAACATGAACATGCCGCCGAGACCACCCAGCTTGGCAAACGGGGCCGCCGCGAGTGGATACGCGAAGCCCTTCCCGTACGACAGAAAGTCGGTGGTCGGTACGGGCTCGCGATGCACGCCGTCGGCACCGACGCCAACGACACGCGAACTGCGCTTGATGAAGATGCCGTCCGGCCCCACGCCGTTCGGGTGAGCGGCATCGCGATAGAGCGTGTAGAACCGCTGGAGATCCTTCGCCTGATACTTCATGTCGAAGTCGTCGGCAAAGCTGAACGCCATCAGGACGTAGGTCGCCTCGTCGCCCTTGAAGCCATGGGCGAGACGCGGATAGTCGATGAGGCGGCCCGAGATGGCGAGCAGCAGGACCAGCAGTATGGCGGACGCGTACTTCACGCGACGGCGATTATACTGACGAGACCCTGCATGCCGCACGTGCCGCCCTTTCCCGCCGACGTCGATGTGGCGGTCGTGTCACACAACGGACGCGGGACGTTGCCGCAGTTGCTGGCGTGTCTCGACGCCGCGCAGGCCCCCCGTGACCGCGTCACCATCTACGACATCGCGTCAGACGACGGGACGGCCGAGTGGATCGCCGCCGAATGGCCGGGCGTGAAGGTCGACCGGCTGCCGGTGAACAACGGGCCCGATCCGGGCCGCAACAAAGCCCTGCGGGATTGCCAGGCGCCGTATCTCCTGCTGCTCGACGCCGACGCCTTCATCCGGCCCGACATGACGGCGCTCCTCCGCGAGTCGCTGGATCCGTCGAAGGGCGTGGCCTGCACCGTGCCCGTGGTGGTGCACACCCAGCAGCCCGACACGATCCAATACGCGTCCGGTTCGATGCACTTCATCTGCGAAGCGGTGAACCCGTACCTGAACCGCCCGCTCACGGACCGCGGCACCGACGCGCGCGACATCGGCGCGGCGCCGGGCGTGGCCTATCTCATCGACGTCGCCGTCTCGCGGAAGATCGGCGACTTCGACGACCGGTACTTCATCGGCAAGGAAGACGGCGACTTCTGCCACCGCATCGTCATGGCCGGCTATCGCCTCGTCGAAGACGGGCGCGCGCTCGTCGAGCATCGCAGCAAGCCGCGCAGCGCCTGGCTCTTTCCCTGTCAGATCCGCAATCGCTGGCACTTCCTGCTAAAGAACTACGAGCTGCGCACGCTGCTACTCCTGATCCCCGCCTTGGCGATTCACGAGCCCATGCAGTTCGCGATGATCATCGCGAA
>CAYFLU010000224.1:0-4915 GCA_964343975.1 uncultured Solibacteraceae bacterium
GCACGATCGACGCCGTGCGCGCCCACCTCAGCGACGGCGGTGACGCCGCCGACGCCACGCTCATCGTCGGCGAAACCACGGCGCTCCGCGCGCACCTGCGCTGGTTCGACGAGCGTCCGCTCTTCGGCCGCCGCATCGTGATCACGCGCTCACGCGATCAGGCGCGCGAGCTCGCGGACGAACTCGAACAGCTCGGCGCGCAGACGCTCGAAGCGCCGGTCTTCCAGATCGCGCCGGCGGAGGATTCTGAAGCGATCGACCGCGCCGCCGCCTCGGTGGACGGCTACCAGTGGGTCCTCTTCACGTCGGCGAACTCGGTGACGCGGTTCTTCAACGCGCTCCTGTCCGGCCCGCGCGACATGCGCGCGCTCGGCCGCGTGTCGATCGGCGCCATCGGCCCGACGACGGGCGACCGGCTCGGCGCGCGCGGCATCAAGCCCAACTTCGTGATGTCGGAGATGCGGATCGACGACATCGTGGAGGCCATGGGCGCGGCCGGCGCGCTCGACGGCCAGCGCGTGCTGATCGTGCGCCCCGACTTCCTGCGCGACACGCTCGCCTCGACGCTCGCGCGACGCGGCGCCGCCGTCACCGACCTCGTCGCCTACACGACGGGCGCGGCCTCGGCCGAATCGCCGGAAGCGCAGGCGATTTATCAACAGCTGCTCGAAGGCCGCGTCGACGCGGTCACGTTCACGAGCCCGACCTCGGTGCGGCGCTTTGCCGAGCTCATCGGCGCCGAACAGGCGGCCGACCTTCTCAACACCACGGTGGTCGCCGCGCTCGGTCCGGTCACGGCTGAAGCTGCGGAGCAACTCGGGATCAACGCCCGGATCGTGCCGCAGGCCTACACGATCCACGCACTCGTCGCCGCGATCGTCGCGCACTTCCGCCCGCGGGCGTAGCCACCGTGCGTGCTAGCATCGCCGACGTGCGCGCACGCGTGAGCCTCATCGCCGTCCTGTTGACCGGCGCCACGCTGCTCGCGCAGTCGACGACCTCACGGCCATCGACGCCGGTCCCCGCGCCCCCGGGGCCAGGCGCCGCGGCACCGGCCGCCACCGCACGTTCGCCGCGCAACGCGAACTACCAGATCGACGCCACGCTCCGGCCCGACACACACACGATCGACGGCCGGGCCGTGATCACGTGGACCAACATCACGCGGCAGCCGACCTCCGAGCTGCGCTTCCATCTGTACTGGAATGCCTGGCGCGACGGACGTTCATCCTGGATGCGGGAGTCGCGACTCGGTCGCGGCCCGATGCCGGCGCGGGCGGCCGCCGATCACGGTGCGATCGACATCACGGCATTGAGCCTCGGCGCCTCCGGCGCGGATCTGCTCGCCCACGCGTCGTTCATCGCGCCCGACGACGGCAATCCCGACGACCGCACCGTGCTGTCGGTGCCGCTGCCCGCGGCCGTGCCGCCGGGCGGATCCGTGACCGTCAACGTGAAGTGGACCTCGCACGTGCCGCGCACCTACGCGCGCACCGGCGTGATCGGCCAGTACTACTTCATCGCGCAGTGGTTCCCGAAACTCGGCGTCCTCGAGGACGCAGGATGGAACTGCCATCAGTTCCACGCCAACACGGAGTTCTTCTCGGATTTCGGCACCTACACCGTCCGACTGTCGGTCCCGACGGGCTGGCCCGTGGGCGCCACCGGCGTCGAGACACCAGGCGCGGACGGCCACACCTTCACCGCCACCGACGTGCACGACTTCGCGTGGACGACGAGCCCCGACTTCATCGAACACGTCGAGATGTTCGGGGAACCCGGCCTGCCGAAAGTGCGGCTGCGCCTGCTCCTGCAGCCCGAGCATGACGACGACGATCAGGTCATGCGGCATTTCCGGGCGGCGCGCGCGTCACTGCGCAACTACGGGCGCTGGTTCGGCGCGTATCCGTACGAGCAACTCACCATCGTCGACCCCGTGACGATCTTCAACCCGACTGTGCAAGGCGCGAGCACGGGCGGCATGGAGTATCCGATGCTCGTCACGGCGGGCACGCGGTGGAAGACGGTACGGAAGGGCGAACAGCCCGACGCGGTGACCATCCACGAGGTCGGCCATCAGTTCTGGTACGGCATGGTCGCCACCAACGAATTCGAGCACGCGTGGATGGACGAAGGCCTGAACACGTTCTCCACGGCGCGCGTGATCGCCGAAGAGCAGCTCGGGCCGTTCGTGACCGTCGAACGCTACTTCGGCGGCCTCGTGCCCTGGCCCTACCGCGACACGCAGTGGACGCGTGAGTTCACGGGCGATCGACTCGACGGCTATCGCGCCGCCGCGCGTGCGGACCTGCCGAATACACCGACCTGGCAGTACTGGCCGGGCACGGCCGGCGCCATCACCTACAACAAGACGGCGCTGTGGCTGCACACACTCGAGAAGCTCCTCGGCTGGGACACGACGCAGAAGATCCTGCAGACGCACTTCGCCCGCGGCGCCTTCGCACATCCGACGCCCGAGCAGTTCTTCGCGATCGCCAACGAGGTGAGCGGCCGCGACCTGACCTGGTTCTTCGACGCGGTCTATCGGTCGAATGCCACCTTCGACTACGCGATGGGCCCGGTGTCGACCCGGAAGACCCCGGCCGGCGTCGAGTCCACCGTCGTCGTGCGCCGCAATGCCGACGGCGTCTTCCCGATCGACATCAAGATCACGTTCGCCGACAAGACCACACGGATGGAACACTGGGACGGTCGCGCGCCGTGGCGCCTGTTCAGCTACACCGCACCGAGCGCCGTGCAGCAGGTCGAGATCGATCCGGATCACGTCCTGCTGCTCGACCTCAACGTCACCAACAACTCGTGGACGTCCTCTCCGCAAACCGGCCTGGCGGTGAAGCGATGGATGCTGCGCTGGACCACGTGGGCCGAGGAGGTGCTGCTGAGCTATGCGTTCTTCAGCTGACACCACACCGCGCACGCCGATCCTTGGCGCTTACATCGAAGGCTGGCGCCGGGTGTGGCGCGCGCCTGCGCTGGCCGCGTCGCTGCTCATCGTCACGCTGCTGATGGCGCTCGCGCTCGGCGCCACCGTGGGCGCGATGCTGCAGGAACAGCTCGGCGCGAGTGTGCTCGCGGAAAAGCCGGCGTGGAACTGGAATGCCGCGTGGGCGTCGGAATTTGCCGCGCAAGCACAGGGCCTCGGCCGGACCTTCACGCACGAGATCATGGGCTTTGGCGGCTCGATCAAGATCCTCAGCGACATCGCCGATGGCAAATCGCTGAACCCGGCACTGGCCGGCGCCGCGCTCGCCTACGCGCTTCTCTGGCTGGGGCTCACCGGCGGCATTCTGGACCGGCTCGCGCGGGGTCGCGCCGTGCGCGCCGCCGGCTTCTTTGCCGCCTGCGGCGGCTATGCGGGCCGCCTGCTCCGTCTCGGCATCGTCACAACGACGGCCTATGCGCTGGCGTATCGGTATCTGCATCCGTTCTTGTTCGGGCGCGTGTACAACCACTACACACGCGATGTCACGGCCGAAAGCACGGGCCTGCTCATCCGCATGGGCCTCTACCTCGTCTTCTTCACCGTGATCGCAGCGGTCAGCCTCGTCAGCGACTACGCCAAGATCCGCCTCGTCGTGGAAGACCGGCGCAGCGTGATCGGCGCCATCGGCGCGGCCCTGCGGTTCGTGCGACGCCGGCCGGGACGCGTGATCGGGCTGTATCTCCTCAACACGCTGGGGTTTGTGGCGGCCCTCCGCCTCTGGTTCGAGTTCGCGCCGCAGGCGTGGCAGACCGTGCTCTACGCGTTTGCCGCGGCCCAGCTGTATCTGCTGCTGCGCATCTGGCTGAAGTTGACCTTCCTCGCCTCGGAGACCGTGTTCTTCCAGGGCGAGCTGGCGCACGCCGGATACACGGCGCGGCCACCGCACGTGTGGCCCAACTCGGCGTCCGAAGAGGCCATCCGCAATCTCACGACGCCCTCTTGATAAGATTCGCCATATGACTCGCGGAGAGAAGATTTCGACCTGGCTGAAGGGCCGCGCCGAACAGGCCGGCGCCAACGGCTTCGTCTTCGGCTTGAGCGGCGGCATCGATTCGGCAGTGGTGGCGCGGCTCTGTCAGCTCGCCACGCCGGGCCACGTGCTCGGCGTGATCATGCCGTGCTACAGCCAGACGCAGGATGAACAGGACGCGCGGCTCGTCGCCGAGGCCTTCGACATCCCCGTCGTGCGCGTCGACCTGTCGCGCGCCTTCGATGCGCTCGGCGCCACGCTCGACGATGCGCTGAAAGAGCAGCAACCGAAACTCGCCGTCAACGTGGTCGACATCAAGCAGCGGCTGCCGCGCGCGAACATCAAGCCGCGCATGCGCATGACGTCCCTCTATTACATCGCCAACGCGATGAACTACGTCGTGGCCGGCACGGGCAACCGCAGCGAGATCACCCTCGGCTACTACACGAAATACGGCGACGGCGGCGTGGACGTGCTGCCGATCGGCGGACTCCTGAAGAGCGAAGTCCGCGCGCTCGCGCGCGAACTCGGCGTGCCCGAACCGGTGATCACGAAGGCGCCGACGGCCGGCCTCTGGCCCGGTCAGACCGACGAAGCCGAAATGGGCTTCTCGTATGAGCTCCTCGAGCTCTACCTCGCGAAGGGGCCGTCGGCCGTGCCCGCCGACATCGCCGCGCGGATCGAACAGCTCAAAGCCGTGTCCGAGCACAAGCGCGCCATGCCGCCGGTCGCACCGATCTAGCCAGAACTCGGCATTGAAACAGAGAGCCGTCTCCCAGAGAATGGGGACGGCTCTTTTTTTCCCCACAATTCAGGAGAATCATTCGTGAAAAAGACTTGGTTACTGGCGCTTGGCGCCATCGCGCTGGTGTTGCCGCTCAGCGGACGCGTGCAGGCCACGCCGGAAGTGTGGAAGTGCGACTTCAACGGCACGTGGACGG
>CAYFLU010000225.1:0-3671 GCA_964343975.1 uncultured Solibacteraceae bacterium
TAGACGTCGAGCTCTTCCGCCGCCTCCGCATGCTCCATGATGAACTTGAAGCGCGCGCTCGGATCCTTCCCCATCAGCTCATTGATGACACGATCGGTCACGATCTGATCGTCCACTTCCACGCGCAGCAGACGGCGCGTGCGTGGATTGAGCGTCGTCTCCCAGAGCACCTTCGGCATCATCTCGCCGAGGCCCTTGAAGCGGGTGATCTCGACCTTGCCCCGGCTCGACGCCCGCGCAAGGATGTCGGCCTTCTGCTTTTCATCCAACGCCCACGATGTCTCCTTGCCGACATCGATGCGATAGAGCGGCGGCTGCGCGAGATACACCTTGCCGGCCGCAATGAGGCCGGGCATGTGCCGATAGATGAACGTCATCAGCAGCGTGGCGATGTGGTGACCGTCCGAGTCGGCGTCGGCGAGGATGATGATCTTGCCGTAGCGGAGCTTGTCGAGTTCGAAGCCCTTACCGATGCCGCAGCCGAGCGCGGTCACCAGATCCGACAGCTCCTTGTTTTCAAGCACCTTCGCGATCGACGCGCTCTCGGCGTTCAGCACCTTACCGCGGAGCGGCAGGATCGCCTGACGCGCGCGATCGCGGCCCTGCTTGGCCGAGCCGCCGGCCGAGTCGCCTTCGACGATGAAGATCTCGCTGTCGTCGCGGCCGCTGGAGTTGCAGTCGCTCAGCTTGCCCGGCAGGGTGAGCCGCGACGAGGTCGCGCTCTTGCGCGTGACCTCCGCCTGCGCCGCGCGGCTCGCCTCACGCGCGCGCGCCGACAGGATGATGCGCGCCACGATCGCATTCGCCACCGTGGAGTTGTGGTTCAGCCAGTGCTCGATCGCCGGACGCGCCATCGAGTCGACGATGTTGGTCACTTCCGGGTTGTTGAGCCGGTCTTTGGTCTGGCCCTGGAACTGCGGATCCTTGATGAAGATCGACAGCACGCCTGTGAGGCCTTCGCGAATATCTTCCGCGGTGAGCGTCACGCCCTTCGGGCTGAGGTTGTGCGTGTCGATGTAGTTGCGCATCGCCTTGCCGAGGCCCGCGCGCAGGCCGTTCTCGTGCGTGCCGCCCGAGCCCGTGGGGATGCCGTTCACGTAGCTGCGGATGTGTTCTTCCGTGCTCTCGGTCCACTGCAGCACGACGTCGAGCTTGAGGCCACTGTCGTCGTGTTCCTTCGTGAGCGCGAACGGCTGCTCGTGCACCGGCTTGCTGCCGCGCTCCGCGAGGATCTTCTTCAGGTAGTCCGCAATGCCTTCGCTGTGCTCGAACACTTCGCGCGCGGGCTGCTCGCCCTCGGCCGCGTCGTTCACGAACACAACCTTGAGGCCCTTGTGGATGTAGCTGGCCACTTCCAGGCGGTCGCGAATCGTGCGCGCGTCGAAGATGACCTTCGGGAAAATCTGCGAGTCGGGGCGGAAGAACACCATCGTGCCGGTGCCGCGTGCCGCACCGAGTTTCTTCACACCGCCAACCGGGGCGCCCTGCTTGTAGCGCTGTTCCCACGTGGCGCCATCGCGCTTCACCGTGGCGACGAGTTCCTTCGACAACGCGTTGACGACCGACGCGCCGACGCCGTGCAAACCACCGGCCGTCTTGTAGTTCTGCCCTTCGAATTTGCCGCCCGCGTGGAGCGTCGTGAAGATCACTTCAAGCGCGCTCGTCTTCGTCTGCGGATGCTTGTCGACCGGAATACCGCGGCCGTCGTCTTCCACCGTGATCGACGAGCCGTCTTTGTGCAGCGTCACCTGGATGTGCGACGCATGGCCGTTCATCGCCTCGTCAACGGCGTTGTCGACGATTTCCCAGACCAGATGATGCAAGCCGGCCGAACCCACGCCGCCGATGTACATGCCGGGGCGGCGACGGACAGGCTCGAGGCCCTCGAGAACGGTGATGTCTTTCGCGGTGTAGTTCGACACGGGAAGATCATAGTACCAAGAGCCGCGTCGTCCCGGGTCCCGGGTCCCGAGTCCCGGGACATGGCTCAGTTGGTCCAGGTCCAGGTCCGCGTCCGGGTCCGCGTCCTGGTGAGTGATCGCTACTGATCGGTGCCGAGGGCGACGACGGCGGCGACTTGGAGTGCGGCCTGTTGATCTGGATCGCTGATCAGGCCCTCCTCGGCGGGCAGATCGTCATCGGGCTGATCGAGGACGACGACTTCCTGATCGAATTCTTCGACAAGCGGCAACACGAACGAGCGGAGGCCGGGGATGTCGCCGCAGGCCACCATCGGGCGCGTGCGTGGGCCCATCACGTGGCGGACGTGCGGGGCGAGCGCGGCGATTAAACGGTAACGCGCGAGCAGGCCATTCGGGCTCGTGTTCTCGACCAGTCCGGCCGGCCAGGCGAGATGCGCCGAGTCATCGCCGGCGGTGAGCACGGCGCCGTGGCGATTGGCGACGATCGTGAGGGCCTGTTCGAGCCCGAGGCGGCGCGCCACACCGAGCGCCGCGCGACGCACCGGAACGGCGTCGTCGATGATGTAGCCGGCACGCACGAGTGGCGCGGCCGCTTCACGCGCTTTGAGCGCCGTCAGCGTCGGCACGTAGGATGCCGGACCGTCGTCGGGCGTGAAGAGCGGCACTACGCCTCGCGCGTCGCGCTGCGGCCACATCGCCACGCGCAGATGTTGCGGCAAATGGTGATCACGGCGGAACCGGCGCAAGTGCGCGCTCAGTTCCGGGTCGCCCAGCGACCACGTGCCGATCGCGTCGACGCGCGGAGCCGCACCGCGTTGCACCCGAATGGCCACCATGCGGCACGTCTCAGGCGTCAACTCGGCGCCAAATACGTGCCGTGTCATGTGTGTAAGTAGACGTAGAGCTCAGCCGAAAAGCAAGCCATCCGACACTACTTCAGCTCTTTGCCCGCGTAATACCGGCCGCGCACCACCGCGCCGAAGTACTGGCGTCCGCTCGGGTTGCCGAGCGTGCCGCTCGCGCCGCCGCGGCCGCGCTGGGGCACGGTCGTGAGCACCACGTCGCCGGGCGCGCCCGGATACAACTGCCCGACCCACAGATGCTTCAAGGCCTGCATCGGCTCGCTGATCGACGGATCAAAGGTCGCCGCAGCCAACCACGCGCCCTGCGTGTCCACACGACGCGCGCCCGACACCGGCGGCACCGACTCACTGGCCTCACCGACAAACAGGATCGTGCCGTCTTTCACGACGACGGTCATATCGGGCTGCACCATGCCGGTATTCGAGATGATCGTGGCATGCCGGAAGATCACCGGCGCATCGGCACCAGGACGCGCCCACATCGCGTACGCGAGCAGTGCGAGCACCACGACGACAATCACCGTGCCGACGCGGCGACGCAGCACCGTCACACGCGACGGCGCCTCGGCCGGTGCGTCACTCGCCAGCGGCGCAGGCTCCGGCATCACCGGCTCAACACGCTCAGGCGACACGCCCGGCTCGTCGCCGCTCATCGCGCCCCTCCCCGCTTCAGCACCACCCACCCATGTTCGTCGAAAACGCGCGAGAACCCGAGCGACTCGTAGTGCGCGATCCGTGCCCGCACATCGAACGGCGTCGAGAATGGCCACGACGACACATCCCCCATCGCCGCGACGACGACATCGACGTCGTCAACCGGCCCGGCGCCGCGCAGCATGTAGATCTCGCGACGACGGCTGAGATGCGGCACGAGCGGCGACTGCGC
>CAYFLU010000225.1:3771-4911 GCA_964343975.1 uncultured Solibacteraceae bacterium
TCAGACACGAGGCAGAGCGCCGCGGCCGAGCCGAGCAACATCAGGCGCGCGCGATCCTGTGCGCGGTCGTCGAGCGCGGGATCGCGCAGACGATCGAGCGACAACAGCATCAGGGCGATGAGCCCGGGGGCGAAGGTGAGCGTGTGCACGTCGAACTGCGCGGCGCCCTGCAGTCCCCAGAAGAAGCCGTACGCCGTGATCATCAGCGCCGCCGCCAGTGGCGGCAGCTTTCGCTCGAGGCCCATCCACACGGGCACGATCGATAGACCCAATGCGAGCGCCTGCGTGATGATCAGCGCATTGGCGCTCGGCCAGAGCCAGGACACCGGCACAAACAGGACGTCGACCACCGACGCATGATCGCGCAGCGTATTCCACACGCCGTTCATGGTGCTGACCGGCCATTCGAATCGCGACAGGTGCCACACCATCTGATCCAGGACGCCGAGGTCGTAGGCGTTCGAGCCGAAGTGCGCATGACGCACGAGGCCCACCGCGGCGTAGGCCGCAGCGAAGACGAGCGCGACGACGACCTTAGTGGATGTTCGCGTCAAAGAACGCCGTCACGCGCCGCTCGAATTCACGCGGCATCATCTTGAGAAACTGACCGTGGCCCACCGTGGGCTCGTACCAGAGATCCTTCGGCGGATCGGCAGCGTTGTAGAGCTTGTCGCCGCTGTCGGCCGACACGACGGTGTCCGCGCCGCCCTGCATGAGCAGGATCGGCCGCGGGCTGATCTTGCCGATCCAACGCTTGGCGTCGATCTTCGACGCCGAGAGGCCGGCCTCGCGTTCCGCCCAGAAGCGGATCATCGGTGCAAAGGGAAACGGCGGCAGGCCGGTGAAGAACTTCACGCTCGTGTCGATCGTGTCGTTGAGTGACGAAAACGCGCTGTCGGCGATCACCGCCTGGATCTCGGGATGCTCGGCGGCAAACTGAATCGCGAGCGAGCCGCCCATCGAGACACCGAAGATGCCGACCTGCGTCGGATCCACGCCGGGACGACGGAGCGCGTCCGCCTCGAACGCCGCCATGTCGGGCATCTCGCGTTGGCCGAAGCTGATGATGTCGCCGTCGCTGCGATCGTGCGCGCGCACGGCGATCATCATCACTTGATACCCGTGGTCGTGCAGGATCTT
>CAYFLU010000226.1:0-4882 GCA_964343975.1 uncultured Solibacteraceae bacterium
CGGTCTGGGATTGACGCGCATCGACGTGGATCGTGTGGCGGATGCCGCCGCGCCGCCCGCGCGATTCGACGCAGACGACACGCTCGCGTACCTGATCTACACGTCTGGCTCGACGGGCCGGCCGAAAGGTGTGGCGGTGACGCATCGCGGTGTCGTCAATCTGCTCGCCGATGGCCAGGCGCGCGCACCGCTCGCCGCGGGCGACGCCGGCGCGTTGTGGACGAGCGCGGCCTTCGACGTGTCGGTGTACGAGATCTTCGCCGCGCTGCTGTCTGGCGGCGCATTGCATGTGGCAGCGCCGGCATTGCGGGCCGAGCCCGACGCGTACTTCCGCTGGCTCGAGCAGGCCGGCATCGTCAGCGCCTACATCGCGCCGTTCCAGCTCGCCGAGTTCCGCGCGTTTCTCGATGCGTCGCCGCGCGCGATGCGATTGCGGCGGCTGCTCGTGGGCGTAGAGCCGATCGATGAAGCGCTGCTCGTCGCGATTCGCGCGCGTGTGCCCGGCCTCACGATCATCAATGGCTACGGCCCGACGGAAACCACGGTGTGCGCGACCTTGTACACAGTGCCGGACATCGCGGAATCGCGCGTCACACCGATCGGCGTGGCGGTGGCCAACACCGGCGTGTTCATCGTGGACGACGACCTGCAACCGGTCGGTGTTGGCGTGGTGGGCGAGATCGTCGTGGCCGGTCTCGGATTGGCGCGCGGCTACCACGGGATGCCGGCGGCGACGGCCGCGGCGTTCCAACCGAGTCCGTTCGGTCCGACGCCCGGTGCGCGCATGTATCGCACCGGCGATCGCGGGCGACGGTTGCCCGGCGGCGCGATCGTGTTTGCGGGCCGCACGGATCATCAGGTCAAGATTCGCGGTCATCGCATTGAACTCGGCGAGGTGGAGCGCGCGATCGAACAGCATCCGTCCGTGACGTCCGTCGCCGTGATCGCGCGCGCATCGGGCCCGACGAAGATGCTCGTCGCGTTCCTCACCTGCCGCGCGGAGACGCCGACGGCCGAAGCCATGCGTGCGTTCCTCGCGGCACGCGTGCCCGACCCGATGATTCCGTCGCGCTTTGTCGTGCTCGACGCCTTGCCGCTCACGCCGAACGGCAAGATCGACCGGCGCGCCCTCGACGGCCGCGACACGAGTGACGCCCACACGCTCGGCGTGGCCTCAGGGTTCTCGGCGCCGCGCGATGCCAAGGAACGCGCACTGGCGGAGATCTGGACCGACGTGCTCGGCGTGCCCGCGGTGGGCATCGACGACAACTACTTCGCGCTCGGCGGCGATTCGATCAAGGCGATCCAGATCGCGGCACGTGCCGGCGCGCACGGTCTGTCCGTCACAATCCGCGACGTGTTCACACATCCGACCGTGGCCGGACTCGCGCGTGCCGCGGGCACGCGGCACGCCGCACCGCAGGGACCGGTGACGGGCGACGTGCCGCTCACGGCGATCCAGCAGTGGTTCTTCCAGGAGCACGCGGGGCCGTACGATCACTTCAATCAGGCGGCGCTGCTGACGTGGCTCGAGCGCGCGGACGCCGACGCCCTGCATCGTGCCGTCACGGCGCTCATCGAACATCACGATGGCCTGCGCAGCCGCTTCGACGAGGTCGATGGCGCGTGGCGGCAGCACGTGGGCACCGCCGCCGAGCTGCACTGGCTCGAGGACGACCTCCGTCATCTGTCGCAGGAGGATGCGGTGCGGGAGATGACGGCGCGTGCCGATCGCCTGCACACGGGCCTCGACATCCGCGCCGGGCGGCTCATGGCGGCGGCGGTGTTCCGCTTGCCGGACGCCGACCGGGTGCTGCTCGTCGTGCATCACCTCGTGATCGACGGCGTCTCGTGGCGCGTCTTGCTCGAAGACCTCGACACCGCCTATCAACAGGTGCGGCGTGGCGAGCCGATCGCGTTGCCCGCCAAGACGCACGCCTTCCGCGATTGGGCGCTGGCCGCCGTCGACAGCGCGCGTCGACGCACCACCGAGGAAGCCGCCTACTGGCACACCGTGGTGACGACGGTCGAACCGCTGGCGTTGCCGCTCGGCGGTGAACGGGCGGTGGTCACCACCGCGCTCGACGTCGCAGCCACGCGACAGTTGCTCGCCGCCGGCGCGGCCCGGCACGGCCTCGACACGCAGAGCGTGTTGCTCGCGGCGCTCACGGGTCCGCTCACGCGCGCGCTCGGGCCGACGCGTCTCCTCGTGGACCTCGAGGGCCATGGCCGCGAAGAGTCGGTGGCCGCGCTCGACGTGAGCCGCACCGTCGGCTGGTTCACGAGCCTCTACCCGTTCGTGCTCGACGCGAGTCTCCTCGACGCCGGCGCGACACAGACACACGACACGCTCGGTCGGGTGATCGATGACGTGCAGCAACGCGTGCGTCTCGTGCCCGACCACGGCGTGGGTTTCGGGCTGCTGCGCTATCTCGCGGATCGCACGGCTGACCCTGCGGCCGGGGCGGCCGTGAGCTTCAACTACCTCGGGCAATTCGACACGGACGGCGCGACGGCGTCTTTTGGATTCGCGCACGAATCATCCGGCGCGCCCGTGGATCCGCGCTGGCGTCACGCGCACGCGATCGACATCGGCGCGCACGTCGCCGATCATCGCCTGCAGCTCTCGATCACGTTCGACCGCGCGGCGATCAGCGACACCACCGCTGCGCGTCTCCGCGACGACATCGCCGCCGCGCTCGACGCCGCCGCGGTCTGGCTTGGCCAGGAAGCGCGCGCGTTCGACGCGCTCTGCGCCCGGCACGCGCTCGCGCCGGCAGAGATCGAAGCCGTGTGGCCGCTCTCGCCCATGCAAGAGGGCATGCTCTTCAGCACGCTGTACGAACGCGAGTCCGCGGCGTACTTCGAGCAGCTCGCGTACCGGATCCATGGCGACATGGACCCCGCGCGATTCGAACGGACGTGGCTCGCGCTCCTCGCGCGACATGCCAATCTCCGTGTGTCGATCTGGCACAGCGGCGTCGCCCGGCCCATGGCCGTCGTCCGTCGGCAGCCGGCCCTGTCACTCCACGTCGAAGACTGGAGCGCGCGGGCCGATGACGCGCAGCGAACGGCGCTCGAGGACTACCGTCGCGCGGATCGCGCGCGGCCATTCGATCTCGAGCGCGATCCGCTTATGCGGTTCGGCCTCTTCAAGCTCGGCGAGGATCGCTGGTCGGTCGTGTGGAGCTATCCGCACCTGCTGCTCGACGGCTGGAGCACCGGCCGTTTGCTCGAGGAATTTCTCGACCGGTACGACGAGGCGCGCCTGCCGCCCGTGGCGCCGTTCTCGCGGTATCTCGATTGGCTCGCCGCGCAGGATCGTGGCGCGGCGCTCGCACGGTGGCGTGAGCGGCTCGACGGATATGGCGACCCGGCGTCGATTCCGCCAGGCGACGCACCGGCCGCACGCACGCGTGCGCGTGTCACGGCGCCGTGGCCGCTCAGCGCGGAGACCACCGAGCGTCTGCGTGCCGTGTCGGCCGCCCACGGCATCACACTGAACTCGCTGGTGCTGGCGCTGTGGGGCGTGTGGTTGGGTCGACTGAACGATCGCACGGACGTCGTGTGCGGATCGACCGTGTCGGGCCGCCCCGCCGAACTCGACGGCGTCGAGCGCATGGTGGGCCTGTTCATCAACACGCTGCCCGTGCGTGTGCAGTGGCGCGAATCCGAGTCGTTCCTCGCGTTGGCCGCACGTGTGCAGCGTGAGGCGCTGGCGGCACAGGCCGATGGGTTCGTGCCGCTCGCGGACATTCAAGCCACCACGGCCGCTCGCGGCGCCCTCGTCGATCACCTGCTCATCTTCGAAAACTACCCGCTCGACCAGCGCGTGCGCGACCTCGGCGAGACCCGCCGCCGCTGGTCGCTCGATGACGTGGATGTATTCGAGGAAACCCACTACCCGTTCGTGCTGGCTGTGGCGCCGTCCGCCGAGCGCCTCGAGATGCGCTGCACCTACGACGCATCGGTGTTCACGCCGGCGCGCATCGCGACCGTGCAGGCGCAGTGGCAGGCGCTCGTGACCTCCGTGCTCGCCGAACCGGATCGCCCGCTGCGAACGGTCGAGATCCTGACGAACGACGAACAGGCGCTCGTGCAAGACACCTTCGCCCGCGGCGCACAGCCGGCGCCCGGCGGCCACACGCTGCACGCGCTCCTGCGCGCCCCGCTCCAGCACACGCCAGACGCGATCGCCGTCTCAGACGCGAGCGGCGAGGTGACCTATCGCACACTGCATGCACGCGCGTCGGCGCTGGCTGCCGTCCTCACGCAGGCGGGCGTGACCACGGATCGCTGCGTGGGTCTCTGTCTGGATCGCTCCATCGATTTGGTCGTCGGCATGCTCGCCATCGTGAAGGCCGGCGCCGCGTACGTGCCGATCGATCCCGACTATCCGTCCGCGCGCAAAGCCTTCATGGTGGCCGATGCCGGCGTACGCGTGATCATCACGAAGCCGGACGTGATGGCCGGCGATGAACTACCGGGCGTCACGCGGGTGATGGTCGGTCACGAAGCGACGTCGAACGCCGCACGCACCGACGATCACGAGCCCGCGCCAGACGCGCTGGCGTACGTGCTCTATACCTCGGGATCGACCGGCCAGCCGAAGGGTGTCGGGATCACGCATCGCGCGCTCGCCAATCACATGCGATGGATGGCGCGGACGTACCCGCTGTCAGCGGTCGATCGCGTCAGTCAGAAGACGCCGTTCAGTTTCGACGCGTCGGTGTGGGAATTCTGGGCGCCGCTGATCGAAGGCGCGACGCTCGTGATGGCGCCACCGCGCATCCACCAGGACCCGCGCGCGCTCGCGGAACATCTCCGCGACGAGCGCATCACCGTGGTGCAGCTCGTCCCGACATTGTTGCAAGCGCTCGTC
>CAYFLU010000227.1:0-4864 GCA_964343975.1 uncultured Solibacteraceae bacterium
GCGGCCGCGGCCGCATCTGGACGACAAGGTCATTACGGCGTGGAACGGCCTGATGATCGCGGCGTTTGCCCGTGCCGCGCGCGTGCTCGTGGACAGCCCGAACCGCGCGCGCTGGCAACAGGCGGCGGAAGCAGCTGCGGCGGCGATTCAGCAGACGCTGTGGCGCGCCGACACGGCCACGCTCCTGCGCCGGTACCGCGACGGTGAAGCCGCGATTCCCGGCTTCTGCGAAGACTACGCGTATCTGATCTGGGGCCTGCTCGAGCTCGTGCAGGCCACCGGCGACGTGCGCTGGCTCGACTGGGCGCTGGCGCTGCAGGCGCGCCAGACGGCGCTCTTTGCGGATGCGAACGACGGCGGCTGGTTCAGCACGACGGGCGAGGACCCGACGGTGCTCCTGCGGCTGAAGGACGACTACGACGGCGCGGAGCCGGCGGCCGCCTCGGTGACGGTGCGCAATCTGCTCACGCTCGCGCACCTCACGGGCGACAGCACGTACCGCGCGCAGGCCGAGCGCGCGCTCGAGCGCTACGGTCCGCAGATCGCGCGCGTGTCGCGCGTGATGCCGTTCATGATGAGCAACCTCGCGGCCGTGCACGGGCATCCGTCCGAGGTCGTGATCCTCGGTGATCGCGCCGACGCGCGCACGCAGGCGCTCTTGCGTGAGGTGGGGCAGCGGTATCTGCCGTTTGCCGTGGTGCTGCCGGTCGAGCCGGGCGACGCGCAGTCGCGCCTGGCGTCGCGGCTGCCGTGGATCGGCGACATGCGGGCGACGTTCGGCCCGCAGGCCTACGTGTGCAGTGGCTTCAGCTGTCAGGCGCCGACGGGGGACCCCGCGGAACTGGCGCGGCAGCTCGAGATGGGCTCGGCGCCGCCGCGCATCATCTTGGCGTAGCGACAGACCCGACAGAAACCCCAAAAAGCCGGGAGTTAATTCAACGAATTAACTCCCGGCTTTTTTGTTTCTACGACCGGAAGGCCTCTCGTCCGATGCCCTGAATCGGGATGCCCTGCGCCTTCAGCACCTCGTGCTGCAGCGCGTGCATGCTGGCGGCGGCACGGTCGATGTGGCGCACGAACGCGATCGAGCCCTTCAGGATCGGCAGCAGCTGCGCGCGGTCCTGCACGCGCGCCTTCGGATACTCGTGCTCCACGACGAGCGATGTGGTCGCCGGATCGAGCGAGAGCAGCTCCCGTGCCGCGAGCTGATGGTCGAGCCAGTCCACCGTGCGGTTCTGCAGATAGGCGAGCGGGTCGTGACGCGCGGTGCCCGGGAGTTCGTGCTCGCAGAGCACCGTCTGCTTCTTCCACGCGTCCACCGGATGATCGCCGCGCTGCATCGTCTGGCCGCCCGAGCCCCAGGCCGAGACGCCGCGCGCATCGACGACCTGGCCCTTCACATGGAAGCCCGCGATGAGGAAGCCGTAGCCCGCGTCCTTCAGATACTGGAAGATCGAGCGCGTGTCCTGGCCCATGAGGATCGCGTGTGACGGGTCGTAGTGGATGCGGAACTGATCGCCGACGCCGTGCTTCTCGCAGATGCGGTGCAGCGCGATCCAGGCGGCCGGCGTGTAGGCGATGTTGTTGTGCCAGCTGTCGCCGCCGACCCAGCCCGGCATCGGGCACTGCTCGACGCGGTAGACGATCCCGCGCGCCTTGGCGTCCTTTAACAGCGGGATGAAGTGCTGCTCGAAGTCGCCGAGGTTTTCATCCACGGTGTGGTTGTGGTTGCGCCCGACGAAGCCGCACACGGCCGTGACGCCGAGGAGCGCCGCTGCGTCGAACACCCGGCGCAGGAAGTCGTGCTTTTTCGCGCGCACAGCCGGGTCGCCGTGGAGCATGTTGTCGAAGTAGCCGAGGTCCGAGAGGCCGACGCCCGTGGCGGTCATCGCGGCGTGCACGCGCGCGGCGCGCGCGGCCGTGAACGGCTGCCGCAGATCGAGCGTGTTGGCGACCGGGTCGAGCAAGGCCTCCGGCGGCACGTCGCTCTCCGAGGGATGCAACGCCGCGGAGAGCTGGATTTCTTCCGCGCGCAGTTCCTGCGCGAACGCGAGCCAGTCTTCGATCGCGCGATCCGGATCGGCGTCGCGGACAGTGCGCGGCGTCAGCTCCTGCAGGGCAGCCGTCAGAATGCCAACCTTCATGAACTTGGGCGAGAACGGGGCAATCAGCATCACTCACTCACTTTCGTCCAGACGCTGCCCTGGGCGGCGCTCTGGAGCATGGCTTCGACGAGGCAGTTGGCGCGCAGGCCGTCCGCGAACGTGGCGAAGGCCGGGGGATGGGCCGCCGTGGGCGGGTGGCCCGCGGCGATGACACCGTAGATGTCGCGCATGACGTTGCTGAACGCATCGGCCCACGCTTCTTGATGGCCGCCGGGCAGATGCGCGTAGGCGCGGCCCGCGTCGTTCATGAGCGACGGATCTTTCGGCAGCCGTTCGTTCGGCCGGTCGCGATGGCCGATCCAGAGCTCGTTCTGCGCTTCCTGCCGCCAGATCATCGAGCCCGAGCTGCCGCTCACTTCGAGCACGAGGTCGTTCTTGTGGCCCGCGTTGACCTGACCGACCGAGAACGCGCCCTTCGCGCCGTTCTCGAATCGCACGAGCACCGAGGCGAGATCTTCCATCACCATCGGCACGTCGATCGTCGCGTCGGTCGACGAGGCCGCCTGAAAGGCGTCTCGTGCCGCGGTCGGCTTCTTGCGGACCGGAATCACGGTGGTGATGTCGGCGAGGACATGCGTGATGCGCAGGCCGCTCACATGCTGCGCCAGATCGCACCAGTGCGAGCCGATGTCACCGAGCGCGGAGGTGGCGCCGCCCTTGTCCGGCTCGAGCCGCCACGAGTAGTCGGTGTCTTTGAGCAGCCAGTCCTGCAGGTAATGTCCGTGCACGAAATGCGGCCGGCCGATGTCGCCGGCGGCAATCGCCGCGCGTGCATGCTGCACGAGCGGATTGCCGCGGTAGTTGAAGGTCACGGCATGGACGATGCCGGCGTCGGTGGCCAGGCGGAGGAGCTCGCGCGCTTCCGCAGCGGTGAGCGCCAGCGGCTTGTCCGAGATCACATGCTTGCCGGCGGCAATGGCGGCCGCGGTGACGGGGAAGTGCAGGTGGTTCGGTGTTGCGTTGTGCACGACGTGCACGTCCGGATCGCGAATGAGGTCGAGGTAGTCGCCGTAGGCCTTGCGCGCGCCGAGCGCCTCCGCCTTCCGCGCCGCCGAGGCGGCGGAACTTCCGCCGACCGCCACGATGTCCACATACCCGAGCCGCCGGACGGCGTCGATGTGGTGCGGGCCGACAAAGCCGGCGCCGATGAGCCCCATGCCAATGCGTGCCATATCGCTGCACATTCTGACCCAATTCTTGCGATACCATCTCGCTCATGTCGCGAAATTCGAAGCCGCTGACCCGTCGTGAATGCGCCGCACGTGCGGCACGGACGCGCTGAAGTCGCTGCCGTGAGCGTCGTGACCGTCGTGAACGCCCCGAAAGCTCTCGTGCGCCTGCTGAGTGGCGCGTTGATCGCCACGAGCGTCGTGTTGGCGGCGCAGACCGCCGCGCCGGCCAAGCCGGATGTGACCCGCTTCACGCCGGTCACCATCGTCCAGCCGGGCGAACTCGACGAGCCGATGGCCTTCGAGGTCCTGCCGAGCGGCAAGGTCTACATCATCGAACGCAAGGGCGCCTTCAAGGTGTACGACCCGGCCACGAAGGTGACGCGCATCGTCGAGACGCTGCCGGTCAACACGAAGTACTTCGGCGCGGACGGCGTGGCGAAGGAGGCTGAGGAAGGCCTCATCGGCCTCACGCTCGATCCGCACTTCGCGGACAACCATTTCATCTACATGCTCTATGCCGACACGGCGGTGACCAAGCACGTGTTGGCGCGGTGGACGCTGAACGAGTTCGACGAACTTGATCCCGACTCGAAGGTCGTGATCCTCGAATACGGCACGCAACGCGAGATTTGCTGCCACACCGGCGGCGGCATGGCGTGGGACCGCGACGGCAATCTGCTGCTCACGGTCGGCGACAACACGGGCGTCAACCTCACGGCGCACACCGACGAGCGGCCGGGCCGTCAGAACTGGGACGACCAGCACACCGCCGCCAACACGAACGATCTGCGCGGCAAGATCCTGCGCATTCACCCGGAAGCCAAGGGCGGCTACACGATCCCGAAGGGCAATCTCTTTGCCCCCGGCACGGAGCGGACGCGGCCCGAGATCTTCGCGATGGGCGTGCGGAACCCCTGGCGCATCTTCGTCGACAGCGCGACCGGCTACGTGTACTGGAGTGAGGTCGGCCCGGACGCGCTCGAAGACAACGCGACCACCGCGCGCGGCTACGACGAATTCAATCAGGCCAAAGGCCCCGGCAATTTCGGGTGGCCGTATTTCATCGGCAAGGCCGGCGCGTTCCCGTGGTGGAACTACGAGACGAAGAAACCCGGCCCGAAGAAGGACCCGGCGCATCCGGTGAACGACTCACCGAACAACACGGGTCTGCGCGAGCTGCCGCCGGCGCAGCCGCCGATCATCTGGTATCCCTACGCGCTCTCGACGGAGTTTCCGGAACTCGGCACCGGCGCGCGCTCGGCGATGGGCGGCCCGGTCTTTCACAAGGCCGACCTCCCGAAAGCGAAGCGCCTCTTTCCCGACTACTACGAAGGCAAATGGATGATCGGCGACCTCAGCCGCGGTGTGATCATGGCCGTGTCGCTGAAAGCCGACGGCAGCTACGCCGGCATGGAACGCTTCCTTCCGTCGTATCGGCCGATCGAGCCGATCGACATGAAGTTCGGCCCCGACGGCGATCTCTACGTGCTCGAGTACGGCAGCAACTGGTTCCGCAAGAGCGACAAC
>CAYFLU010000228.1:0-4853 GCA_964343975.1 uncultured Solibacteraceae bacterium
ATGTAGCCCTCGTGGCCCGCGATGTCGAACTTGTGCGTGAGCGAGGTGCGCTCGTCCGGCAGCTTGCGGCGGCGCGGCATGTCGGCCAACGCGGCGTCCGTGCCCTGCCCGAGCTGACCCGCGCGCTCGATCGCCGCCTTCGACGTGTTGAGCGGCTGCGTGCGCTTCGAGCCGTCGCGGTAGATCGACACGGCCTTCGCGCCGATGCGCCACGCGTCGATGTACGCCTGCTCGATGTCGGCCACCGTCGCGTCCTTCGGGACGTTCACGGTCTTGCTGATCGCGCCCGAGATGAACGGCTGCACGGCGCCCATCATCTTGATGTGGCCCATGTAGTTGATCGAGCGCGTGCCCTTCATGGCCTTGAACGCGCAGTCGAACACCGGCAGATCCTTGTCCTTCAGGTGCGGCGCGCCTTCGATCGTCTCCTGCTCCTCGATGTAGCCGAGGATGTCGGCGATCTGCGCCTGCGTGTAGCCGAGCTTCTTCAACGCCGACGGCACGGTGTTGTTGACGATCTTCATCATGCCGCCGCCGACGAGCTTCTTGTACTTCACGAGCGCGATGTCCGGCTCGACGCCCGTGGTGTCGCAATCCATCATGAAGCCGATCGTGCCGGTCGGCGCGAGCACCGTGGCCTGCGCGTTGCGGTAGCCGTGCTGCTCACCGAGCTCGACGCACTCGTCCCACGTTTCCTTGGCGAACTCATAGAGCGCCTTGGGCACGTGCGTCTTGTTGATGTCCTTCAGCGCCGAGCGGTGCTTGCGCATCACGCGGATCATCGGCTCGCGGTTCTTCTCGTAGCCCGGGAACGGACCGCCATGGTCACGCGCCACGCGCGCGCTCTGCGCGTACGCCGCGCCGTGCATCACCGCGGTGATCGCCGCCGCGTAGTCACGGCCGGCATCGCTGTCATAGGGCAGGCCGCGCGACATGAGCAGCGCGCCGAGGTTCGCATAGCCGAGGCCGAGCGGACGGTAGTCGTGGCTGTTCTTCGCGATCGCCGGCGTCGGATAGCTCGAGTTGTCGACGAGGATTTCCTGCGCCGTGATGAACGTCTTGCACGCCGCCGCGAACGACTCCGCGTCGAATTCGCCGTCTTCACCCACGAA
The DNA here is from genome assembly GCA_964343975.1 of uncultured Solibacteraceae bacterium. Classification (GTDB taxonomy): domain Bacteria; phylum Acidobacteriota; class Vicinamibacteria; order Vicinamibacterales; family SCN-69-37; genus SCUN01. Next base: position 1,113 of record CAYFLU010000228.1, read on the forward strand.
CTTCATCAGGTTGATCGACGCCAGGTTGCACGCCGAGTCGTCGAGGAACATGTACTCCGAGCACGGATTGCTCGCGTTGATGCGGGCCGTGTTCGGGCACGTGTGCCAGTCGTTCACCGTCGTGTCGTACTGCATGCCCGGATCGCCGCACACCCATGTGCCTTCCGCGATCTGCCGCATCAGGTCACGCGCCTTGTACGTCTCGACGATCTCGCCCGTCGTCACCGAGCGCGTATGCCACTCGCCGTCGTCGAGCACCGCGCGCATGAACTCGTCGGTCACGCGCACCGAGTTGTTCGAGTTCTGGAAAAACACCGAGCCGTACGCCACGCCCGTGAACGAGCCGTCGTACCCCGCGTCGATGAGCGCCCAGGCCTTCTTCTCTTCCTCGACCTTGCAGTTGATGAACTCCGCGATGTCCGGATGCTCGGCGTTGAGAATGACCATCTTCGCCGCGCGACGCGTCTTGCCGCCGCTCTTGATGACGCCGGCAAACGCGTCGAAGCCCTTCATGAACGACACCGGACCCGAGGCCGTGCCGCCACCCGCCAGGATCTCCTTCGACGAACGGATCGCCGAGAGGTTCGAGCCCGTGCCGGATCCGAACTTGAAGAGCATGCCCTCGGTCTTCGCGAGACCGAGGATCGACTCCATCGTGTCCTGCACCGAGTTGATGAAGCACGCCGAGCACTGCGGCGCCTTCTCGAAGCCGCAGTTGAACCACACCGGGCTGTTGAACGAACCCTTCTGGTACACGAGCAGGTGCTTCAGATCATCCGAGAACGCCTGCAGATCGTCGTCCGACGCGAAGTAGCCCTGCTCCTTCGCCCACCGGGTGATCGTGTCGACCACGCGGCCGACCAGCTGCTTCACAGAGCGCTCGCGCTCCGGGGTGCCGATCACGCCACGGAAGTACTTCGACACGACGATGTTGGTCGCCTGCTGCGACCAGAACTTCGGAAATTCCACGTCGCGCTGCTCGAACACCAGTTCGCCGCGCTCGTTCGCAATCACCGCCGACCGAAGCTCCCAATCCACTTCGTCGAACGGATCGATCCCGTCCTTCGTGAAATACCGCTCGAACTCAAGACCGACGATGGAATCACCGGGCCCAAAGGTGCGCGCCGTGCCGGTGGTCGTGGTTTCAACCTGCTGAGCTCGCTGCATCTCAACTCTCACTTTCGTACATAACTTCGTCCCAACGCCTTGAAAACGGCCGCTACCCTATGGCGCAAGTCGTTCCCGAAAATTCCGTGCTAGGCCGCCCTCCAGGAGCCCCGCCTCGACTCAAAAAACCGTGAGTGAAGCTCAGCGTCACGCCGGCAAAACGCTGGGATCGTTTTGTCGTCGGCTGAAGGGTGCCGGACGTTGAATATGCGCCCGGTCTACTTGGTTGTCAAGCAGGAAGCCACGACATATTGTGGTCGCGAAACGCCAGTCACGCCACATGTTGAGAATTTCAAGCGGAAAGTATTGCGGTTCCTTCACCTGCCCTAACTTTTTTCGCTTCGAAAATGACACGATGACGCATGGACGTCGCTGATATTCCCACGCGAACAACCGGTCGGTGGACAGCAGCGTTCCAGGTAATCATTTGTTGCGGCCAACTGCCCACCCAAACAGCCATCGCCGCCGCTCTTCTGGCCTTCGGCGTGCCCGCCGACGTCAACGGCCAGGTGCCCCTCGCCTTCTTCGCCAGCGTCACGCTCCTCGACACCGTCGTCGTGATCGCCCTGATGGGCCTGTTTCTCAAAGATGGCGGCGAATCACCGCTGCAGGTGTGGTTCGGCCCGCGTGAACGCCCGCACGGGCCCTACAACCTGCCCCGCGAGACCAGCCTCGGCCTGATCTTCACGCCCGTCGTCCTCGTCGGCGCCGGTCTGGTGGCCGCCGCTCTGCGGATCCTGGTGCCGCGACTCCATAACGTGCCGGTGAGCCCGTTCGACGCGTACTTCGACACGCCCGGCCGGGCCCATCTCTTCACCGTGGTCGCCATGGTGGCCGGCGGCGTCCGCGAGGAGCTGCAGCGCGGCTTCCTCCTGCACCGGTTCCGGCACCAGCTGGGCGGTGTCCGCCTCGGGCTGGCCCTCTACAGCGTCGCGTTCGGCGCCTTCCACTACACCCAGGGCTGGGACGTGGCGATCATCACGGGCCTCCTGGGCCTGTTCTGGGGCTACCTCTATATAAGACGGGGGTCCGTGGCCGCCTCGATGGTCAGCCACGCCGGGTTCAACGGCACGCAGGTGCTGCAGGAGCTCGTGCTGAAGCTGGCGCGGTAGCCGTCGCTACTGCAGCCGACGGATCTCGGCCCGCTGCACCAGCTGGTCGATCCACTCACGAATGCGCTGGGCGCGACGATCGGCCGCGAGCTTCTTGCGCACGTCCGCCTCGACCTTCGTGAAATCCGACGACGTGAACTCACTGCTGTGGTCGCGGAAATACGCCTGCGCTTGCGCGCGCGTCGGCTGCGCGGCGGCCGTGAAGCGCTGGTCGAGATACGCGGTAATGCGCAGGTCGTCGCGCAGCCACGCCGCGAGCGCCGGCTCGCGCAGGCCGGCGTGGCGCAGCGCCTGCGCCACATCCGTGCCCGGCGCGAGCGACGCGCTCCACGCGGCGCGCCGCGCGGTGATCTGCTCGGCCGTCGGCTCGGGCGGCGCATAGCGCGCGATCTCCGCGAGCACGAGACGCCGCTCGATCACCTGCGTGACGAGCGCATCGTCGCCGAGCGCGAGCATCGCGGTGATCGCGGCGGGCGCGGGCGCGGCGGTGCCGGCCGACGTGACAAGCGGCACGAGCCGCAGCACGCGCACCACGCGCAGATCCGACAACGTCACGACGTCGCCGTTCACGACCGCGAGCATGCGATCGACGACGACGTCAGCGGCCGGGGCCTGTTGCGCGTGCACGGACATCGGCACGGCGCACGCCAGCCACGCGGCGCAGAGCCCGGACGCCATCCGCCTCGAGACGTGTGCTCCCCATCGCCGCATGATCAGAACGCCTCCCCGATCGAGAAGTGGAACTCCCAGCGGCGCGAGTCGGTGCTGCGCAGCCCGCCGAGCTTCCACGCAAAGTCGAGGCGCAGCGGCCCGAGCGGCGACTTGTAACGCAGGCCCGCGCCGAGGCTCGTCCGCAGATCACCCAGCCGCATGTCGCTCACGTGGACGAACACGTTGCCCGTGTCGAGGAACGTCGCGATGCCGATCTCGCGCGTGATCGCCGTACGGATCTCCGCATTGAGCACGAGCAGGCCGTTGCCGCCGACCGAGAGCCCGTTCGCGTCGAGCAGATCCGGCGTGCCGAGGCGGTCTTGCTGGAACCCGCGCACCGTCGTGCTGCCGCCGGCGAAGAAGCGCTGGCTCGCGGGCACAAGCTCCACGTCTTCGCCGTTCACCGTCTGCAGGAAGCCGCGCACGAGGCCGAGACGCGCGCCGGCGGCGAGCACCACCCGCGGCGCATTCGGCAACCGGCGATACGCAAAGCTCTGCAAGAACACTTTCGCGAACCCGACCTGCGAGCCGATCGCGCGCATCGCGAGGTTCGCGTCCGCGCTCAGCAACTCGCCGTCGCCGGGCGACAACGGATCCGTGCGCGTGTCGCGCAGCACGCTCGTGGAGAACATCGACAGGCGCACCTGCGGGAACAACCGGTCCACGAGGAGCTGATCCTTCGCGTCGATACGGACGTTGTAGAGGCGCACGCGCTCGAGCGAGTACCCGGCGATGAACGACGCGCGCGTCG
>CAYFLU010000229.1:0-4842 GCA_964343975.1 uncultured Solibacteraceae bacterium
CTATTCCCGCAATTCGGACACGTCATCAGAATGAGAAGTGTAACTCAGGGGCCCTGGTTCCCTGCCTGGAAATAGAAAATCCGGCTCTCCGCCCCCCGATCCGGCCAGAGGGCCGCCAGTGCCTGACGGTAAATGGCCACCTGCGCGTCGTGCGACGGCTCGGGCCGTCCCGTCTTGAATTCCACCGCCACCACCGGACCGGCCGATGGCACCACCACCGCATCGATCTGGCCGCGGACGATGCGCTCGGGCCCGGTGAGCCGGAGGGAGAACGGCACCTCGTACAGCACGTACCCCGACGCCAGGGCGGCGGAGAGATCCGGTTGCTGGCGCATCGAGCGATACATGTCGACCGCGCGGGCCACGAGCGCGGCGGGGTCCGTCTCGTCGGTCTCCTGACCGAGCAGCCGCCACGCCCAGGTCGTGAGCGCGTCCCGGTCTGCCGCATCCACGTTCGCCTGAAATAAGCGGTGCACCAGTGTGCCGAGCACGCGATCGGAGGCGGGGCCGGCCCCCGACAACTCGACGTGCCCCGTGGTGACTTCGTCGGAGGCCGTCGACCGCGGGACGTCCCGCGACCGCACCGGCGCGTCATCGACCAGAGCGGCAGCCGGAAGCGGCGCGCGGGTCAGCACGGGCGCGTTCGGATCGGGACGGCACACGCCAAAGGCAAAGCTCTGCCCGTCTCTGGCCGTCCATTCCACCTCGTCGCCCGCGTGATCCGGCAGTGCGGCCACCATCGCGCGGCGCAACGCACCGGGGAGGAGCTTCGCGAAGCCATTGCTGCGCTCCAGCTTCTTCTCGTCGGGAATCTCGGCAGAGAAATACAGGCGGTCACGGGCGCGGGTCATCGCCACGTACAACAGCCGGCGCGATTCCTCTCGGTCGCGCGCGCGCTCCACGCTGGCCGAGGGAGACGCCATGGCGATGGCGACGTCCGCCAATCCGTCACCGTCTTTCGGCACCACGCTGATGGCAGGCGTGCGATCGCCGGCACCGGCGTGCATACGCACGAGAAAGACGATGGGAAATTCGAGCCCTTTCGCCGAATGCACGGTCATCAGCTGCACGCAGCCGCGCGCCGCCACGACGGCATTGGCTTCCTCGCCGGCCTGCAAGCGCCGGAAGTAGTCGGCGATGCGCGCGAACGTGGCGTAGCCGCGGTTCTGCACCCGTCGAATCAGTGCCCGGACTTTCTTCACATTCTCGCGCGCCTGCGCGAGCCGCGGCCCGCGCAGTTCGTACGCGTAGGCCGTGTCTTCGAGAATGCGATCGACGAGTTCCGCGGGCGCCACGCGATCGGCGGCGCCAAGCCAGCGCGCCACGTCTTCGCGTGCACGGGTCAGGAGCGCGCGATCCATGTCGCCGAGGCCGGCGCCGGCCACATCGAACGCCGGCGACCGCAGCGCCTCCGCGAGCCCGGGCGCGAGTGCGTTCAGCGCCGGATCCGACAGCCGGATCAGGCGCGAGCGCAGCAGCGCCGCGGCCCGCAGGTTCGATTCGGGCCGCGCCAGATAGCGCAGCAGCGCCTGCAGGTCCTGCACTTCCGGCGCATCGAAGAAGCCGAGGCCTTTGTAAACGTAGGTGCGGATGCCCCGCGCGTCGAGCGCGTCTTCGTAGTAACGGTGGCCCGCGCGGCTGCGGAACAGGATCGCGATGTCGTCGGGCTGGATCGGCCGCGCGCCGCGGCGGTCGCGCACGACCGTGCCCGACGTCAGCAGGCGCTGCACCTCGGTGGCCACCGCATTGGCCGCTTCGGTGATGGAACTGCCCACTGCCATGCCGAGCACCGGCGCGCCATCGCGGCGCGCGCCCGGCTGCAGCGACACGCCCGGAAACCGGTCGATATCGCGGTACTCGAAGCGCTCGGGAATCGTCGCGTCACTGCGCATTTCATCCGACACGGCATTCACGAACCCGAGCAGCTCCGGCACCGAGCGGAAGCTCTGCTGAATCGCGCGACGCACCTGCAGGCCCGGGCGCAGCGCCCCGATGAACTCGGCCGCCACATCCATCAGCGTCACTTCCGCGTAGCGGAACCGGTAGATCGACTGCTTCCGGTCGCCGACGATGAAGATCGACGGCGCAGTATCTTCGGCGCCCTCGCCTTCGGCCCACGCTTCGGTGAGGAGCGTAATCAAGTCCCACTGCGCCTGGCTCGTGTCCTGAAACTCGTCCACGAGGAGATGGTGATAACGCGACTGCAACTTCAGGCGGCTGCGCGCGAATTCCTCCTGCCGGCGCAGCAGCTTCACGGCGCGATCGAGCATCGCCGGAAAATCGAGCACGGCGTGCTCGGTCATCAGCCGCTCGAATTGCCGCACCGCTTCTTCCAGCATCGCGAGCAGCCCGCGAGACAGAAGCGCGTTGACCGCGCGCGTCAGGCCATCGAGGGCACTCGCCACCTCAGGCGCGAGCGCGGCCAGCGCGGCTCCATGCGCCTTCTTGTCGGCGTCACTCGCAAAGGCCTTCGACAACTCCCGATGGCCGATCTTGCGCGGGTCGCCCTGGCTCGTCAGGAAATACCAGCCGAGCTCGCGCTGCAACCGGCGCACGTCTGCGGCGGCGGACAGATCGAACGTGCCGGCCGCGATCGCTCCCAGATCCATCGCCAGCCGCGCAAATCGCGCGGTGCGCGGCCCGCGCAGGAGCAGCGCGGTGCGCTGGCCGTCGTCGGCCAGCACACGCGCGATCCGCTCGATGAACGCGGTGCACGCGGACGGCACATCGCGGCCGTCCGGCTGACGCGCGACGAACTCGCGCACGGCCGACACCGACACGTGACGCGCATCGAGTAGGCGGTCGAGCGCGGCGCGCAGCTGATTCGTCGTCTTGAACGCGAGGAGCAGGCGCACCGGCTCCTGATCGAGCAAGTGCTCGCGACACGCGCGCAGGGTCAATTCGACCGCTTCAGTACGGAAGCGCGGCACTTCGGTTTCGTCCGCGATCTCGAATGCCGGATCCACGTCGGCTTCGAGCGGAAACTCGCGCAAGAGTCCGAAGCAGAACGCATCGATCGTCGAGATGTTGATCTCGGCCACGCGGTCGCGCAGCGCCGCCCAGCGCGCCTGTAGCGCCTTGCTGGTGGCCACCCGGTCGCGCAAGGTCGACAGCACGCGTTCGCGCATCTCCGCCGCGGCCTTGCGGGTGAACGTGATCGCCAGGATGTTGCGCGGATCAACGCCCGCCTCGAGCAAATTGACGTAACGATCGACGAGTACCTTGGTCTTCCCGGTGCCGGCCGATGCCTCGAGCACGACGTGATTCGATGGGTCGGCCGCAAACACGCGATCATCGGCATCGATCGGCGCGGCCTCGGTCACCGGCGTGCGCATGCGCGGATCGGACGACGGCAGGTCGTCAAACAGATTCGGCTGCTGCATCGTCCTCCTCCGTCTCGACGGTTTCCTTGCGGCACACGAGCGCGAACGCGCACCACTCGCACAAGCCGGCGTTCTCCGGTTTCGGCGGGAACGTGCCCGCCTCGATCGCGGTCACGTGCGCCGCGAACTGCTGCGCCCCCGCATCGATGGCCTCCGCCACCGAGCCGCCTTTGAGCGCCACGGGCGTCTCGATCGCGCCGTCATCGCCAAACGCGATGTAGGACGCGGCCGACACCGGGTGACGCTGTCCGTCCGCGGCTTCGAACAGACGCTGCGCCGCGTAGCCGTACACCTTCAGCTGCACCGCGCCCTCCCCCGGCGGACGCGACAGTTTGTAATCGATCAGGCGCAGCGAACCGTCGTCGAGTTCGTCGATGCGATCGGCCACCCCGCGAATGGCAATCGGCTTCGGCGGCGCGAACCCGGCCGGAAAGTCGTATGTGCCGTTCATCGCGTGCTCGAGCCACCGGCGACGGACGCCGCGCGCGTCGGCCGCCTCGAGGAAGAATACGCGCTCCGCCGCGCCGCGCATCACGATCGAGCCGAGAAGCCGCGCGGATTCGATCACCCGGTCGGCTTCCGGCAAGGCGGCCAGCCGCTCGTGCGCGATCGCTTCGAAGGCGGCGATCGCATCGGGCACGTTCGCCATCGTGACGGCCCCGCGCCCGGCCGCGTCCCAGTCGCGATAGAACTGCTCGAAGATCCCGTGCAGCAACGTGCCGCGCTCGCGCGGTGTCAGCGCCGGATCCTCGTCGACTTCCTCGTCGAGGCGCAGCACGGCGCCGGCGAAATACTTGAACGGACACTCGACGAAGCGGTCGAGCGACGACACGCGGTACTCGCGCGGCGGCTGCGCCCCCACATCGCCGCGATACGCCGGCGTCGTCAATTCCGGCCGCGCCTGCCGCAGCGCGAGCCACGCGGCCGGCCCGGGCGCCTGATCCGCCACGACAGGCGCCAGTGCCAGGCGCTCGTCGGCGAAGACGCGCGCCTCGGGCATCGGCACCACTTCCCGCGGCAGCATCCGCGCTTCTTCGGTGAGCGGCGTCGCGGCAACGACCGCATCGCCCTCGAGCTGGAAGGCGCTCAGGCCGAGCGTGCGGCGTGGCAGCGTGACGAGATCGCGGAAGCCGGCCTGTTGCGACTTCAGATGATCGATCTCGCTCGGCCATCCGAGGTCTTTCAGCAAACTGCTCGTGTAGAAGATGCTCCGACGTTGGCGCTCGGGCCATTCCGCATCGACCAGGCCGACGAGATGCACGTGATCGAACGCGCCGAAGCGCGCGGCCACGGCATCGACCAGATGCACGCCGGTCGTGCCGCGTCGCGGCGTGAAGGTCTGCCGCTCGATCCACACGTGCACCGCGGCGGACAACGCATCCGGATCGCGCGGCGCATCGTCGTGCGCGCGATACGCGGCCGCGAGCCGATCGAGCGTGGAGAGCACGGCCGCGCGCGC
>CAYFLU010000230.1:0-4814 GCA_964343975.1 uncultured Solibacteraceae bacterium
ATCCGCCGCAAAATACTCGACGGCCTGTTGCGGATTCGTGAAGGCGGTCACCACGTGGCCGAAACGCGGCAGAGCCTTGCGGGCCATCTCGGCCAGAGCGGGTTCGTCGTCCACGAAGAGCACGCGCGCGCCCGGTGCGGATGCGGGCGTGGCGGGCGGCACGTGCACCGCGCCGCGACCGTCGGTGGCCTGACGGAAGTACACGGCAAACGTGGAACCGGCGCCGACGGCACTCTCGGCGGTGACGGCACCGCCGTGACTCCGCATGATGCCGTGCACCACCGACAGCCCCAGACCGGTGCCTTCGCCCTGCGGTTTTGTCGTGTAGAACGCGTCGCAGATGCGCTCCAGCCTCGCAGGGTCAATGCCCGAGCCCGTGTCGACCACCGACAGCCGCACGTAATGCCCCGGCTCGAGGCCCGGAATGCCGGCCGCATCTCCGGGCGTCACCGTGACCGGTTCGACGCGATACGTGATCGTGCCCGCCGCGGCGCCGATGGCGTGCGCGGCATTCGTCGTGAGATTCACGACCACCTCGTGCACCTGTCCGGCATCGGCCCACGCCCGCGGCGTGGCCGGCGAGAACTCCGTCCGGAGCAGAATACCGGCCGGCAGCGTCGATCGCAGCAACCTCAGCACTTCGTCGACGACCAGGCGGAGGTCGACGACCTCATGCCGCGTTTCTTTCGGCCGTCCGAACAGCATGATGCGCCGGACGAGATCGCTGGCGCGGACCGTCGCCTTCTGGATCTCGGCCAGACTCTCCACCGCCACCGGGTGGCTCGCCAGCTCATCGGCCGCGAGGTCCGCGTTGCCGCGGATGTCCGCGAGGATGTTGTTGAAGTCATGCGCAATGCCACCGGCCAGCGTGCCGAGCGCCTCGAGCTTCTGGGCCTGCAGCCGCCGCTCCTCGAACCGCTGGCGTTCCGTGACGTCGCTCACCACGGCGACGACACACCGTTCGCCGTTGATGGGCACGATGCGGCCGAACACTTCCACGGCACGCAACTCGCCGTTGTACTGACGCACCTCCACGGGGAACGCGTCCACGGTGCCGTCGGCCTCGAGCGCCGCCATCATCGCCGCGCGCCGGGACGGATTGGGATACAACTGCAGGGAGTCGACCGACCGGCCAATCACCTGCTCGCGCGGCGCGCCGAACCAGAGCAGCCCCGCGTCGTTGACGTCGAGCACCTCTCCCGTCACCAAACGGGTGATCACGCTCGGCAGCGGGCTCGCCTGAAACACCGCCGCGAGCCGACTGTCCTGTTCCCGCAGGACGGATTCCGCAGCCTTGCGGGCGGTGATGTTCATGGCCGTCCCCACCACACGCGTGGAGCGCCCTTGCGCATCACGACGGACCGTGCCCGCGCGCGTGTGGATCCAGGCCCAGTCGCCCGAGACGTCGCACGCGCGGTACTCCATGTCGAACGGCGGCGCGCCGGGCAGCACGGCTTTCGCGACGCCATGCACGAAGCGGTCGCGGTCATCCGGATGGATCCGCCCGACCCAATCCGACAGCCGCTGGATCGGGGGATCCGTCGCGATGTTCAGGTCGCGCAGCCGTTCCGCATCGACGCGCAGCTGATCCGCGTCGAAGTCGATCTCCCAGAACACCGTCCGCGTGACTTCGCCGGCGAGCGCCAGTCGCTGCTGGTCGCTGACCCGGTCGGAGATGTCGCGATACGACCACACCCGCCCCGACAGCGCGGCGCCGATGCGGAGCGGCGCCGTGAACCGTTCGAACACACGTCCGTCCATCAGGCGCACCGTACCGGCCGACGTCTCTTCGTCGCCGATCTCCGCCAGAAAGCGCAGCGCTTCGGATTCGTCGGCGGCGGACCGCCGCCAGATGCGCAAAGATCGCAGCCGCATCACGGGCCGCCATCACACTCTCCGGCACGCGCCAGAGGTCCACGAACCGCCGGTTGAACTGGATCACGCGGCCCGCGCGATCCACCGTGAGCAACCCGTCGGCCGTCGTGCCGAGAATGCACTCGAGCTTCGCTTCCTCGTTGCGAAGCGCATCTTCCGATTCGCGCCGCCGAGTGATGTCACGCGCGAGCAGGATGAAGCGCGTGGGCTCCCCAGGATCGGCGGCCTTCTTCGACACCGACAGCGCGAACCAGCGACGTCCGTGCGGCAGATCGAGCGAATACTGATGCCCGTGCGCTTGCCCTTCCGCATCGGCCTGCGCAATGGCGTCCGCGCACACGGCGGCCACCTCTGGCGGCATCACGTCGCGAATGCGCCGCCCGCGGGCCGAGGCATCGAAGGCGGCCGGCGCGGCAGCCTGCAATTCGGTATTCGGCGAATGCCAGTCGAGATACGTGCCGTCGCGATCCACTTCAAAGAGCAGATCCGGGATCGCATCGAGGGTCGCCTGCAACCGGCGGCGCGCCTCGCGGGCCTCCGCCTCGCGCTCCGTCCGTTCGGTGACATCCTGCGTGGTCCCCACGCTCCGGACTGCGCGACCGGCGGCGTCACGTTCGATTTCGGCAACCTGCCGCACCCACCGCACCCGCGTACCGACGAGAATGCGGTGCTCGTCGTCGAACACGGGCCCGCCCGCCAACGCGGCATCCCACGCCTGTTGCACGCGCTCTCGGTCGTCGGGATGCACGCGTGACAAATACGCGCGATGACTGCCGCCCGTGCCCTCGGGAATCCCGAAGATGCGGCACGTCTCGGCAGACAAGGTCATGCGGTCGCTCGCCAGGTCGTACGACCAGCTGCCGACGCCCGCCACCGCTTGCGCGCGGTGCAGATCCGCGTGAACCGTCTGCAGATCTTGCAACCGCGCGCCGTACGACGCGGCCACCGAACGAATCAAGACCGCCGCCAACAACGCGACGCCCGACTGGATGATCCAGTGCAGGATGAGCGGCGTCTTCGGGAGCGGTGGTGCGTAGCCGAGCGCATTGCCGGCCACGATGGCCAGAAGGGTCAACGAGGTAATGGCGGCCGCAATCACCGCGCCGCGTGCGCCCGCCAGCCACCCGATCAGAATGACCGTCAGCGGATAGATCGCGGCCGCCGGTGCCACGGGACCGCCGAGCAACGCCGCCGTCGTCGTGGCGTAGAGCCAGCCGCCAATGGCCAACACCCACATGGCCGCACGAATCTGTTGGCGGCGCAGGAAAAACCACGATGTGGCCGTGACGCTCACGAGCGCGAGCACGGCACCGAAGCGCCAGTGCTGCTCGGGAATCAGCACGTACATCACAGCCGCATAGAGCGCGGAGCCGTACGTCAACGCCGCCAGCGTGAGGCGGACGAACAACAGCGACGGTTCGAGCTGTGGAGGCCGATCAGGTCGGAGATCGGTCGGCCGTGACGACGACATCAACGCCTCCCCCGCGGTGGGGTTGCGATGCCGCGCCCTGAGGAACATCGTGCAGGATCTGCCGGACACACCGGTTGGCGGCGAACACCGGGCGCAGGCCCTGTCTGAACTCAAGGGTAGCACCTCCCCGTAAGCCCGTGCCGAGGCTTTGGCTTACCGGTGCGGTGTCACGGTGTGCGGAGGCTCCACGGTCGCGGTCACCGCATGCGCCCATTGAAAGGCCTCGAACTGACACCGCACGAGTGCCCCGCGCAGCACCGGCATGGCCGCCAGCAGCCCGTCGACGCCGGCCCCGTCCGCCGTGTCGAGCCGCTCGGCCAGTGACAACAGGTCGCCGAGCACGCCCCGGCGCCCCAACAGAGCATCGCGCACGGCCGGGACAGGATTGATCTGATCGAGCAAGGCCGGCATCGGGACGTCGATGAGCGAGTCCATCAGCGACAGGATGCCGACCATGAACGCCAGATCCTGCATGTCCGCGTCTCCCGGCCGCAGCACCCCCGCGAGCAGTTCCAGAAACCGGCCACGTGAACTGGCCAGCTGCAACAGCGGCACACCGGCACGCCCGTGGCCCGCCGTGTACATGAGCAACTGCAACCACGCCTCCAGGCGACGCCGGCCCAACATGACCACGGCCTGACGCACAGACGCGATCGGACTCAGCAAGCCAAACGCCGCCGAGTTGGCGAGTCGTAACAACGTGACCGACAGATCCGCGTGTGGCTTGAACGCCGCCTCGATCGCATACGCGTCGGCGTCGTTCATGAGCAGCGTGAGCAACTGCAGCAACGCCAGGCGATTCGCCGAGGGCCGGTGCGCGGAGAGCGTCTCCGGCTTGGCGAAATGAAACCCCTGAAACAGGTCGAACCCGAGCGCATGGCAGCGCCGGAACTCGGCGCGCGTCTCCACTTTCTCGGCCAGCAGTCTCCGGCCGGCACGCCGCAGTTGCCGCACCAGTGGACGCAACTGTCCATCCGGCACGAGCCGGATGTCGACCTTGACGATGTCGGCGAGCGCCAGGAGCGGCGCGAGATCCGCGCGACGCCCGTCGTAGTCGTCGAGCGCGAGTTGGTACCCGATCTCCTTCAGCTCACGACAGCGGCTCACGGTCGCGGTGCCACTGTCGATCGTCTCGAGGAGCTCGAGCACGACTTTGCCCGTGGGCAGCAGGCTCACGTAGCCGGAACGCAGGAACGCGTCGTCGACGTTGATGAACCCGAGATACGGCCCCATGCCGAGTTCCGCAAACGTCGTCGCGATGACGCTGGCCGTCGCCGCACCGGGCGTTGCGGAGTGGTCCTGATCGGTGAACCGGAAGAGCAGTTCGTACGCCACGAGATGGCCATGCCGATCGAGGATCGGTTGGCGGGCCACGGCGGTGTGGCGGAAGTCCTTCGCGTCGGAAGGCACCATGAGGAGGGTTGGAGGCGCCGCCCGGAATTGAACCGGGGGTGGAGGTTTTGCAGAC
>CAYFLU010000231.1:0-4752 GCA_964343975.1 uncultured Solibacteraceae bacterium
GGGATCTTGAGCACGCCGCGGAGGGCCGGGCCGAGGGGCTGGCGGCCGGCGGCGGCGATGGCGATGCCGAGCGTGTTGTTGAGGACGGCGCCCGTCAGGAAGAATACGGTGGCGAAGGCCAGCGCCTCGGCGCCGAAGGCGAACGAGACGACGGGCAGGCCGTAGTTGCCGCCGTTCGAGAACATCACGATCAGGAGAAACGCGCTCGTCTCGGCGCGGCCGAGGCGCAGGAGGCGCGCCAGCACGGCGCCGACAATGCCCATGGCCACCGCGATGATCGTGGCCATCGAGGCCATGGCGGTCAACGTGGGGCCGCTCACGGGCGACGTGACGAGCATGTGGAAGATGAGGCAGGGCAGGAGGGCGTAGAAGGCCACGTTCGTGACGGTCTTGACCTCGGCCTTGCGCGTACGTGCGAGGAGGAAGCCGGTGCCGGCGATGAGTAGGATAGGGAGAATGTCGGCGACGAAGATGCCCGCGAGCCCAGTCACGCCCGTCCAGAATACGCGACTGACCGGCATGCTGTGATAAGATGTGAGAACAGTCGACGCGGGGTGGAGCAGTCCGGTAGCTCGTTGGGCTCATAACCCAAAGGTCGCAGGTTCAAATCCTGCCCCCGCAACCAACTTCAACGGGCCGCAGCGTCTCCGCTGCGGCCCGTTCTTCGTTTGGGGCCGCGTTCAGCCGCCCATGCCGAACTGCACCGTCACCGTCATCACCACCGGCACCGCCACGCCGTTCAGGAGCGTGGGCGAGTAGCGCCACTGCTTGACCGCCGCCACCGCCGCGTCGTCCAGAAGCGGAATCGACCGGAGCACGCGCACGTCGCGCACGGCGCCGTCCGTGCCGATCACGGCTTCGAGGATCACAGCGCCGGACACTTTCGCGGTGAGCGCGAGTGGCGGATACGCCGGCGCGACGAACGACACGCGCACGGGCGGCTTGACGTTGCCGCCCACACGCACGGGGTCGTCGCTGCGCTTCGGCGGGGGCGGCGGCACGTGCACGTCCGCCGCCGGATTCCGTCCGAGCACCTCGCCGACGCCGCCGTCGATGGCGCCGCCCGTGATGCCGCCGGGCAGCGGCGCAGACGCCGGCAGTTCAGGCGTGATCGTCGTGGGCGCCGTCGTCGGCACGGTCGCGACGTCGGTCGGCGCTGCGGTTGACGCCGGTGCGCGCGGTGACGGCGCCGGCGGCACCTCCGGCGTCGTCATCGCGATCGGCACGAACATCGCGGTGGTCGGAATATCCGGCAGCCCCTCCATCGCGACGAGCGGGATGACGACGAGCAGCGTGAGGCCGACGACATGCGCCGCCATCGACACGAGTACTGTCTGCCATTGCCTGGCCATGGCTTCCTCCTCGCCGGCGTGACGCCGGCGCTCAAGTTGTGCGGTTATCAAGTTAGACACCACCGCGAAGGGAATGGCTGCCTTGTGTAAGATCGGCGCCATGGGCCGTCTGCTGATCGGTGCGGGTGTGTTGATGGTCGTGGGCGGCCTGCTCGTGGAATTCGGCGTGCCGCTCGGCCGCCTGCCGGGCGACATTCTGATCAAGCGCGGCAACTCCACCTTCTACTTTCCGATCGTCACCTGCATCGTCGTGAGCGTCGTGCTGTCGCTGATTTCCGCCGCATTCCGCAAGTAGCGGACGAGTTGCGGGCTACTTCGCGACGACCGTGAAGGCGAGCTCGTTGCTCGTGCCGTTGCTGTTCAGCACGGCCAGCGTCGTGGCGCCGGGCGACACCGTCAGCGCGAGCGCCACGCAGGCCTGAGCTGTGGGCGCGCACACGCCCAACGCGCTCGGCACCGTGAAGGTGAGCGTCGTGGTCGTGGACGAGTTCAGCGCGGCGGTGTAGCCGGATCCGAGTTTGACGGTGTTGCCGGTGGCGGTGAAGCCCGTGCCGGTGATCGTGATGGTGTCGCCGATCGCGGCCGAGGTCGGCGACACCTTCGTCAGCACCGGCGCCGGGCCGGTGGGTGTCGTCGGTGTGGTGCTGCAGCCCGTGCCCATGGTGACGGCCGCCGCGATCGCCGCGATCGCCACCACGCGCTGAACCATCGCGAGTCGCACGGTGATCTCCCTATTTCCCAAAGGTGCCGGCGTTCTCGAGCACGCCGATGCCGAGACCGGCCTGATCGGCATGTTCGATGAACTCCACATGCCGGTAGTTGGTCTTCACGTCGTTCCAGAACTGGGGCACGCCGCCGACGCTCTCCGGAGGGCCCGGGGCGATGTCGTGAAAGGCGATGAGGCCGTCGGGGCGGACGAGGCGACGATAGCGCTCGAAGTCGTCGGCCACGCCTTCGTAGGAATGGTCGCCGTCGATGAACAGGAAGTCGATCGGCTGTCCGCCGAAGCAGGACTCCACCTGCCGGGCCGTGGCCGCCGAGTGAGAATCGCCGCGCATCGTGACCACGGTCTGTTGCGGTCCCGCGAAGGAGCGGTACAGGCCGTCTTTCCAGCGCGGATAGTGCCCGCGGAGCCAGGCGCCGGGCAGATCGACCGTGACGAGGGTCGCCGTTGGCGTGGCCACGCGGCAGAAGAGGTAGAGCGTGCCGCCCTTGGACGTGCCGATTTCGAGCACGCGCTGGGGCGGCGCCGCGGTCAGCCGCTCGAGCAGGGCGCGAATCTCCATCGGCACCTGATACGGGCGGATGTAGAGCATGCCGTGGCCCGTCTCGAAGGCCGTGGCCATGTGCTGGTCGAGGGTGCGGTCCGTGGCGGCGCGCTGCTGCAGTTCGCGGCGATAGGCCGGCAGGGTGAGCAGCGACCGGGTCAGTTGCCAGGCGCCGCGGAGCATGGACTTACTTGGAGGCTGGCGCGTCTTTGACGATGACCAGCGTTTCGCCCGGCCGGATCAGGCCGAGGTTCTTGCGGGCTTCTTCTTCGATCGCCGTCGGGTCGTTCTTCAGCCGGTTGGCCCGGTTGCGCAGCTGCTGGTTTTCCACGCGCAGCGCGTTCAGGGCCGCCTGCATCTCCTGCGACTGGCGCTTGGCCTTCATCGACGCCAGCAGGCCGTTGTCGCCGACGACGGCGTTGATCATGAAGGCCGCCGACACCGCGAGAAACACGTAGCGGATGCCCTTCTGGCGGCGGCTACGCGCCTCGAGCCCGACCACGCGGCGGCGCGCACGCGCCCGCAGCGGGGTGACGGCAGACGCGGCCGTCGCCGGGGCGGCCGTGTCGGCCGTCGGCATCGGATCCGTGTCGTCGTGCAAGGGCAGGAGAGGCTCGTTCACGCCGAGAAGAGTTGTAACAGGTTTTTATCGGGAGTACAAGAGGAAAATCACCATCATGGGGAACTTCGTTGTCGCGCTCACCACGGTACCGGCCGGCTTTGATGCGGCCGGCATGGCTCGCACGCTCGTCGAACGCGGATTGGCGGCGTGCGTGAACATCCTGCCCGGCGTCACATCGGTCTACCGCTGGCAGGGCGCGGTGGAGTGCGATGCGGAAGTGCAGATCATCATGAAGACGACGGCCGACAAGATCGGGGCGCTTGATCAGGCGGTGCAGGCGCTGAGCCCGCACGACGTGCCCGAGTTCATCGTGCTGCCGATCGTGGCGGGCAGCGAGGCCTATCTCGCCTGGCTCGACGAGAACTGACTTAGCCGAGGGCCTGCGTGAGGTCCTCGATCAGGTCTTCGATGTCTTCGATGCCCGCCGAGATGCGGATCATCGCGTCCGACAGGCCGATCTGGGCGCGCCGATCCGGCGGCACCGAGGCGTGCGTCATCGACGCCGGGTGACAGACGAGCGTCTCCACGCCGCCGAGGCTCTCGGCGAGGGCCATGAGCTTGAACCGGTTCAGCACGCCGCGCGCCTCTTCGAGCGAGCCGACTTCGAACGAGAGCATGCCGCCGCAGCCGTTGGGCATCTGCTTCTGCGCGAGGGCGTACTGCGGATGCGAGGGCAGGCCCGGGTAGAACACCTTCTTCACCCGCGGGTGGGTCTCGAGGAACTGCGCGAGCGCCACGCCGTTGGCCGTGTGCTGCTTCATGCGCAGGGGCAGGGTCTTCGTGCCGCGCAGCACCAGCCACGAGTCGAACGGGCTCAGGATCGCGCCGGCCGAGTTCTGGATGAAGCGCAGCCACTCGATGTCTTCGTCGCGCTTGGCCACGACCACGCCACCGATCGAGTCGGAGTGGCCATTCAGGTACTTCGTCGTGCTGTGCATGACGAGGTCGGCACCGAGCGTGAGCGGCCGCTGCAGGCACGGGCTGGCGAACGTGTTGTCGACGGCCAGAATGGCGCCGTGGGCATGCGCGATGGCGGCGATCTCCGCGATGTCGGTGAGCCGCAGCACTGGGTTGGTCGGCGTCTCGATGAAGACGAGCTTCGTCTTGGGCGTGAAGGCGCGTTCGACCGCGGCCGCATCCGACGTGTCGACGTAGCTGAACTGCAAGCCGTAGCGCGTCAGCACCTTGTCGAACAACCGGAACGTGCCGCCATACGTATTGTCGGTGACGATCACATGGTCGCCCGAGGAGAGCCGCGCCGCGATGGCGCCCACCGCCGACATCCCCGACGCGAACGCGAAGCCGGCCACGCCGGCTTCGATCGCCGCCAGGTTGGCCTCAAGCGCCGCCCGTGTCGGGTTCTGGGTGCGCGCGTACTCGAAGCCCTTGTGCTTGCCCAACTCGTCCTGCACGTACGTCGATGTCTGGAAGATCGGCGTGATGATCGCGCCGGTCGTCGGATCCGGCTCCTGTCCCGCATGCAAACACACCGTGGCAAACCGCGCAGTCT
>CAYFLU010000232.1:0-4749 GCA_964343975.1 uncultured Solibacteraceae bacterium
GGCGCGATCGTGATCGAGTCGCCCGTGTGCACGCCCATCGGATCGATGTTCTCGATCGAGCAGATCACGACGAAGTTATCCGCGCAGTCGCGCATGACCTCGAGCTCGAATTCCTTCCAGCCGATCACCGACTGCTCGACCAGAATCTCGTGGACCGGGCTCATGCTGAGCCCGCGACCCGCGATCTCGCGGAACTCGTCGACGTTGTAGGCGATGCCGCCGCCCACGCCGCCCATCGTGAACGACGGCCGGATGATGATCGGGAACCCGATGTCTTCGGCCGCCGCCATCGCGTCATCCATGGCGTTGACGACCCGGCTGCGCGGCACGTCGACGCCGATGTCGCGCATCGCGTCCTTGAACTTCTGACGGTCTTCGGCCACCTGAATCGCCGTGATCGACGCGCCGATCAGCTCGACGCCGTATTTGGCGAGAATGCCCTTCTCGGCGAGTTCGACGGCGAGATTCAGCGCCGTCTGTCCGCCAACCGTCGGCAACACCGCGTCCGGCCGTTCCTTCGCGATGATCTTCTCGACCACATCAGCCGTGAGCGGCTCGACGTACGTCTGATCGGCGAATTCCGGATCCGTCATGATCGTCGCCGGGTTGCTGTTGACGAGGATCACTTCGAGGCCCTCGGCGCGCAGGGCCTTGCAGGCCTGCGTGCCCGAGTAGTCGAACTCGCACGCCTGCCCGATCACGATCGGGCCGGAGCCGAGCACCAGAATGCGTTTGAGGTCGGTCCGCTTAGGCACGGGCTTCCATCTCTCCGAGGAACTGGCTGAACAGGTAGTCGGCGTCGTGCGGGCCGGGCGCCGCCTCCGGGTGGTACTGCACGCAGAAGACCGGGCGGCTCGCATGCCGCACGCCTTCGATCGTGCCGTCGTACAGATTCAGATGCGTGACCTTCACGTGCGACGGCAGCGTGTCGGGATTCACCGCAAACCCGTGGTTCTGCGACGTGATCTCGATCTTGCCGCTCTGCAGTTCCTTCACGGGATGGTTCGCGCCGCGATGGCCGAACTTCAACTTGAATGTCTCGGCGCCCATCGCGAGGCTCAGGATCTGATGCCCAAGGCAGATGCCGAACACCGGCACGTCGGCGTCGATCATCACCTTCGCGTTCGCAATCGCGTACGACAGGACGGCCGGATCGCCGGGGCCGTTGCTGAGAAACACGCCATCGGGCTTGGTGGCCAGCACGTCGGCCGCCGGCGTCTTCGCGGGGTACACGCGCACGTCACAGCCGTGCGCCGTGAACCGGCGCAGGATGTTCCACTTCATGCCGTAGTCGTAGGCCGCGATCCGCAGGCGGCGGCGCGCCGCCCGCTCCGGCGCCACGACATACGTGGGATCGTCGGCCGGCGGCATCCAGTCGAACGCCGAGTCGCACGTCACGCCCTGAACGAGGTCGCTGCCTTCCATCTGCGGCAAGGCGCGCGCCTTGGCCACGAGCGCCTCGGGATCCTGATGCCCCGTTGCGATCACGCCGCGCATGACGCCGCTCGACCGCAGCACCCGCGTCAGTTCGCGCGTGTCGATGTCGGAGATCGCGACGATGCCGTTGGACGTGAGGTAGTCGCGGAGCGTGCCATCCGCCCGCCAGTTGCTCGCGATCGGCGACTCGCTGCGCACGATGAACCCGGCCACATGCAGGCCGCGCGATTCCTCGTCCGCGCGCGCCACGCCGTAGTTGCCGATTTCGACCGACGTCATCGTGACGATCTGCCCCGAGTAGGACGGGTCGGTCAGGACTTCCTGATACCCCGTCATGCTCGTGTTGAACACCACTTCTCCGCCGGTTTCCCCCGCGGCGCCCGCGGCTTTGCCGCGGAACCACTGCCCATTTTCCAACGCCAGGATTGCGTCCATCGTCACTTCGCCAGCCCGATCATCGTGGTTCCAGCGTCACGGCCACCCTGGCCGTCTCGCCGGCTTTCACTGTTACCGTCGTCGTCAGCGCCTTGTACCCCGGCAGCTCCACGCGCACTGTGTGCGTCCCGGGCTTCTGCCCAGGCAGTGTGAGCGGTGTGCTGCCAACGCTGTGACCGTCCATTGTGACGTGTGCGCCCTTCGGACGCGAGTCCACAATCACGGTGCCCACCGCCGATTTGGCCGGCGCGGGCGCTTTCTCCGCCTCGAGCGTCACGGAGAGTACGCCGCTCATGTCTTTGGCCGAGAGCGTCACCTTGTGCGTCTCGGCCACGTATCCGGGCTTGCTGACGACCACCGTATGGGTGCCAGCCGTCATGTCGGTGGCGGTCATCGGGGCCCGGCCGGCCGCCTTGCCGTCAATCGAGACGGCAGCGCCCGACGGCGTCGCCCGCACAGCGATCGTGCCGAGCGCCGCCGGGGCCGCCGGCGTCTTCGCGGGCTCCGGCGGCGTCACGGCGACTTCGGTATCTGTAGGCGCCGGACGCGACTCTGGCTTGGTCACCGGCGCGGGCACCGCGGGCGCGGCGGTTTCGGTGCGCGTCGGGGCCGCCACGGTCACGCGCTGCGTCAACCACACATGCATGCCGGCGGCACCGATCACGATGCCGGCCACGCCGGCGGCGATGAGCGCCGCCACCGGAAACGGCGACGGCAGGGCCACGGTCGTGACGACGGGCGCGCGCTCGGCACTCGCCGCCCCCAGCCGCAAATCGTCGACGTCAGACGACGGCAGCGGTCGGAGTGGCGCGGCATCCACGACGTCAGCCTCCGCCTCGCGGGACGCGGGACGTGCCACCGGTCGCGGCGGCGTCACCGCGCGTAACCGACGTCGCACGCCGCGCGCGTCGTCGCTGTCCTGCGCATCGGCGGGCGGCGCGGCGAACGGCGCCTCGACGACAGGCTCGGAGACGGCGGGTGTTGGAGACGGCACGCGCAGCGGCGCGGGCGCCGGGGCCTCGGCCGCCTCGGCCAACTCCAGCAGCGGCGCCGTATCCAACGCGACGTCCGGCTGTTCGAGCGCTGTCACAAATTCCTGCGCGGACGCAAAGCGCTGCTCGGGCGATTCGGCCAATGCGCGCGCCAGCACGCGACGCACGCGCACGCGCTGCTCGGCGGGCATCGCCGCCGGGAATGTGCCGTCTTGTTGACCGGGGCCGGCCGGCCGTCGACCGGTCAACAGTTCATGGGCGATCGCGCCGAGTGAATAGATGTCCGCGCGAATGGTCCAGGCCCCGCCGGCCGCGCGCTCCGGCGCCGTGTAGGGCCGGCGAATCGGCGCACGCGCCCCGAGCGATTCCAGCGCGGGGGCCACACCGAATCCCGTGACGGCCACGGCGTCGCGGTCACCGCCGGCCGGCACGAAGATGTCGCGCGGATGCAGGGCGCCGTGCCCGTACGCAGCGCCGGACGCCCACGCCGCGTCGATCGCGCGCGCAATACCAGACAGCACCGGCATCGCCGCATCAAGTGTGGCTGGTGCAAGATGCCGCAACGCGACGTCGAGTGTTTCGGCGGCCTGATACGGCATGGCCAGATACGCGGTGCCGCCCTCGAGTCCCGCAGCGATCACGCCATTCGCACCCGCCAACGGCGCGAGCGCCGATGACAAACGCGCAACATCCTCGGGAATGAGGTCGAGACGAAATGCTTTGACGGCAACGAGGCGATCAGCCTGTGGGTCGTAGGTACGGAAAACAGGACCGAGAACGCCGCTCCCCACTTGGTGGAGGACCCGAAACGGGCCAAATGCGGGCGGAGCAGGAAAGGTCTGGGATTCGTCGAAGGGCAGCGAAGGCACTCCTTGGCGATCCACATAATAGTAACACGCCGTCGTCTGTAGTAGATTCGCTGGATGCAGCCCGCTGCCGCAACCACGGCGTCCGGCATTGTCCGGCAGTCGATCGACCTTCGTCGTTTTTCGTGGATCCGACCGCTCGTGAGCGCCTATTCGTCGGATTTCGACAGCGTCGCATCGCTCTTCGCCGGCAACCCTGCGGATCCAGCGGCGTGGAAGGAGACCATCGCGCGCGTGCAGAAGAGTCCGCACGATCGCGCCGCCATCGCCAAGGTGGTCTCGAATCAGCTCGAGCGCCGCGGGGCACATACGCATGCACGGGCCGTGGCCTCGCGTCTGGCCGACAAGGACGCCGTCGCCGTCATCACGGGACAGCAGGCCGGTCTCTTCGGCGGTGCGCTCTACACGTTGCTCAAGGCCATCACGGCCATTCAGCTCGCGCGCAAGGTCTCGGCCAAGCACGGCATCGCCGCCATTCCGGTGTTCTGGGTCGAATCCGAAGATCACGACTGGGATGAGGTGCGCACCGCGCATGTGCTCGACTCGGATCTGCATCCCCGCGACGTCACGCTCGCCAATCTCGAGGGCGCCGGTGAACGTCCGGTCGCGCAGCTCACGCTCGACGAGGCGATCCAGACCGCCCTCGACGAATTGCAGGGGCAACTCGCCGTCACCGAATTTACAGACGAGCTCATGGCGCGGCTCCGGAAGCACTACCGTCCGGGTCAACGCATGGGTCAGGCGTTTGCCGCGTGGATCGACGACCTGCTCGGCCGTCACGGTCTCGTCGTGTTCGAAGCGTCCGATCCGGCGGCCAAGCCGATCGTCGCGGACATCTTCCGCAAGGAGCTGGAGCAACCCTGTCACACCGCGTGTTTGGCCAAAGAGACCGGCGAGAAGATGCGCGCGCTCGGCCATGCGCCGCAGGTGGAACCCTCGGAAGACAGCGTGGCGCTCTTCTATCTCGGCAACGGCGGCCGCCAGTCGATCAAGCGCCGCGAGGGCGGCGGCTACACGGT
>CAYFLU010000233.1:0-4737 GCA_964343975.1 uncultured Solibacteraceae bacterium
CGGAAGCGCGGGTCGTCTTTCGCCAGACCGCACTGCACGAACGCCGAGCCCCGGTCGCTCTCGATCGCGCGCGCGTGGGCGCAGGCGGCGCAGAGGCCCCAGCGTCGCGCTTGCTCCGGGTTCGGCGAATCGTTCATCATGGAATTATGTTCACGTCTGAGGTGGTGACCCGGGGAATTCGCGTGTTTGTGAGCGCCGAGTTCTCGCCCGAACGGTCGCGTCCCGCTGATGGGCATTGGTTCTTCCTCTACACGATCACGATCACCAACGACGGTGACGAGACCGTGCAGTTGCTCACGCGGCACTGGATCATCACCGACGCCAACTCGCACGTCGAAGAAGTGAAAGGCCCGGGTGTCGTCGGGGAACAGCCGGTGCTCGCTCCCGGCGAAGCCTTCACGTACACCTCAGGCTGCCCGCTCCGGACGCCGTTCGGCGTGATGGAAGGCACCTACCAGATGATCACGCCGACCGGCGGCGAGTTCGACGCGAAGATCGCGCCGTTCACCCTCAGCGAACCCTACACCGTGCACTAACGCACGGCGCCGAGCCGCACGGCTTCGGCGCGCGTGAGCACGCGATACGCCGGCCGCTCCGCGGCTTCATACGCGGCGCTGTGATGGCGCGCATCGTAGTTCGACCGCCGCGCCTCCGCGTCCACACGCGCCCAGTCTGTCCACGTGATCGCGCCGATCGGCGCGGTGCGCACCCGCTCGCCCAGTTCCTCCCACGCCGCACGAAACGCCGCCGGATCTTCCGCAAACGACGACGCCGCGCGAGCGAACGCCTCGGCGAGCGCAACGGGATCCCCACCACGCGCGCGGTACGGCCGCAGATTGAGGCGGCCGATCGCGCCATCCGCCGTGAGCGGCTCCCACTCGCGTTCGCCGGCGCGTGGCGGCGTCAGCGTCTTCCACTCGTCTTGCAGCCACGACAACGCGCCTTCACGATCGATCGCGTGCTCACCGCCGCGCGTCGCCTGAAAGAGCCACTTGTACGCATCGTCGGCGCGCACGGCCGGATTCGCGCGCCAGATCGGCGCGGCAAAATCGATCGGCGACGTCGCGATTGCCGGAATCCCGGCGAGTGAGAGGACGAGAAACGACACGAGCCACATGCCCTTTCATCGTAAGGGTTTCGTGTCCGTTCGTGTCCCGTAAACCTTTCTCTGGAGCGCCGATGACCTTTACTAGAGGGCAGTGCGCGGCATTGCCTTTCACTCTGGCGCTGCGGTCGGCACCAGGTGTCTCCACTCCTCGAACGGCCGCTGCAAGTGCGCGGAGGCGTTATGCGCGTCACGTGGACCGTCGGCAAGAAACTGCTCACCGGTATTGGCGTTTTGGTGGGTCTGTTGCTCCTTTCGAATACCTACACCTTCTACATCGAGAAACAAGGCATGGCCCAGTTCGACGTCGCCGCCGAGCGCGCGAACAAGATCCGGCTCGAGGCCAAGCTCAAGCGGCTGGCCTTCGAACTCTATGCCGGAGAGAAGATCCTGATCCTCGCCGGCTACGACCGCGACGATGAGAGCAAGCGCACGTGGCAGGAGCGGAACACGAAGGCGCTCACGGACTACAAGGCGGCGGCCGACGAACTCCTCGGGAAGCTGAAGGATCCGACCGACATCGACAACCTCAAGAAGAGCCAAGCGCTGGTCACGCAGTTCGTCGCCAACACCGCCGACGTCAACACGCTGATCGCGGCCGGCAAATACCACGAGGCGCAGCTCTACTCGCGCACCAAGAACCGCGAACTTGTCGACGACAACAACAAGATCATCGATGCCATGCTCGACGGCCAGGAAGCCAAGCTGAAGGCCGCCGACGTCGAGAGTGCCGCCGCCGAGGCACGCACGCTCTGGCTCATCCTCCTGTCGGCGATCGGCTCGCTCGCGGTCGCGGCCGTCGTCGTCTGGGTCGTGCGCGGCATCACGAAGAAGCTGCGCCTGGCGGCCACCGAGATGCGCCAGTCGGCCGAGCAGGTCGTGGCGGCGTCCACGCAAGTCGCCGCGGCGGCGCAGTCGTTGTCGCAGGGCGCGACCGAGCAAGCCGCGTCGATTCAGGAAACGTCGGCGTCCATGGAAACCGTGGCGGTGAAAACGCGCGCCAACGAAACTGCTGCCACGCGCGCGTCGGAGCTCGTCGTCGAAACCGATCAGGCCGTGCAGCAGTCGAACGCGGCGCTCACCGACATGGTGCAGGCGATGGCCGGCATCCGCGACTCGTCTCATCAGATCTCGAAGATCATCAAGACGATCGACGAGATCGCGTTCCAGACCAACATCCTCGCGCTGAATGCGGCTGTGGAAGCGGCGCGCGCCGGCGAAGCGGGCATGGGCTTCGCGGTGGTCGCCGACGAAGTGCGCAGCCTCGCGCAGCGGTCGGCGCAAGCGGCGAAAGACACGGCCGGCCTCATCGAGGAAGCCATCGAACGCGCGCAGCAGGGCACGGCGAAGGTCGAGCTCATGGGCCAGTCGGTCGCCACCATTACCGACAAGGCGCAGCAAGTGCGCGGGCTCATGACGGAGATCACGTCGGCGAGCCGCGAGCAGACGCAGGGCATCGACCAGATCACGCAGGGCGTGGGTCAGATGGAGAAAGTGACGCAGACCACCGCGGCCACCGCCGAAGAAAGCGCCGCCGCGAGCGAAGAGCTCAACGCGCAGGCGCAGATGGCGATGCAGACGGTGGCACAGCTCGAGACGATGGTGGGCGGCGCGACCGCGGGCACGGCGGTGGCCGTGTCACATCACGAACACGAACTGGATCACGGACACCGGCACGGCGCGAAATCGCACCTGAAGCACGCGGCGTAAGCGCGCGTCAGAACACACAGCGCTGCCCGAGCGCGGCAGCCAATCGAGACAGATACTCGGCGCGGGGGATCTCCTCCGCGCCGAATTGTTCGAGATGGGGTGTGGTCCACTGCGTGTCGAGCAGCGTGAAGCCGTGGGCCCGCATGCGCTCCACGAGCGCGACGAGCGCGACCTTCGACGCATCGGTCACGCGGTGGAACATCGACTCACCGAAGAACGCGCCGCCGAGGTGCACGCCGTAGAGACCACCCACCAGCCGGCCGTCCTGCCAGGTCTCCACCGAATGCGCGAGCCCGCGCCGGTGGAGCGCCACGTAGCTCTCGAAGATCTCCTGATTGATCCACGTGCCTTCCTCGCGGTCCGACGCGCACGCCTGCATCACACCCGGAAAGTCGCGATTCACGGCGATCTCGAACTTGCCGCTCCGCACCACACGCGCGAGCCGTTTGGGCACGATGAAGGTATCGAGCGGGATGATGCCGCGCGGATCGGGCGAGAACCACCCGATCTCGCCATCCTCCATCGCCATCGGGAAGATGCCTTGCGCGTAGGCCGAGATAAGTACCGAGGGCTCGATCACGATCTGATAGTGTGACTCTAGCATCGGCCGTTCAACTGCTTCACATCACGGACTGATATGACGAGCAAGACACTTTCTTCCCTGCCCCTGCCGAAGTCCGTCCTCGCACTACAGCACTATTCGCTCGCCACCTTTCGACAGGATCTGGTCGCCGGCATCACCGTCGGCCTCGTGGCGCTGCCGCTCGCGATGGCGTTCGCGATTGCGTCGGGGCTCTCTCCGCAACAGGGCATCTACTGCGCGGTCGTCACCGGCTTTCTGATCTCCGCGCTCGGCGGCAGCCAGGTGCAGATCGGCGGCCCCACCGGCGCGTTTGTCGTCGTGGTCTCGGGGATCGTCACGACCTACGGCGTCGGCGGCTTGTATGTGTGCACGCTCATGGCCGGCGTGCTGATGATCGTGATGGGGCTCACCGGCACGGGCACCGCGGTGAAGTTCATCCCGCGGCCGATCGTGATCGGCTTCACGAACGGCATCGCGCTCCTCATCGCGAGCACGCAGGTGCGCGACTTTCTCGGCGTCACGATGCCGGGCAACCCGGGCGGCTTCGTGGACCGCGTGGTGATGATCGGCCAGCACATCGGCACGACGTCGCCAACCGCGCTCGCGCTCTCGCTCGGCTCGCTCGCCACGATCCTGCTCGTGAATCGCTATCTCAAAGGTGTGCCGGGCACGATCGTCGCACTCTTCCTCGGCACGGCGATCGCGTGGGGATTGCAGTTGCCGGTGGAGACGATCGGCACCCGCTTCGGCGGCGTGCCGTCCGGCCTGCCCCACATGCAGATTCCGTCGATGGAGCCGGCGCTCCTGTTGAAGCTGCTCTCGCCGGCGGTCACCGTCGCGATGCTCGGCGCGATCGAGTCGCTCATGTCGGCGGTCGTGGCCGATCGCATGTCGGGTGACAAGCACAACCCGAACGTGGAACTCGTCGCGCAGGGCGTGGCGAACGTGATCTCGCCGATGTTCGGCGGCCTGCCGGCCACGGGCGCCATCGCGCGCACGGCCACCAATGTCCGGTCGGGCGCGAAGACGCCGGTGTCGGGCATGATCCACGCGCTCACACTCGTCGTGATCCTGCTCGTCGGCGCGCCGCTCGCCGCGCACATTCCCCTCGCCGTGCTCGCCGCGATCCTGATGATCGTGGCCGCCAACATGGGCGAATGGGGCGAAATCCGGCCGCTGCTCCGCCAGACCTACACCGACCGCGCGGTGTGGGCCGTCACGCTCTTCCTCACCGTGTTCGCCGACCTCACGGTGGCCGTCGAAGTCGGCATGATGCTCTCGGCCCTGCTCTTCATCCGCCGCGTCTCCGCCACGACGACCGTCACGCGCGTCACCCCCG
>CAYFLU010000234.1:0-4733 GCA_964343975.1 uncultured Solibacteraceae bacterium
CCAACAACGTCATCGACGTGCTCGGCCGGTTCCTCAACATGGGCGTCGAGCCGTATCAGTTCGTGTCGGCGCTCAACTGCGTGCTCGCGCAGCGCCTCGTGCGGCAGATCTGCAACCACTGCAAGCGCCCGGTAAAGCTGTCGCGCGAGTTCCTCGTGGAATCCGCGCTCGATCCGTCGCTCGCCGACACGCACACGTTCTACGAAGGCGCCGGCTGCATGGAGTGCGGCGGCACGGGCTTCAAGGGCCGCACGGCCATCTGCGAGTTGATGGACCTGACCGACCGCATCCGCGACATGATCCTCGACCGTCGGCCGACGACCGAGATCAAGAAAGCCGCCCGCGAGGACGGCATGCGGTTCCTCCGCGAGTGCGCGGTGTTGCGCGTGCTCGAAGGCGCCACCACGCTCCGCGAAATCAACAAGGTGACATTCGTCGAATGAGTCGAGCACTGCGCCTTCCGTCGTGGCTCGCGCCGTCGCCCCCTGACGTCGCCGTGGAAATCGCGCACCGCCGCGTGACCGTGGTGCAGGTGCGCCCGGGCACGCCGCCGTCCGTGGCCGGCTATGCCGCCGAAGCGTTGCCCGCCGACGCGGTGACGCCGTCACTGACGGGCAAGAACGTCGCGCAGCCCAAGGTGGTGTCCGACACCGTGAAACGTGCGCTCGAGCGCGCCGGCATCAAGGCGCCGGGCCGCGTGTCGCTCGTGATCCCCGATGCCGCCGCGCGCGTGACGCTGCTCCCGTTCGAGCAGATGCCGAGCCGCAGCGCGGATCTCGAGCAGCTCATTCGCTGGAACGTGAAGAAGTCGGTGCCGTTCCCGGCGGAAGACGCCGCGCTGAGCTACGTGCCGGCGTCGACCGAGGGTGCGGTGACCACGCTCGCCACGGTCATCGCGCGGCGCGAGGTCATCGCGGAGTACGAAGCGATCGCCGACGCCATCGGCGCACATGCCGGTGTCGTCGACATCGCGTCCTTCAGTCTCATCAACACCGCCATGCTCGCCGGCGGCGCGCCGGCGGGGGATTGGCTGCTCGTGTCGCTCGCCGATGAGTCCACGACGATGGTGATCATTCGCGGCCGACACCTCGTGTTCCACCGCCACAAGCCGGTGGCCGACAGCGAGCCGCTGAGCGCGCTCGTGCACCAGACGGCGATGTACCACGAAGATCGCCTCGGCGGCACGCGCTTCTCGAAGCTGTTCCTGAGTGGCGGAGCCGGGGAGGCCGGGCACGAGCGTGCGCGGCGCGAGATCGCCGAGCGCCTGAAGGCCGATGTGCAGACGCTCGATTTGCGCACCGCCGCCACGTTGACTGACCGCGTGGCCGCGGGTCCGGAATTGCTCGATGCGCTGGCCGCCCCGGTGGGCGTGCTGCTGCGTGAGCGGGGAGGCGCGTGATGCTGCGCATTAACCTGTCGTCCCGTCCGTTCTACAACGAGCGCCTCGTCTCGTTCCTCATCGGCCTCATCGCCGTCATTGCCGTCGCCACCACGGTGGTCGCCGTGCAACAGGCGCTGTCGTTGTCGCGCACGCGCACCGAGCTGCGCAGCGCCATGGCGCGCGACGAAGCCGCCGCCGCCAAGGCCGACACTGAGGCCCTCGAGATCCAGCGCGCGATCAACGCGAAGGCGCTGAAGGGCCTTGCGGTCTCGACCCAGCAGGCCAACACGCTCATCGACGAGCGCACGTTCTCGTGGACGGTCTTCTTTGGCCTCATCGAGAAGACACTGCCGAATGACGTCCGCGTGACCTCGGTGGCGCCCATGATCGACAAGACCGGCGTGCTCGTGGTGATGACGCTGATCTCGAAGCGGCCCGAGGATCTCGCGAAGTTCATCGAGGGCCTGCAGAGCACCGGCGCGTTCTACGACGTCCTGCCGCGTCAAGAAGACGCGACCGACGACGGCATGCGGCGCACGTCGCTTGAAGCGCGCTATCTGCCGCCGTCGCGCGCCGCCAAGCCAGCCGCGAAGCCGGGCGACGACAAGGCCGCGGCACCGGCGGCCGCCCCGGGCACCGACACGACAAAGGCCCCCGCACCGACGACGCCGTCGGCTCCGGCGACGTCAAACAAGGACGCGGCCAAGCCGTCCGGTCCAAACAAGGACGCGGCTAAGCCGGCCGCGTCGGCCACCACCAAGGCGCCCGCACCGGCGCCAAAGACGCCCGCGCCGAAGACCACGACGCCGGCTGGAAAAACGGCGCCGGTCACCAAGAAGGGCGGTGGCCGATGACGTCACTCTGGAAGCGCATCTTCACGGAGCGGCGCAGCGTGCTCGTGCCGCTGATCGGCCTCGTGCTGATCGACGTCGCACTTGTCGCCGGCGTCGTGATGCCGCTCAAGAAGGTCGTGGCGTCCGACACGGCCGCCGCCGAGCAGGCGAAGTTCAACACCGCGGTGGCGACCGGCCGCTTGCGGCAGATGCAGAACACGCGCGCGAGCCGTGATCGCGCCGAGCAGGAGCTCTCCCGGTTCTACGGACAGGTGCTGCCGACGAGCCAGGCCGCCGCCGGCAATCTGCTACAGCTCGAAGTGGCGCGCTTGGCGCGCGAGAACAACCTGTCGCTCCTGAACCGCAACTGGGAAAACGCGGTCGTCAAGGACACGTCGCTGTCCCGGTTCACGACGAAGGTGGAACTGCTCGGCGACTACGCGTCGATCCTGCGGTTCATCTACGACGTCGAGACGTCACAGGCCTTCCTCGCGATCCGCTCTGTGCAGCTCTCGCAGGCCACGCGTCAGCAGGCGGCCAACGGGCAGCTCCAGCTCGCGCTCGAGATCACGACCTACTATCGCGGAGACGCGGCGAAATGAAGCTCGAGGCCAAGCCGCTCGGGGAACAGCGTCGCCAGCTGATCCTGCTCGCCCTGCTGATGGTGGGCCTGGGCGGTGGGGTGTACTACACGTATTTCATGCCGACTGAGCCGGCGCCGGCGTCGTCCAATCCGTCAGGGAACGCAGCGAGTGCCCCTGTGGGAGCGGCGGGTGCCAATGCGTTGCCGAGCGCGCTGAAGTTCGCGGCGCTCGAAGCCGCGGGGGACAAGCCCGCCGCCGGCCGGAATCCCTTCCGGTTCGGCGTGCCGCCTCCGCCACCGGCGCCGCCGCGCCCGGTCGTGCCAGTCGCTCCCATGCCGCCGCCTCCGCCGCCGCAACCGACGGGGCCGCCGCCCGTGCCGCCACCACCGCCGATCGCGTTGAAGTTCGTCGGCCTGGTGCAGCTACCGAACGGAAAGAAGATTGCGTCCTTGTCGGATGGCAAGGGGATGTTGATGGGCACTGATGGCGATGTGATCGACGGCCGATACCGTATTGTGCGAATTGGCGTGGAATCTATCGTCATGGAATACCTGGATGGTCGGGGACGCCAGACGATCCCGCTCCGGGGCACGGAACAGGAACCCTAGCGCATGCGCGAGGAACGAGGTTTCAAGGTGATCGTGAAACGATGGGCGGCGGTCGTGCTGCTGGCGGCCACTGCCGCCGGATGTGCCACCGGCCGTGCGTATCTGAGCGGGCAGCGGGCGCAGAAAGACGGCGACTGGGATGCCGCCGTGGCCTATTACAAAGAGGCACTGAGCCACGACGCCTCGCGCGTCGACATCCGGCTCGCCCTGGAACGCGCGACGCGCATGGCCTCGCAGAACCACATGGCGCGGGCGCGCCAGCTCGAACAGCAGGACCAGCTGCCCGGCGCGGCCGCGGAATATCGCCTGGCGGCCGATCTCGATGTCAACAACACGCTCGCGGCCGCAAAGGCCGTCGAGCTCGACCGCACCATCCGACAGCGCATCGAAGACTCGCAGCCCAAGTCGCAAATGCAGCAGATGCGGGAGCAGGTCCGCAACATGTCGGCCATTCCGCAGCTGGCCGTGGACCCGCGGCTGAAGCTGCCGGTGCTCACATTCAACCGTTCCGCTGTGCGAGACGTCATCGGGGCGATCACGGCCTTTGCCGGCCTGAACGTCACGTACGACACGGCCGGTTCGCCCGATCAGAACTTGTCCAAGGAATACACGGCGAACCTCACGGACGTCACGCTCCAGGATGCGCTCAATCAGGTCCTCGGCGCCAACAACCTCTTCTACAAAGTCGTGGATCCGAAGACGATCCTGGTCTCGGTGGACACGCAGGCGAACCGCACCCGCCTCGAAGATCAGGTCGTGCAGGTGTTCTATCTGTCGCACGCCGACGCCACCGACGTGTCGCAGGCGCTGTCGCAGGTCTTGAACGGCCTCAACCTTGGCGTGCGTCCCGTCCCGGTGCCGAACAAGTTTTCCAACAGCATCATGGTGCGCACGTCGGTGCCCGTCATGCAGGTCATCGATCGGGTCATCCGGTCGCTCGACAAGCCGCGCGCCGAAATCGTGATCGACGTCGAGATCATGGAGATCGACCGCTCGTCGGCCACGAGCATGGGCCTGAATCTGAGCAATTACCAGCTCGGCTACACGTTCTCACCCGAGTCGGCGCCGCCCAATACATCGACGGGCTCGGGCTTCCCGACGCAGCCGCCGCCGTTCAACCTGAACACGATCAGCCAGGGCGTGAGCATGGCGGACTTCTATCTCACGGTGCCGACCGCGCTCATCAAGGCGCTCGAGACCGATTCGAAGACGAAGATCCTCGCCAAACCGTCGCTCCGTGGCACGGAAGACAAGCCGGTCGTCCTGAACCTCGGTCAGCAGATTCCGGTGCCGAGCACCACGTTCGCGCCCATCGCCGCCGGCGGCG
>CAYFLU010000235.1:0-4731 GCA_964343975.1 uncultured Solibacteraceae bacterium
AGGAGGTCGTTGCCGCCGGGTTGATTGATGGGCACGAAGCGGTAGCGCGCGCTGGTGATGTCGCTGTACTGCCGCGCATCGGTCGCGCCCACCGTGAGATAGGGCGCGATGAGGACCTCCGGCTGCACGGATCGCACGGCGCCACCGAGCGCCGCGAACTCCGGGATCGTCGTCGGCGACACGTCGGTCGGCGGAAAGCCGCGCGAGCCGCGATAGAAATGCGCGTCGATGCGCGGGTCGTTCACGACCTGGCGTACGTGCGCGAGCACGGCGTCCGCCGTGTCCCCGGGCAGCAGACGGAAGTTGATGACGGCGCGTCCAGTCGAGGCCAGGACATTGTCCTTGTCGCCGGCCTGAAAGATCGTCGGCGCCGTGGTCGTGCGGATGATTGCGTTGGTCGTGTGCTTCTTTGCGAGTTGACTGACGACCAACGGTCCGGTGAGCCAGCGATTGCCGAAGAGCACGCGATAACCGAAGGACATCTCGGGGGCGAGGGTGTCGAAGAGCGCGGCGGCGGCGCCATCGAGCCGGGCCGGCATCGGCGACCGTTCGACCCGGTCGACGGCGCGCGCCAGTGCTCCGATCACGGTTTCACTCGGCGGCATCGACGAGTGGCCACCCTCCGAGGTCATCGTCAATTCCACTGAGACGAAGCCTTTTTCCGCGACGCCGATCAGGGCGACGCGCTCCTTCACGCCGGGCACGATGTCGACGATCCAGCCGCCTTCGTCGAGCAGCACGGCGTCGTGCACGCCGCGCGCCTTGAGCGCGTCGGCCAGTTGGGCCGCGCCGTTGCGTGCGCCGCCGCCTTCCTCGTCGTGACCGAAGGCGAAGTAGATCGTGCGATCCGGCGTGAAGCCACGTGCAAGGAGCGTCTCGGTGGCTTCGAGCAGGGCAAGCAAGGCGCCCTTGTCGTCGAGCGTGCCGCGGCCCCAGACGGCGCCGTCGGCGATAGCGCCGTCGAAGGGCGGATGGTGCCACTGGGCGAGCGAGGCGGGATCCGCGGGCACGACGTCCTGATGCGCCGTCAGGATCACCGGAGGGCGCTCCGGATGGGTGCCTGTCCACGTGTAGAGAAGCGAGTAACTTCCGACGGTCTCCCTGGGAAGATTTTTCGCGACGCGGGGAAACGCGCGCTCGAGAAAGGCATGGAAGCCCGTGAAGGCCTCCGGCGCGGATATTGCTTTCTCATCAGTGGTGACGGTCTGAAAGCGTACGGCTTCGGACAGTCGCCCGGCTGCCGCACCCAGATCGAACGTCATATCGATGGGCGCGCGCGCAGCCGGTTGGCGGCTGGTGAGACGCGTGGCGTTGAACAACGCAATCAGCGTTTCGAGCACGAGGACGACGGCCACCAGCGCGACGAGGCGTTTCACGGGGCTAGGATAGGAGAATCATGCGCACACTGACCACCACTCTGTTGTTGTTGACCTTGGCCGTGCCGGCCATGCGCGCCGATGCCGATCGGCTGAAGGACGCCACCGCGGTGCTCCAGGAAATGGCGGGGAGCTTCGATGCCGGCATTCCGACCGATTTGCTCAAGAAGGCCGAATGCGTGGTCGTGATCCCGGGCGTAAAGAAGGGCGCGCTCGGGTTCGGTGGCCAGTACGGCCGCGGCTACATGGCGTGCCGCACGAAGACCGGCTGGTCCGCGCCGTCGGGCATGCGGATCGAGGGCGGCAGCGTCGGGTTTCAGATCGGCGCGTCATCAACCGATGTGGTGTTGCTCGTGATGAACACGCGCGGCGCCGACAAGCTGCTCGGGAGCAAGTTCACCGTGGGCGCGGATGCGGCTGTCGCCGCCGGCCCGCTCGGCCGTCAGGCGTCGGCGCAGACCGACGCGACGATGCACGCGGAGATGCTGGCGTGGTCGCGATCGCGGGGCGTGTTCGCGGGGATCTCATTGCAGGGCTCGACGCTTCGCACCGACGGCGGCGAGAACAAGGAGCTGTACGGGAAGGACCTGAGTGCGCGCGAGATCGTGCGCGGCACGGTGGCGCCGCCAGCAGATGCGAAAGATCTGATGGCGGCGCTCGCGAAGTATTAGCGCTACTTGATGTCGATCAGCTCGACGTCGAACACGAGCATGCCCGGAGGCGCGCCCGGCTGACCGTTGTAGGCGAGATTCTGCGGAATCCACAACCGCCGCTTCTCGCCGATCACCATCAGCTGCACGCCTTCGGTCCAGCCCGGAATGACCTGGTTGAGGCCGAATTCGATCGGCTCGCCGCGCACGACCGAGCTGTCGAACATCTCGCCGTTGGTCAGCCAGCCGCTGTAGTGCACCTTCACCGTCGAGGTGGCGGTGGGGTGGATCGTGCCGGTGCCGGCCTTGATCACCTTCGACGACAGGCCGGACGGGGTCTTGATCGCATCGGCCGGCGGAGCGGCCACATCCGACGGCGCGGGCAAGCCGGCCGGTCGGGCATTCGGGGAATTCGCCACAGGCACCTCCGATTCCGGCTTGCTGCAGGCAGCTGCCAGACTCGTCAACATCAACAGGACAACGACAGGACGCATCCGCCAAT
Source organism: uncultured Solibacteraceae bacterium (assembly GCA_964343975.1). GTDB lineage: Bacteria > Acidobacteriota > Vicinamibacteria > Vicinamibacterales > SCN-69-37 > SCUN01. Next base: position 2,529 of record CAYFLU010000235.1, read on the forward strand.
TGTACGAGGTTGGCACGGACCTCGTACAATCCTCGTCGTGGTCACCAACGTTGCGCATCTCTCCATGCGGTCCCTGCGCTACCTGTCGTCGCCGGGCGGCCACACCGACGATCTGATGCGCGGCACACGCACGCTGATCCTGATTCACGGATTTCCGTTGAGCGCCGACATGTGGCTGCCGCAGTTGGCGCGTGTGCCGCTCGGCTGGCGCTTCGTCGCGCCCGACGTGCGCGGATTTCGGGGCGCCGGTCCGGCCTACGAAGACGCGTTTCTCCAGGGCGCCACCGTGGACGACTACGCGTCGGACGTGCTCGAGTTGATGGACCACCTCGACCTGAGGCGCGCGGCGATTGGCGGTTTGTCGATGGGCGGCTACATCGCGATGGCCGTGGCCCTGCGGGCGCCGCAGCGCGTGTCGCACCTCGTGCTCGCCGACACGAAGATGACCGCCGACACCGACGAGATCCGCACTGCCCGCGATGCGACGCGCGCGCTTGTTGAACGCGAAGGCCCGCCCGCCATCGCGGCGCAGATGCTGCCGCGGCTCGTCGGCGAGACGACCAGGCGCGAGCAGCCCGACTTGAATGACGCGCTGCGCCACTTGATCACCATGAACCGCACGGAGTCGATCGTCGGCGGGATCACGGCGCTCAAAGCCCGCCCGGATCGCAGCGCCGCGCTGGCGACGCTGACGATGCCGACGCTCGTGATCTGCGGGGCGGAAGACGTGATGACGCCGCCGAGCGACAGCGAGGCCATCGCGCGCACGATCCCCGGCGCGAAGCTGGTCATCCTGCCGCGCGCCGGGCACATGGCGAACATGGAGCAGCCCACGGCCTTCAACGCCGCACTCGAGGAATTCCTCGGCGCGCGCGTAGGCACGGCTGGCGCGTGATGCGACGCCTGTGTGTGCTCATCGCCGCGGCGTTCGTGGCCGTCTCGTCGCTGTCGGCGCAAGCGCCCGACGATCCCGCCGCGCTCTTCGACCGGATTCTCGACACCTACGTACGCGACGGCTTCGTGTACTACCGCGCGCTCAAGAGCGAGCGCGCCGCTCTCGACCGCTACGTGCAGTCGCTGGATGTGCCGGCGGCGGACCTCGCGCGCCGGCCGGCGCCGGCGCAGCTGGCGTTCTGGCTGAACGCCTACGATGCGCTCGTGCTGCGCACCGTGATCGACAAGTACCCGATCAAGGCCGTGACGCCGGAGTATCCCGAGAAGAGCATCCGTCAGATTCCGGGCGCGTTCGAGACGCTCACACACCGCGTGGCGGGCGCCTCACTGACCCTCGACGCCATTGAAAAGACGAAGATCCTGCCGCTCGGCGACGCGCGCGCGGTGATCGCGATCGGACGCGGCGCCATCGGCGGCGGACGCCTGCGCAGCGAGGTCTTCCGCGCCGAAAAACTCGATGCGCAACTCGACGACGCGGTGAAGGAGTATCTGGGCCGCGCCACGATCTTCCGCATCGACACGGACCAGAACGTGCTGACCGTGTCGCCGCTCTTTGGCTGGCGTCAGGAGGCGTTCATCGCGAGCTACGGGCGGAACACGACGGCGTGGCCGGACCGGAGCCCGCTCGAACGGGCCCTGCTGGAAATGGCCCTGCCGAAACTCTTCCCGAGCGAGCGCGCGGTCCTGCGGCAGAATACGTTCCAACTCAAATACGGCACGTTCGACTGGCGGTTGAACGACCTCACCGGAGGCATTCCGAATTGAATCTGCAACTGACGGATCAGGTAGCGATCGTGACGGGGTCGAGCCAGGGGCTTGGCCTCGCATCGGCGCGCGCGCTCGTCGAAGAAGGGGCACGCGTGACGATCTGCGCGCGCCGGCCCGACATCCTCAAGCAGGCCGCGACGGAGCTCCGTGCGCTTGCCGGCCACGCCGATCGCGTGCTGGCCATCGCCGCGGATGTCTCCACCGCCGCCGGCGCCGAAAAGGTCGTCGCCGGCACGCTCACGCAGTTTCAGCGCGTCGACATCCTCGTGAACAACGTGGGCAAGGCCACCGGCACCGACATCGTCGAGACGACCGACGACGAGTGGCAGGCCGCGTTCGATCAGACGCTGTTTCCGGCCGTGCGCCTGTCGCGTCTCGTCGTGCCGCACATGCGGACGCAGCGCGCCGGCGTGATCCTGATGATCGCGTCGATCTGGGGCCGCGAGAGCGGCGGCCGCATGACGTACAACGCGGTGAAGGC
>CAYFLU010000236.1:0-4719 GCA_964343975.1 uncultured Solibacteraceae bacterium
TGCGGGTCGTCCATTGGCAAAAGGCGATCACGCTGTGGTGCCAGGGCAAGGTCGAGATCGTCGCGGTGTACGACCGCGAGGTCCGGTCGGTGTCCTTCTCTTTCAAGCTGCCGTCGGTCATCCGGCTGCTGCGTCGCATTCGTGTGCGCAAGACGGTCGACTACGTGCCGTTTTCCCGCGCCAACATCTACGCGCGCGACAAACACACCTGCCAGTACTGCGGCGAAGTCTTCCCGACCGCCGAACTGACCTTCGACCATGTGGTGCCGGTCGCTCAGGGCGGGCGGAAGGACTGGGACAACATCGTGTCGTGCTGCATCGCCTGCAATCGCAAGAAGGGCGGCCGCACGCCGGAACAAGCCCGGATGCGTCTCATCCGGCAGCCGAAGCGGCCGGACAAAGCCCCGGCCGTGCACATCACCTTCGGCATGCGTACCGCGCCGGAAAGCTGGCGTGACTACGTCTATTGGAACGTTGAACTTGACGACGACGACGCGTAGCGTGGAGCGCCGTGATGGCGTCTAGCACGCTCGTGCCGCTCTCGGTCACGCCGGAGCGTGCGCTCCCCGGCGCGCGTCTGGCGGTGGCAGGCCGCCATGTGCCGCTGCCGCTCGAGGGCATGCCGCACGTCCTCGTCGGTGGTGCGGATGCGCGTGTTGTGGCGGCGTCCTCGCAGCACGTGCGTTTCGTCGTCCCGAACGACGCGCCCGTTGGTATCCAGGCGGTCCGCATCGACGGCGCGATGTCGACGGCGGCGTGGATCCAGATTGGCCGCACGGTCTTCAGTGATGTCCACATGGTGGACAGTCCCGTCTTTGATCGCCATGGGTGCCTGTATGTCACGCACAGCGGATCGCGCGAAGCGCGCCCGACTGTGCCGTTGCATCGGCTGCATCCGGATGGCCGGCGCGAGGCGCTGACACTCGATCTCGGTAATCCCACGTCGATGGCGATCGGCCCCGACGGCTTGCTCTACGTGTCGAGCCGCTTCGATGGCCATGTCTACCGACTGCTCGAGGGTGATCGCGTCGAGCGTTACGCGACCGAGCTCGGGGTCGCGACCGGCCTTGCGTTTTCTCCGGATGGCGATCTGTTCGTGGGTGATCGGTCCGGCACGATCTTCCGCGTGCGACCCGATCGGCAGGTGGAGACCTTCGCGTCGTTGCCGGCGAGTGTGGCCGCTTTCCATCTCGCGTATGGTCCGGATCAGTGTCTGTATGTGACCGCGCCGACGCTGGCCACGCACGACGCGCTCTATCGCATCACGCCCGATCGCATGGTGGACGTCGTCACGGATGTCTTCGGCCGACCGCAAGGTCTCGCGTTCGATGCCACCGGCATGCTCCACGTCGTCGACGCCCTGGCCGGCGCAGCGGGTTTGTATCGACTCGACGTGCGCCTGCCGTCGCCGACGCCGGAATTCGTGGTGGCGGCGGCGTCGTTGATCGGGGTGGCGTTCGATCCGCGCGGCGGCACCGTGTTGTGCGCCAATGACAGCGTGTGGCGGCTGGATGGTATGCTCACCGATCCGGTCGAGCCCGTGGAGCCCTGAAGATGAGTCTGTTGCGCGTCAAACCCATTGATCAGCTGCTCGGCGAGACCTCCGATACCGGGCACTCGCTCAAGCGCGTGCTTGGCGCGGGCGATCTGATCATGCTCGCGATCGGCGCCGTGATCGGCGCCGGCATCTTCGGGTCGATCGGGTCGGCGGCGGCCGGCCAGGTCGGACCGCATGGCGAGATCATCCGGTATGGCGCGGGTCCGGCGCTGGTACTGTCGTTCGTGCTGCTCGGCGCCTGCTGTGCATTGGCCGGCCTGTGCTACGCCGAACTCGCATCGATGATTCCGCAAGCCGGCAGCGCCTACGCCTACTCGTATGCCACGCTCGGCGAACTCGTCGCGTGGATCATCGGCTGGGACTTGATTCTCGAATACGCGGTCGGCAACGTGGCGGTCGCCATTTCGTGGGGCGACTACTTCAAGTCGTTGCTGGCCGGCTGGATCGATCTGCCCGCGTGGCTCACGACCGGATATCGCACCGCGCTCCTCAGTTCAGATCCCGCGGTGCATGGGTTGCTCGACTCGGCGCCGCATGTCGGGGGCATGCCAATCCTGATCAACGTGCCGGCGTTCGCGATCGTGATGGGCATCACGTGGTTGCTGCTCCGTGGCGCGCGCGAGAGCACGACCGCCAACAACGCGATGGTCGTCGTGAAGCTTGTGGTGCTCGCCATCTTCATCGTCGGCGGCCTGACGCACATCAACACCGCGAACTACCATCCGTTCGCGCCGAACGGCTTCACCGGCATCCATCACGGCGCGGCCATCGTCTTCTTCGCCTACATCGGCTTCGACGCGATTTCGACCGCGGCGGAAGAGACGAAGAACCCGCAGCGGAATCTGCCCATCGGCATCATGGGCGGTCTGGCGATCTGCACGCTCATCTACATCATCATCGGCGCGGTGCTGACCGGCATGGTGCCGGCGGCGGACCTCGGCAAGTCGGCGGACCCGCTCGCGTATGCGCTGACGGCCACCGGGCTGCAGGGGCTGGCGAAGATCGTCGCGCTCGGCGCGATCTTCTCGATGGCGGCGGTGCTGCTCGTGTTCCAGTACGGCCAGCCGCGCATCTTCTTCTCGATGGCGCGTGACGGCCTGCTTCCGCAGTGGGCGGCGAAGATCGATCCCAAGACGCGCGTGCCGTACACGACGACGCTGTTCACGGGTGTGTTCGTGGCCGTCTGGTCGCTGATTGGCGATGCGGCGGAGACGTACGACCTGACGAACATCGGCACGTTGTTCGCCTTCATCCTCGTGTGCCTCGGCGTCATCGTGTTGCGTCATGCCGATCCGAACCGTCCGCGGCCGTTCCGCGTGCCCTTCGTGCACGTGGTCGGTTTCGGCGGCGCAGCGCTCTGCCTGTTCGTGATGAAGGGCCTGCCGTGGATGGCGTGGGAGCGGTTCTTCTATTGGCTCGCCATCGGCGTCGCCATCTACGCGCTCTACGGGTACCGCCACAGCAAGCTGCGCAAGGCGTAGCACACCGTCATGTCGCTGCCGCTGTCCGGCGTGCGCGTGCTGGATCTCACGCGTCTGTTGCCCGGCGCGTTCACGACGCTGATGCTTGCCGAGCTCGGCGCCGACGTGATCAAGGTCGAGGATCCTGGCCGCGGCGATCCGATGCGGGGATTGCCGCCGCAGGTGGGTGGCCGCGGCATCTACGATCTCCTGCTCAATCGCGGTAAGAAGTCCGTGGCGCTTGACCTGCGTCGGCCCGCGTCGGCGCCGGCGTTGGCGCGCCTCGTGGCGCAGGCCGATGTCGTCATCGAGAGCTTCCGGCCCCAGACCGCGCGCGCCTTTGGCGTGACGGCCGAGCAGTTGCGGGCGGGGCGCCCGGCGCTCATTCACTGCGCGCTCACCGGCTACGGACAGACGGGCCCGTACGCGGAGCGGCCCGGGCACGATTTGAATTACGTCGCGGTGTCGGGGCTGCTCAGCGCCGATCGCCCGCATGCGCAGGAACTGCCGCGCATGTTCATTGCCGATGTCGGCGCCGGCGCGATGAGCGCCGTCATCGCCATCCTGGCGGCACTCGTTGCGCGCGGGCGCACGGGCGAGGGCGCGTCGCTCGACCTGTCGATGCACGACGCGGCGCTCTATTGGGTCATGCTGCCGGCCGCGCGGGATCTGGTCACTGGCGCGGCGGAGGCGATCGGCGAGCTGCCGACGTTTGGCGACCACGCATGTTACGGCGTGTACGAGACCAAAGGCGGCGGCCGGATCGCGCTTGGGGCGATGGAGCACAAGTTCTGGGAAACGTTCTGCGCGGCCGTGGGCCGGCCGAACCTCGTCGCGCGGCATCGCTCCGACGCCGACGACCAGCGCGCGTTGATCGACACGCTACGGGGGATCTTTCTCGAGCGCACGCGTGACGAATGGCTGGTGTTTTTTGAGGGCCGGGACGTCTGCCTGTCACCCGTCAACACGCCGGCCGAAGCGTTGCGGGACGCCCATATCGCCGCTCGTGGCACGGTGGTGACCGGCCCGCACGGCCGGGCGATTCGCCCGCCGTTTGCCGCCGCACCGCCGGCCCTGACCCCCGCGCCGGCCGTCGGCGCCGATACCGACGCGGTGCTCTCCGAGGCCGGATTCAGCGCCGCCGAGATCGCCGCATTTCGCCTATAAAATAAGAGTTTGGCTCACGACTGGATCTCCGTCCGGGGTGCCCGCGTCCACAACTTGCGCAACATCGACGTCGATGTGCCGCGCAACAAGCTGGTGGTCGTCACAGGCCTGTCTGGTTCCGGCAAGTCGTCGCTCGCCTTCGACACGATCTACGCCGAAGGCCAGCGCCGGTACGTCGAGTCGCTGTCGGCGTACGCCCGCCAGTTTCTCGACCAGATGGAGAAGCCGGACGTCGACCTGATCGAAGGGTTGTCGCCGGCCATCTCGATCGAGCAGAAGACGACGGCATCGAATCCCCGGTCCACGGTGGGGACGGTGACCGAGGTGTACGACTACCTCCGGTTGCTGTTCTCGAACATCGGCGTGCCGCACTGTCCCAACTGCGACCGCGCGATTTCCTCGCAGTCGATCGAACGCATCATCGACATGGTGATGACGTACCCGAACGACGAGCGTATCAACGTGCTCGCGCCGGTTGTGCGCGGTCGCAAGGGTGAGTTCAAGAAGGAGCTGGCCGCGTTTCGCGCCCGAGGG
>CAYFLU010000237.1:0-4668 GCA_964343975.1 uncultured Solibacteraceae bacterium
ACGTCTCGCGCTTGCGGCGAATGTTGGCCGGCTCCGGGTCCGTGCCCTTCTTCCATCCGCCGTACTGCGTCGTCGCATCGCCTGCCGCCACGGTCGGGACGAGCGCGACGTTGCGTTCCGCCATGAGCTTGAAGACATCGGGCGTGCCGTTGTCGCCATGCTCGATCGTCTCGGCGCCCGCGAGAATCGCACGTCGCATGCCTTCCGGCGTGCTCGCGTGCACCGACACCGGCCGGCCGATGCTCCGCGCCGTCTGCACGATGAGGTTCATCTCGTCCTGAGAGAACGTCGGCATCGCCTCACCGCGCGGACCTGCGCGGTAGTCGCCGTAGATCTTGATCCAGTCGGCGCCCTTGCCGGCCTGATCGCGGACGACGCGAATCAGGTTGTTGCCGTCGGCTTCTTCCGCGCCCTGCGGCACGTCCCATTCCGCCGGATAGCCCTTCGGCCCGTAGGTGCCCGTCGCGACGATCGCGCGCGTAGCCACGAGCATGCGCGGCCCGGGGATGATGCCCTGCTGCACCGCCTGCTTCAGCCCCACGTCCGCGTAGCCGGCGCCTTCCGTGCCGAGATCGCGAATCGTCGTGAACCCGGCCTCGAGCGTGGCTTTGAGCGACACGGTCGCGCGCGCGATGCGCAGCGCCAGCGTTTCATGCGCCACCTGATCGTTCCACGGCGTCTCGTTGTACGGATGTAGCAGCACGTGCGAGTGCGCTTCGATGAGGCCCGGCATCAACGTCGTGCCCGGCAGGTCGACCGGCGTCGCACTCGGCGCCGCGGCCGCGATGTTCGCGGCGGGGCCGACCGCGTCGATGCGGATGCCGCGGACCAGCACCGCCCAGCCTTCATGCATGGTCTCGCCGTCAAACACCCGCGCCGGCTTGAGCAGCCACACAGACTCGGCGGCCGCGCCGCGCCCCTGCGGCGCCTGCGCAAACGGAGACGCCATCGACACCGACCACACGAAGACGGCGGCGACCACCACGAGGAAATGACGCATGCATGGCAGTGTAATGCGAGCGCCGAGCTTTGCAGCCGTCTCCAGAGAACTTTGCATGGTGCCGAAGCCCCGGCCTGATACATGCTGTTGAGCCGCATGGGTCGTTCCGTCCGGGTTCTGCTCGCACTCGCCGCCGTCGTCACTTCCACCGCCTGCGGGCTCTGGCCCGGCTCCGGCCCCGTGACCTACACGAAGCACGTCGCCCCGATCCTCGACGCCAACTGCGTCACGTGTCATCGCCCGGGTGAAGCCGCGCCCTTTGCATTGCAGACGTTCAAGGACGCCGTCGCCCACGGCGACGACATCGATCGCGCGATCGCCAGTCGTCACATGCCGCCGTGGCTGCCCGATCGCGCCGACGTGACGTTCGTCGGCGAACGCCGCCTGCGGCCGGAGCAGATCGAGATCATCCACAAGTGGATCGCCGACGGCATGCCGGAAGGCCGCGCCGCCGACCGGCCCAGCCCACCCTCCTATCCCGACGGCTGGGCGCTCGGCACGCCGGATGCCGTGCTGACGACCGCGCAGCCCTACCCGGCGACGCCGAGTACAGACGATGTGTATCGGAATCTGGTGTTTCGGACGTCGTTGACGGAAGACACCTGGGTGCGCGCGGTGGAGTTCCGCACGAACGGCAGTCCGATTCATCACGCCGTCATCCGGCTCGACCGCACGTCTTCGTCACGCGTGCGCGATGGCCGCGACGGCAAGCCGGGCTTCGACGGCATGTCGCCGACCACGGCGCAAGATCCGGTGGGGCAATTCGTGGGCTGGGCGCCGGGGCGCGGGCCGATCGTGTCGCCGGAGGGGCTGGCGTGGCGGCTCGAACGCGGCACCGATCTCGTCGTGGAATTGCATCTGTCGCCCACGACCAAGGCGGCGCAGATCGCACCGTCCATCGCGCTCTATTTCACGAAGGCGGCGCCCACGCGGACCGCGGCCGTCGGCAAGCTGACGTCGAAGACGATCGACATCCCCGCGGGCGCCCGCGACTACACCGTGTCGGACACGTTCGAGGTACCCGTGGATGCGGATCTGCTCAGCGTGTATCCGCACGCGCACTATCTGGCCACCACGATGGTGGCGACGGCGACGTTTCCGGACGGGAGCACGCGCAAGATCCTGAACATCCCCCGCTGGAGCTTTCACTGGCAGCAGGACTATCAGTTGGCCACGCCCTTGCGGCTGCCGCGCGGCACGCGGCTGGCGATGACATACACCTTCGACAACTCCGACAGCAATCCCGACAACCCGTCGCGGCCGCCGAAGCGCGTGCAGATCGGCCCGCGGTCGGTGGATGAAATGGCGGAGTTCACCGTGCAGCTCTCGCCGGTGATCCCGTCGGATGTCGAGGTGCTGGCGCAGGCCTTCGACACGAAGGAGCTCGCGGCCACGCTCGCCATGGCCGAGATGCGCGTGCGGAATACGCCCGACAACGCGGAGTTCCTCGGCTTCCTCGGCTCGACCTACGTCGAAGCCCAGCGCTTCGCCGATGCCGTGGCGCCATTGCAGCGGGCGGTGGCGTTGGCACCAACATCGGCCACGGCGTTTGCCGACCTCGGCTCGGCCCTCCTCGCCTTGCATCGCACGAGCGATGCGCTCGCGGCGCTTCAGCGCGCGGCCGCACTCGCGCCGAAGGACGAGACGATCCAGTTCAACCTCGGCAACGCGCTCGGCCAGTCGGGCCGGGTCGCAGACGCGGAAGCCGCGTTCCGCCGCTCGCTCGCGATCAACCCCGACTTTCCGGATGCCCTGCTGAATCTCGGCGCGCTGCTGCTCCAGCGGGGGCAGGCCGGCGCGGCGCTGCCGTATTTCCAACGCGCCGTCGCGGTGATGCCCGGCTCGGCGTTCACGCATGCGTCGCTCTCGTCGGCCTACGGCGCGCTCGGGCGCTACGCCGAGTCGCTCGCCGAGGCACGGCGCGCGCTCGCCATCCGACCCGGTTTTCCGCCGGCCGAAGAGAATCTCAAGCGCCTGCAACAGCTGGGCATCCGGTAAACTCTCAGGCATGTCCCGATTCACTGCCGACCAGCTTGCCTTTGCCGCCTCCGTTCGTGGTCCGCTCGATCGCGCCGGTGCGCTCGACTTCCTGAAGACGCTCGACATCAAGCACAGCGTGGGCCACTGGTCCGCCGGTGACTTCTTCGACCGGTTCGCACCGGTCGGGTACCACTCGAACGACACCAGCTTCTCGAGCCTGTTCGAAGCCCAGTGCCGCCGCACGAAGGCCGCGGGCATCGACGCGATCGAGATCCACCAGAGCGTGTTCGAGAAGACGCTGAACGGCGACATCGACTGGGCGGCGATCGAACGAGCCAAGTCGGGCTACCTGCCCGAACTCGGCATGACGATCACGGCCTGCAACATCAACACGTGGACGAACCCGGTGTTCGGCCTCGGCGGCCCGTGCAATCCGGATGCGGGGCTGCGCAAGTGGGCGCTTGATGAAGTCCTGAAGGGCGTGGAGATTTCCAAGGCCCTCGGCATCAAGGTGCTGAGCGTGTGGCCGGGCTCGGACGGCGCGGACTACCACTTCCAGATCGACTACCTCCAGTCGCTCGAGTGGTTCGCGGAAGCGCTCGTCGAAGTGAACAAGGCGTGCATCGCCGCCGACATCAAGCTCGCGATCGAGCCGAAGCCCTATGAGCCGCGCGAGCTCTTCATGATCGTGCCGACCGCCGCGTCCGCCATTCTCGTCGCGCAGCGCGTGAACACGACCTGCGGCGGCAGCAACTGCGGCCTCACGATCGACTACGGCCACCAGAAGATGGAAGCCACGACGGCGTCGACCGCGTGCGATCTGGCCGCCTTCTCGGGCGTGCCGATCCACAAGTTCGACATCAACGACGCGCGGCAGGGGCGCAACGACCAGGATCTGATGTTCGGCACCGTGTCGGTGCCCGAGTCGGTCGACTACCTGTTCACCACCTTCGTGCGCAACTACCGCGGCTACTACAGCCAGGATCAGTTCACCTACCGCGACGATCCGACGCGCGCGATGGAGCGCAGCATGATCAACTTCGCGAATCTCGCGCTGAAGGCCGTGCGCATCTACGCGAAGAAGCACGAACTCGACGCGGCCCGCGCCAAGGGCACGGGGCCCGACATCCTCGACGTCGTCAGCCCGATCATCGTGGGCTAACGCATGGCGGCGCGGTCTTTCACGATCGGGCTCGATTTCGGCACCGGTTCCGTGCGCGCAGTCGTCGTCGACTGCGCGGACGGCCGGCTGCTCGGCCAGTGCGTGTGCGACTACCCGTCGGGCCAGGGCGGCGTGATCGTGGATCCGCAGGATCCGCATCTCGCACGTCAGAACCCGGCGGACTATCTCGACGGCATGCGTGCGGCCGTGCCCGGCGCGATCGACGCGGCCTCGGCGGACGCCGGCTTCTCGCGGGATCGCGTGATCGGCATTGGCGTCGACACCACGGGCTCAACGCCAATCCCTGTCGACGCCGGCATGCGCCCGCTCGCACTCGATCCGAAGTGGACCGCCAATCCGGCCGCGCATGCGTGGCTCTGGAAAGACCACACCGGTGCGGCGGAAGCGGCCGCGATCACGGAGATCGCCTCCCGGCACGCGCCCGAGTATCTCGCCGTCATCGGCGGCACATACTCCTCTGAATGGTTCTGGTCGAAGATCTGGCACTGCCTCAAGGTGGCGCCGG
>CAYFLU010000238.1:0-4605 GCA_964343975.1 uncultured Solibacteraceae bacterium
CTGCCGAAGGACATGACGCGGCAGCAGCTCTTCCCGATCATGCAGTCGTGGCAGAAGGCCCTCGGCGCGACCAACTGCGCGTACTGCCACGTGGAAGACATGGCGAACCGCGCGTCGGATGACAACCCGAAGAAGGAAATCGCGCGCAAGATGGTCCAGATGACGATGGACCTGAACAAGACGCTCGATGCGATCGGCACGCCCGGCACGCCGGATGCGCCGAAGGTCACGTGCTTCACCTGCCACCGTGGCGCGGCGAAGCCGCTGACGGTGCCGCCGGCCTCCGGCGGCTTCTAAGACATCGCGTCTCGCGCGGTTATCGGGCCATCGGCGGAACAGACGTGACGCCGATGGCCCCTTTTGTTGATAATTCCTGCCATGTCCATGATGCGTAAGGCCCTCCTGTGGGCGTCGACCAACGCTTGGTTGCGCGAACGCGCGATGCGTACGAAGTTCGTCCGTGTGTCCGTGCGCAAGTTCATGCCCGGCGAGCACATCGAAGATGCCATCCAGGCTGCTGTTGAGCTGAAACCGAAGGGCGTCAACGCGATCTTCACGAAGCTCGGCGAGAACATCACGCAGCTCAGTGAAGCGGAAGACGTGTATCAGCACTACCTGAAGGTGCTGGACCTCATCAAGAAGGCCGGTATCGACGGCGAGATCTCGATCAAGCCGACGCAGCTCGGCTACGACCAGGACGTCGAGAAGTGTTTCGACTACTGCATGAAGATCCTGAAGGCGTGTGAAGCGCAGAACACGCTGTTCTGGATCGACATGGAAGGCTCGGTGTACACGCAGGGCACGATTGATCTGTTCAAGCGCCTGCGCCAGCACTCGACGAAGGTCGGCATCGCGATTCAGGCGTACATGATCCGCACGGACAAGGATCTCGACGATCTGGCCGCGCTCGGGGCGACGATCCGCATGGTGAAGGGCGCGTATCTCGAGCCCGCGACCGTGGCGTATCCCGACAAGCCGAAGGTCGACGAGCAGTACTACAAGAACTGCGTGCGCCTGCTGCAGCCCGACGCCGACAAGCCCGGCGCGCTCCTCCACATGGGCACGCACGACACGATCATCCAGGACAAGATGCTGAAGTTCATCGCGGAGAACAAGATCGAGAAGCGCCGCTATGAATTCGCGATGCTCTACGGCATCAACACGCCGCGCCAGCTCGATCTGGCGAAGCGCGGCGAGCGCATCCGCTGCCTCGTGGCGTACGGCGAGTACTGGTTCCCGTGGTACATGCGGCGCCTTGGCGAGCGGCCCGCGAATGTCTGGTTCGTGATCAAGAACATGTTCAAGGGCTAGTCCCGGGTCCCGCGTCCAGGGTCCCGCGTTCAGTTCGGGGTCCGGGGTTCGTCCCGGGTCCCGGGTCCCGGGTTCGGTCCCGGGGGGCGCGTTCGGCGCAGCATCCTATGGCGAAGATCGTGTTGGCGTGTTGGGGATCGTACGGCGACTTGTTTCCGTCGCTGGCGATCGCCGATGCGCTGACGGCGCTCGGGCACGAGGCGGTCATTGCGTCGTGCCCCTTCTATGTCGATCTCGTGCGCGCGCAGGGGCATGCGTTCAGGCCGCTGCGCCCCGATGTGCGGCCCGATGACCGCACGATCCTTCGCCGCGTGATGGACCCGCAGCGCGGCTCCGAGGTGGTCGTCAGGGAAATCGCCGTGCCGCAGATTCGCGAGGCCTACGAGGACATGCTCGCGGCTGCGCACGACGCGGATCTGATCGTGTCGCACCCGATCACGTTTGCGGCGCCGCTCGCGGCCGAAACACTGAAGAAGCCGTGGCTGGCCACAGCGTTGGCGCCGCTGTCGTTCTTCTCGATGACGGATTACCCGGTGCTGCCGAACGCGTTGCCTGGCCTGCGCTTTCGCAAGATGGGGCCGTTTGCCGCCGGTCTGGTGCAGCGCCTGGCACGCGCAATCGTGTCGCGATGGACGCGGCCCGTCGAGGCGTTCCGCCGGGAACTCGGTCTTCCGCCCGCCGGCGCGCCGATGTTCGAAGGGCAGTGGTCGCCGCACGGCACGCTGGCGCTCTTCGCGCGCGTGTTCGGGTCGCCGCAGGCCGATTGGCCCGCGAAAACGACCGTGACGGGCTTCCCGTTCAGCAACCGGGCGATCGCGATGCCGGCGGAGCTTGCCGCGTTTCTCGACGCCGGCGAGCCGCCGGTCGTCTTTACACTCGGATCGTCGGCCGTCAGTGCGGCCGGCAACTTCTACGAAGAGAGCGCAGCGGCCATCGGGGACATCGGGTGTCGCGCGGTGCTCCTCGTCGGCCGCCATCCCGAGAACATCCCCACGGCGCTGCCGCCGAATGTCATCGCGATCGACAGCGCGCCGCACGACCAGTTGTTTCCCCGCGCCGCGGCCATCGTGCATCAGTGCGGCGTCGGCACCACGGGTCAGGCGCTCCGCTCAGGCAAACCGCAGTTGGCCGTGCCGTGGGCCCACGATCAGCCCGACAACGCCTTTCGCCTGAAGACCCTCGGCGTCGGCGAGATCCTCGCGCCGAACCGCTATCGCGCGCGCCGGGTGGCGCCGCTCCTGCGCCAACTCATGGGCGACGCCGTGGTCATTGCCCGTGCCGATGCCATCGGCCGCGACGTGCGGAGCGAGACCGGCGCCGAGACGGCCGCGCGCACGATCCTCGCGGCGATCTGATCCGTCCTCGTGGATAATGCGCGTCATGCGCGCATTCAAAGTCGTCGCCGTTCTGTCCCTGTTCGTCGCCGCGGCGGCCGCCGCTCAAGCCTTTGCCCCGCAGGACCCGCTCGCACGGATCAAGGAATCAGAGTTGAAGGCGGATCTCTTCACGCTGGCCGGCGATGCCATGCGCGGGCGCGAAGGCGGCACACTCGACGAGATGAACGCGTCGATGTGGCTGGCCGAGCGCGCGCGACAGGCGGGGCTGCAGCCGGCGGGCGACAACGGCACCTACTTTCAGTTCTTTCCCCTCGAACGATTCCGCGTGTCGGCCAGTAGCGTCGTGTCGCTCGGCGGCAAGGCGCTGCGGATGGGGCGCGATGTGGTGCCCGACAACACGGTCTTGGCTGTTGTCGACGCGTCCGTCGTGCTCGTGACGAACGAGACGCTCGCAACCGCCGATGTCACGGGCAAGACCGTCGTGATGCGCTACGTGCCCGTGCCGCCTGCAGCTGGCGCCACGACGGCTCCGGCAGCGGGTCCCGGCGCGACCGCACCGATGCGGACGTGGCTCCGTGCAGCGCAGCGCACGCTGGCGCCGAAGAATCCGGCCGCGATCGTGGCGCTCGTGCCCGACGACCAGAACGAACAGTGGGAGCGCGTGGCGTTCTCGTTCCCGCGCGGCACGTACGCGCTCGATCCCGACGGCACGATGGAACCGCGCGTGCCGCAGAAGGGCGTGCCGCTTCTCTATGTGAAGGAGTCGGCGCTCGGCGGCGGGCTCGCGCCCGATGCGAAACTCACGGCGACGATCTTCACCGACAGCTTCCAGTACCCCTCGGTCAACGTCATCGCCAAGGTGCCGGGTCGTGACGCGAAGCTCCGCAACGAGTACGTGCTCTACAGCGCGCATCAGGATCACGATGGCGAGCGCTATCCCGTCAACGGTGATGCGATCTGGAACGGCGCCGACGACAATGCCTCGACGTCGGTCGCGATTCTCGCGATCGGTCGCGCAGTGGCTGCCAATCCCGACCGTCGTTCCTCGCTCTTCATCTGGCACGGCTCGGAAGAGCGCGGCCTCATGGGCTCGCGCTGGTATGTGAAGCATCCGATCGTGCCGCTCACGTCGATCGTCGCCTGTCTCAACGGCGACATGATTGGCCGCAATGATCCGACGACGGCCGCGCTCCTCGGTGCGCTGCCGCCGCATCGCAATTCGCCGGAGCTCGTCGATACGGCGCTCAAGGCCAACGCCTCCGCGACGAAGTTCACCGTCGATTCCTCGTGGGACGATCCAAATCACAAAGAGGGCTGGTACTACCGCAGCGACCATCTGCCGTACGCGCGCATGGGCGTGCCGGCGTTGTTCTTCACAACGCTGCTCCATCCCGACTACCACACGCCCTTCGACAACCCGGATCGCATCGATCTCGGCAAACTGACGAAGATGACGCGCTGGATGTACGCCACCGGTCGCGCCGTGGCCAACGCTGACGGACGTCCGGCAGTGGACCCCGCGTTCAAGCTCGAGCGCTGCCGCGACTTCACCGGGGACTACTGCGGGAAGTAGTTTGGCGATACGCTAACAGGATCATGTCGACGACGCCGCGCGCTGCTGCCACCCGCACCGAAACCGACTCGATGGGCCCGATCGAGGTCGCCACCAATGTGTATTGGGGCGCCCAGACCGAGCGCAGCCTGCACCACTTCAACATCGGTCAGGAGCACTTCTCGCGGCCGTTGATCCGCGCGCTCGGCGTGCTGAAGAAGGCCGCCGCGATCACCAACGGCGAGCTCGGCCAGTTGCCGAAGGAAACGGTCGATCTCGTCGTGGCGGCCGCGCAGGAAGTGATCGATGGGCAGCTCGACGCGCATTTCCCGCTGTATGTGTGGCAGACGGGCAGCGGCACGCAGACCAACATGAACGCGAATGAAGTCATCTCGAATCGCGCGA
>CAYFLU010000239.1:0-4595 GCA_964343975.1 uncultured Solibacteraceae bacterium
TTGAGCGCGTCGGTCGACGCGAAGTGATCGACCTGCACCGAGTGGTCGATGACCAGTTCCACCGGCTGCAGCGGATTCACCTTCTCCGGATTCCCGCCGAGTTCGACGATGCCGTCGCGCATGGCCGCGAGGTCCGCGATGCAGGGCACGCCGGTGAAGTCCTGCAGGATCACGCGCGCGGGCATGAACGAGATCTCGTTGTCGCCGGTCTTGGCCGTGGCGAGCGCCTCGATGTCGTGCTTCTTGACCGCGCCGCCGTCTTCGCGCCGCAGCAGGTTCTCGAGAAGAATCTTCAGCGAGTACGGCAGCGTGGCCACGCTCGGGAACTGCTTCGCGATTTCCGGCAGGCTGTAATAGACCAGATCTTCGGCGCCAACTTGCAGGTGTTTGCGGGTCCGGAAGGTATCCATGGACCCTTATTGTGTCCTTTTTGCGGCGCCGAGATAAACCGGCCGGCGGCCGGGTCAGCGGATCGCGCGGGGTCCCGCGGCGGCGGCCGCCAGAATGGCGTCAGCGGCGCGTTCCGTGGCGCCAAAGCCGCCCAGCCGGGCCTTCATCTCCGCCAGGTCTCGCTTCATCGCGGCAACGCGCTCCGGCGAGGTCAGAAGCGAGATCGCTTCCGTGGCCACCGCATCAGCCGTGAAGTCGTGCTGGATGAATTCCTTCACGATCGGCTTCCCGGCAATCAGATTGACCATGCCGAAGGTCGACACGCCGACCAGACGGCGCCCGATGGCGTAGGTCATCGGCGTCACGCGATACACGATCATCATCGGCGTGTCGTGGAGGGCGGTCTGCACGGTGGCCGTGCCCGACGCCACAATCGCCATATCAGCCGCCGCCAGCACATCGTCGGCCTGCCCCTTCACGATTGCCACACCGGTGGCGCCGGCAAAGAGGGCGTTGTCGAGGCTCGGCGCCTGCGGCAGGAGGAACTGCACGGCCGGGACGGCGGCACGGATCTTCGGCAGCGCCTCGAGCAGCGTCGGCAACACGTGCCGTACTTCGTTCGGGCGGCTGCCCGGCAGGAGGGCTACCACGGGCCGCGCGGGATCGAGGCCGGCCGCGCGCAGGAACGACTCGCGCGGGACACTGGTCTTCACCAGTTCGATGAGCGGGTGCCCGACAAACTGCACGGGCACGCCGGCGCGCTCGTAGATCTCCAGCTCGAACGGGAAGATCACGAGCATCTGATCCACGTACTTCTGGATCGTGCGGATGCGCTTCGGCCGCCAGGCCCAGAGCTGCGGGCTGATGTAGTAGACGATCGGAATGCCGAGCCGGCGCATGCGCGGCAACAGGCGGAAGTTGAAGTCGGGAAAGTCGATGGCGACGAAGACATCGGGCCGTTCGGCGCGCGCGGTGTCTTCGATCCGCTTGAGCATCGCGAACGACTGGCGCAGCACCGCCAGCGCTTCGGTGAGCCCCGTCACCGACACGCCTTCGTAGGTACCGATCAGCGAGGCGCCCTCGGCCGTGAGCCGCGGCCCACCGAAGGCACTGACCTGGAGTGCCGGCACGCGCGCGCGCAGGGTGCGCATGAGCGCAGCCGCGTAGAGGTCGCCCGAGGCTTCGCCGCAGGAGAGCAACACGCGCAGGGCGCCGGGCGTCACGTTACTTCTTCACGAAGGCGTCGGCCGGAAGCGCGGCGTTCACGAACACGCTGGTGACCGTGCGTTCGATGATCGCGCCGTCGCGTTCGAGCCGGCTCTTGTAGGCCACGCGCAATCCGCTCGGGGTCTCGCGGTAGTCGTCGTAGGTCTCGAGCGCTTGCGGCGACGTGGGCGTGCCGTCCACCGGATAGCGCAACCCGCGCACCTCGAAGGTCTTCGCATCGACGAGCAGCGTGAGCGTGCCGGCGGCGGGGCGGCTGAACTGCAACACCTGCACCGGCTTGCCGTTCAGCGTCTCGTCGGGCATCACCGTCATGTCGGTGGCCGCGTCGAGGGCGCCGACAAGCAGCGGAATCAGATCGCGGGAAATCGAGCGCGCGAAATCCGCCTTCACATCCGGGTCCGCGTCCATCGCGCCGGTCGGCATCTCGACCCAGACCTGACCGGCCGACGACACCTGCGCCTGCGTCACGCCGGCGGGCAGCATCAGCTCGACGCGGTATTTGTCGGGATACGCGATCATCGAGCGCATCGTGAGGTCGACGGCCGGCGTGCCGCCTCCCGTCATGTGCACCGTGGCGCGCACGTCCATCGTCTTCACGCCGCGCAACGCCTTCGCGCCGCCCTTCGCTTCGACGACCTTCTGCAGCAGGTTGAAGGCCAGGCCGGCGTTCACGCCGCCGTTGGCGGGCGGTGCCGGTGTGCCGTCGCGCGTGGGCGCGGCTTGAGCTGGCGCCGGAGCGGCGGCCGGCGTGGCGGGCGCCTTGCCGCCCTTGCGCAGCGTCGGCGAGTCGAGATCGAGTTCTTCAATGGGAATGCGTTCGAACTCGTTGAAGCCCTGCGCGCGCAGTTGCGACACGAACTTCGCCGCGTCGCCGACGAGCACGATCGAGAGCCGGTCGGGCTTGATGTAGGCGCGAGCCGCCTGCTGCAGATCGCCTTCCGTCACGTCTTCGACTTCGTCGCGCAGGCGCTCGAGGTCCTTCAGGTCGAGCCCGTAGAAGAGCTGATTCAACACCTGCAGCGCGATCGCGCTCGGCGTCTCGATCGTGAGCGGAAAGCTCCCCTGGAAGTAGTCCTTCACACCGCGGAGCTCGCGCGGATCGACCGGCGTGCGCTGCAGGCGCACGAGTTCGTCGATCATCAGCCGCAGGGCCTGTCCGGTGGCCTCGGTGCGTGTGTTGGTCGTCGCCGTGAAACTGCCCGAGAACTTGTAGGTATGCAGATCCGCCGACGCGCCGTACGTGAGGCCGCGATCGGTGCGGAGCACGCCGAAGAGGCGGTTGCCGCCTTCGCCACCGAGCACGCGAATGAGCAGCTCGAGGTCGAGCCAGCGTGGCGCGGTGCGCGGCAGCGTCAGGTTGCCGGCCCGAATCTCGGTCTGCACGGCGCCGGGCTTGTCGACCACGACGAGCCGGTACGCCGACGGCGGCGGCTCGCCTTGCGTCTGCGCCGGCACGTCGTGCCGCGCCCATCCGCCAAAGGCCTTCGTCGCGGCCGCAAACATCTCGTCAGCCGTGAGGTCGCCGACAATCGCGAGGAGCGCGTTGTTCGGCGCAAACCACGTCTTGTGGAACTCGACGAGATCGGCGCGCGAGATCTTCGCCACCGAGTCGAGCGTGCCGCCGGGCGGCCGGCCATACGGATGGAAGCCGTAGATCAAGCGGTCGTACACGACGCCGGCCACGAAGTCCGGATCTTCGTACGACACCTGCATCGCCGAGAGCGCCTGCTGCTTCTGCCGATCGAGTTCGCCCTGATCGAACGACGGCTGCTGCACGAGTTCGGCCGCCAGGCCCATCACGGTGTCGATCTTGTCTTTGATCACACCGGCGTTCACGTAGCTCAGCTCGTTGCCGGCGCCGACGCCGAGCACACCGCCCGATGACTCGACGAGATCCGCGATCGCCCCAGACTTCTTCGTGGCCGTGCCCTGATTGAGCAGCGCCGCGACCATGCTCGCCACGCCGGGTTTGCCGACCGGGTCCTGCGCGGCGCCGGCCTTGATGATCAGGCGCATGCTCACTGACGGCTGCTCGTGCCAGGGAATCACGAGCACCTGCAGGCCGTTCGGCAGCGTCTTCAGCTGATACGGCGGAAACGACACCGGCCGCGCGGGCAGCGGGCTCGGCGGACGCTCGCGCGGCCACGACGAGGCGCCGATCGTCTGCGCCGACACGGGCGAGGCGACGAACGCGAGGACACCGGCGAACGCGAGAGCGACGGCAGCACGGAGTCGGCGCATCACTGGCGGCCTCCGCGCGCGTTCTTCGGCATCACGGTCAGCACCGTGCGGTTCGCCGCGTTGAAGTAGGTCTTCGCGATGCGCTGGATGTCGGCCTTCGTCACATTCTGGAAGAGGTCGAACTCGCCGTCGGCGCTCGTGATGTCGTTGTGAATGACCACCGCATGCGCCAGATGCAGCGCCTTCTGCTGCACGGTCTCGCGGCCCAGGATGTAGTCGCGCGCCCATTGCCGCTTCGCGCGGTTCAACTCCTCGTCGGTCACCGGTTCCGTCTTGAACTTCTCCACCTGCGCGATCAGCTCGTTCAGCACATCGGCCGGACGGTTCCCCGGCTGGACAATGGCGACGGCATAGAACAGGTTGGGATCTTCGATGATCTTGGCTTCGGCGAACGCGGCCAGCGCCATCCGCTTCTCGTAGACGAGCGAGCGATACAGCCGCGACGAGTCGCCGTCGCCGATGATCTTGTCCAGCACGTGCGTCGGATACGCATCCGGTGTCGCGTCCGGCGCGATGTGATACGCCACGATCACCGCGGGCAGTGGCCAATCCTCCGTGAGGTTGAACACGCGCTCCTGCGTCTGCGCGGGCTCCTTGGCGATGTCGCGCGGCACGGGCTTCCCCTTCGGCACGCGCGCCAGATACTGCTCGACGAGCGCCTGTGCGTTCTTCGTGTCGAAGTCGCCGACGACGACCACCGTCGCGTTGTTCGGCACGTAATACGTGTCGTGGAAGTC
>CAYFLU010000240.1:0-4575 GCA_964343975.1 uncultured Solibacteraceae bacterium
GCGAGAAGGTGCGCCGCCCCCCTAGCCGGGCTAGTTCGACCAGCTCCTCGGCACGAAGAGCTCCTCAAAGAGGGCCACCGCATAGCGGTCCGTCATGCCGGCCAGGAAGTCCCGGGCGGCGGCGTCCAGGCCCTCGGCCTCGATGGTCGCCGGGTCCAGGAACTGTTCCGGGCGGCGGCGCACCTTCTCCCAGAGGCCGCCGAGGACCCCTTCGGCTTTTTCGAATTCGGAGGTCGCCTGGGGGTTTTCGTAGACGGCCTCGAACATGAAGCTCCGGAGCTTCAACGTGGCGCCGAGGACCGCGTCGGTCATCCGGACCTCGGCCAGATTGGCGGCCAAGGTCTCCGTGACGGCGTCGGTCACCATCCGGTTGATGCGGGCCGAGGACGTCGTCCCCAGGATGGCGACCGCATCGGCCGGGAGGTCTTCGTCCCTGATGATGCCGGCCCGGATCGCGTCGTCGATGTCGTGATTGATGTAGGCGCAGATGTCCGCGACGCGGGCGATCTGGCCTTCCATGGTGCTCGCGCGGTGCTCGGGCGGGGCGCCGATCGGGAGGCCGTTCTTGCCCTTCGAATGGCGGGCGATGCCGTCGCGCACTTCCCAGGTCAGGTTGAGCCCCTGCCGGTTGTGCTCGAGCACATCCACGATGCGAAGGCTCTGCTCGTAGTGGCGGAAGCCGCCCGGGATGAGCGTGTCGATCACGCGCTCGCCCGCGTGGCCGAACGGCGGGTGGCCGAGATCGTGGCCGAGCGCGATCGCTTCAGTGAGCTCCTCATTCAGCCGCAAGACCTTCGCGATGCTGCGCGCGATCTGGCTGACCTCGAGCGTGTGCGTGAGCCGCGTGCGGTAGTGATCGCCCGTCGGCGCGAAGAACACCTGCGTCTTGTGCTTGAGGCGCCGGAACGCCTTCGAGTGAATCACGCGGTCGCGGTCGCGCTGGAAACAGGGCCGGATCGGATCGGGCGGTTCCGGACGCACACGGCCCTGGCTGTGCGCGCTCTTGGCCGCCTGCGGCGCCAACTGCGCGAGTTCGCGCGCTTCGAGATCTTCGCGAATCGTCGCCATCAGACCAGGATCTCCTTCAGGAAACTCGTGCCGTGCTCGAGCGGCTGGACGCCGAAGAGCTCGGCGAGCGTCTGGCCGAGGTCGGCAAATGTGGGCCGCGTGCCGAGCTCGCATCCGGATTTCACGCCCGCACCGGCGATCAGCACCGGCACATATTCCCGCGCGTGATCCGTGCTTGGCGTCGTCGGGTCGTTGCCGTGATCGGCCGTGACCACGAGGAGGTCCGTGTCGCGGAGCGTCGGCAACAACGCCGCCAAACGCGCATCGAAGCGCTCGAGGTTCGCGGCATAGCCGGCCGTGTTGTTGCGATGGCCATACTGCGTGTCGAAGTCGACGAGATTCGTGAAGATGAGCCCGCGATCCACCGACGCCATTTCCGAGGCGACGACATCCATGCCGTGATCATCGCTCGTGGTGTGGACAGCCCTGGTCAGACCCTTGCCGGCAAAGAGGTCTTCGATCTTGCCGATGCCGACCGACGCCAGCCCCGCCGCCTTGACCCGGTCCAGCAGCGTCGGGCCGAACGGTTCGAGCGCGTAGTCGCGCCGGTTGCTCGTGCGCGAGAAACTGCCGGGCTGCCCGACAAACGGACGGGCGATCACGCGCCCCACGCCGAGCCCCTTGCCGACCAGTTCGAAGGCCACGTCGCAGATGCGGTAGAGCTCGTCGATCGGAATCACCGACTCGTGCGCGGCGATCTGAAACACGCTGTCGGCCGACGTGTAGACGATCGGCGCGCCGCTCTGCATGTGCTCCGGACCGAGCTGATCAATGATCGTCGTCCCCGACGCCACCACATTGCCGATCGACGTACGGCCAATGCGCCGCTCGAATTCCGCGATGATCTCGCGCGAAAACCCCTGGGGAAACGTCGGGAACGCCTGCGCGAGCACCACGCCCATCATTTCCCAGTGCCCGGTGACCGAGTCCTTCCCCGCCGAGCGCTCCGCCATCCGCAGGCAGGCGCCGCGCGGCGCGGGCGCCTCCGGGCCGATGTCGACGAGCCGCGCCAGACCGAGCGATCGGAGCGTCGGCACGCGCATCGGCACCTGCCGATGAATGTTGCCGACGGTATTGCTGCCCTGGTCTCCGTAGAGCGCGGCATCCGGCAGTTCGCCGATGCCGACCGAGTCCATGACGATGACGATAGCGCGTGTGGGTTTCATAGGAGCGACAGAGGGGATTGGCCCGGCTCCAGCCATGTTACGTCAGGCTCGTGCCGGAACCACGTGAGCTGCCGTCGCGCATAGCGCATGTTTTCCTGCACGATCAGCGCACGCGTGGCCGCCTCGCCGCGCACGCCCTGAAACATCTCGATGATCTGGCGGTACACGAGCCCGCTGAACGCGTGCGCGTGCATCGGCACGCCGGCGTCGAGGAGCCGCCGCACTTCGTCCACGACACCGCGCGCGAACTGTTGCTCAACACGCGCCGCCACGCGGGTGTGCAGCACCTCACGCGGCACGTTCAGTCCGAATGTACGGATGCGCCAGCCGGCGAGCGGCGACGCGGTGTCCGCGAAGTGCGCGCTCATCGCGCGGCCGGTGACCAGATACACCTCGAGCGCGCGCACGAGCCGCTTCTGATCGCGCGGCATGATGCGCGCAGCCGACGCCGCATCGACACGCGCGAGCCAGCGGTGCAACGCCTCGACACCGCGGCGCGCGGCCACGCGATCGAGCCGCGCGCGCAGTGCCTCATCGCGCGCCGGTCCCGGAAACAGCCCGCGCACGAGCGCGCGATAGTAGAAGCCCGTGCCGCCGGCCAGAATCGGCACCTTCCCGCGCGCGTGGATGTCGTGAATCGCCGCCGAGGCGTCTGCGGCGTACCGTGCCGCCGAATACGTCTCCGTGACGTCGACCCTGTCGACGAGATGGTGCGGAATCCCCTGCTGTTCTTCGACCGGGACTTTGTCGGTGCCGATGTCGATCCCGCGATAGACCGCGGTCGAGTCGCACGCCACCACTTCGCCGCCGAGCGCCGTGGCCAACGCGATCGCCATGGCGCTCTTTCCCGTCGCCGTGGGACCGACGATGGCGAGGAGTGTGGGGGGCGCGGCGAGGGGCTCGGACATCAGCCCCTCCATGGTATCGCCGCTAGCGGATCCGCTCGTTGTAGAGGAAGGTGACGGTGAAGAACGCCTTCTCGTCCGGGTATTCCGGCGGGAGCGGCACCGTGGGGTTCGAGAGCTTCAGCGCGTTGAACGACGAGCTGTCGAACGACTGGATGCCCGACGGCGTGATGATCTGCAGATCGGTGAGCGCGCCGTTCTTGTGCACGTAGAACGTGAGGATCACGCGCCCGTGCAGCATCATCGCCGACTGCGGAATGAACCAGTTGCGGCGCACCTGCTGCTCGAACCGGCGGAGCCACGACCCGAAATCGACGCCCTTCGAATCGAACGAGATCGCAGCGTCGGTGTCCGACTGGCCGCCGCGCTGGTTGTCGAAGTTCTGGTCCTTCAGATACTGCTGGAGGTTCTTGAGGGAATTGCCGAGCGCGCCACCGAGCGGCTTCGGCTGCGGCGACATCAACCCGTTGTCGGTCGGCGCCTGCTTCGAGGCGTTGGCCGTGTCGGAGAGCGACGGCGTCGGCGACTCCGGCCCCTTCATGCGTTCGTTGTTGGCCGGCGCGCCCTCCACCTTGTCCGGCGTGTTGCCCTTCGAGTACGGATCCGGCTCCTTGGGTGCGGGCGGCTTCTCGACCGTGGCGGCGCGACGATCGAGATCCGACGGCGGCGCCTGCGCCCGCGGCGTCCGCGGCGGCAGTTCGCGCATCGGCTCCACGCGCGTGTAGACCAGTTGTTCCTGCGGCTGCTGCACGAGCGGCTGCAGCCGCCTCACCTGAAACCATTCGGCCGGCGTGATCAGGTACACGATGACCAGCAGCGCATGAAACAGCAGCGCGAGGAGCACGGCCTCGCGGCGGGTCATGGGCGCGACGAGACTGGGTGTGTCTGGTCGGTAATCTTCGAAGTCGAAGTACATGAATAACTTAGGGTTCCAGTATACCGACCGGCAGATGAACGTGCTTTTAATGTCGACGTCGGAGGGACCGCCGCACAGGCGCTGGCATCGCCCGTTCTCCCTCGTTCAGACGACCACGCGGGCCACTTGGCCGCCTCACGCGACGCGGACTATTTCGTCGCGATGTAGAGGTAGACCACGCCGAAGGTCAGCGACTTCCATTCGA
Source organism: uncultured Solibacteraceae bacterium (assembly GCA_964343975.1). Classification (GTDB taxonomy): domain Bacteria; phylum Acidobacteriota; class Vicinamibacteria; order Vicinamibacterales; family SCN-69-37; genus SCUN01. The sequence continues at coordinate 4,261 of CAYFLU010000240.1, forward strand.
CGTGCGAAAACCCCGCCTCACGGAGCGTGTTCGCGAACACCTGCGGCGGCGGGAACTCGCCCACCGAGGCCGGCAGGTATTTGTACGCGTCGCTGTTGCCCGAGATCAGCCCACCGATGCGCGGCAGCACGGCACGGAAATACCACTGGTAGAGCTGCTTGAGGCCGGGCGTCTGCGGCGTGCCGAACTCGAGCACGGCGAGTCGGCCGCCCGGGCGCAGTACGCGCGCGAACTCGCGGCAGCCGCGTTCGCGGTCCACAACGTTGCGAATGCCGAAGGCCACCGACGCGACGTCCACCGACGCGTCGGGCAGCG
>CAYFLU010000241.1:0-2621 GCA_964343975.1 uncultured Solibacteraceae bacterium
AGACGAAAGCCGCGCGTTCGTCGAACGCGTGCGTCAGTATCGGAGCCGGACATGAGCGATCCTGTGGTGCGCAAACATCGCGGCGCGTTTCGTTGGGACGGCGTCGATGTGCTCGCCTATAAAGAGGAGGGCAGTGCGCCCTTCAAGGACGTGACGCGGCAGGTGCTCTTCGAGGGCGACGGCATCCCCGGGCAGTGGCGCTACTTCGAGGTGGGGCCCGGCGGTCACACGACGCTCGAACGGCACGAGCACGTGCACGCCGTGATGGTCATCCGCGGTGCGGGCCGCTGTCTCGTCGGCGAGACGGCCTACGACATCGCCGCCCAGGATCTGGTCACCGTGCCGCCCATGACGTGGCACCAGTTCCTGGCCGCGCCGGACGCGCCGCTCGGCTTCTTGTGTCTCGTGCCGTGCGATCGCGACCGTCCGCAACTGCCCCGCGCTGACGAGGCCGCCGCGATCCGCACGCCGCTCGACCGCTAGCGGTTACCAGCTCCCCGACGCGCCGCCGCCTCCGCTGCTGCCACCACTGAACCCGTCGAAGCTCGATGAACTCGAGTCCGAGCTGGAACTCGAACTTGAGGAGGACGACGAACTCGATCCCGACGACCGCCAGCTGTCGTCATCGTCCTTCGACCGGCCGCCGCCGAGCGCGGCCCCACTCGGCGTCGAGCGGATCCCGCCGGTTTTTTTGGCAATCACATAGATGATGCCGACGATCGCGCCGATCACCACGACGCCGATCAGGACAAACAGGATGGCGCCGAGCCAGAGGTTGCCGACCTCGTCGGCCTTCTTCTGGCCGGCGGCATCAGGGTTGGTCCGCCCTTCGCGAATGCGATCCATCAGCCGCGTGGTGCCGGCCACGAGGCCGGGGCCGTAGCGGTTCTGCTTGAAGGCCGGGACGATGAGGGAGCGGATCGTGTCGCCGGCGAACCCGTCGGTCACGATGCCTTCGAGGCCGTAGCCCACTTCCACACGGATGCCGTGTTCCTTCACGGCGACGAGGATCAGGAGGCCGTTGTCGAGCTTCCGCTGGCCGATCCCGGCCTGTTCGAAGAGCTTCACGGCGTAGTCTTCGACCGAGCCGTAGGGCTCGATCGTCGGTACAGTCGCGATGATGACGACGTCCCCGGTGGCGGCCTTCAGGTCGCGGATCTTGGTATCGAGGTCCTTGGCGCTGGCCTCGTCGATCACGGCCGCGAAGTCGTTCACGGTCTGGTTCAGCACCGGCAACGGGGGCGCCTGGCGGGTCTGGGCCAAACCTGAGCCTGGGAGTATCAGGGATAGGGTGAGAGTCAGTAGGGCGTTACGCATGGGGGCCTCCCGGGCCAAACGACATCTTAGTGATTCTTCGTGATTTGTGTGGAAAAGACCCGGGCTGGCGTATGCTAGAAGGGCTCGTTTTTGAGCACAGTAGCAGGACCGGGAGGTCTCACGTGGCAACAGGTACGGTCAAGTGGTTCAACGATGCCAAGGGCTTTGGATTCATCACTCCGAGCGATGGCGGTCAGGACGTTTTCGTGCATTTCTCCGCGATCGCGGCGAGCGGCTTCAAGAGCCTGAAGGAAGGTCAGCAGGTGTCGTTTGAAGTGGTTGACGGCCCGAAGGGGAAGCAGGCGGCGAACGTTCAGTCGGCGTAACTCCCCGGCGGGTAACCGCCGCTGGTAGACTCCCGGCGCGGCTTCGGTCACCCGAAGCCCGCCGGTTTTCGTTTGTATGGCAAAGTGAAATACACTGGATGCACCGTTGGCGCCGATCGAGCTCTCTCTCGCACTGACTCCGCGTAATCGCTACGACGTGTTCGATGTCCGGGCTCTCGCCACGGATCAGCACGGCGAGCGTTTCACGTCCTTTCAGCGTCACATGTATGCGTCGCAGCACTCGACGGCGGGTTTCCTGCCGGCGCGGCTCGGCGCGCGTCTGCACAGCCGCTTCGGCGGCGTCGGTCCCTACATCGATCTCTTCCGCGAGATGTTTCCGGAAGGCGCCGGCTATCGCCACGACCAGCTCGAGCACCGGCACGAACTCGCGCCGGAGCAGAAGAAGGTCGAGCCGACCAACGCGGATTCCCATCTCGCCTTCATCACGGGCGGTCTGCGCGCCTGCGTCATCGACGATGCGGCCAAGCCGAGCCCGGTGTACCTCGTGGATCTCGATGGCACGTTCAAGGGCGTGCCGAGGCGGCGGCAGACGACGATCGTCGGCTACAACCGTGAGGAAGAAGTGGCGCGCACGACGATCGAGATTCCCGTCTCGGCGCACCCGATCGACGCGGTGAACCTGCGCGGCGCCAAGCTCGGCGTCTACGAAACGGTGTCGTCCCTCATCAAGCGGCACGGCGTCACCAAGGGCCGCGTGCGCTTCGAGCTCGCGTTGAGCGAGCAGCACGCCAGCCTCACGGTGAACGAATACGAAACGCTGCTCATGCAGCACGATCTCGCGGAAGTGCTGCAGCACCCGCTGCGGTTCATGCGCGAGAAGGTCAAGCACGTGTGGACCGATCCGCGCGCGGTGCCGAGCAAGGCGCGCGCCTACGCGAAATACGACCTGCCGCACACGGTGAACCGTCTGCTCGACGCCTTGGGCATCGACGCGCCGCTCATCGAACGCCTCGTGGC
>CAYFLU010000241.1:2721-4495 GCA_964343975.1 uncultured Solibacteraceae bacterium
CGGGAATAGACCCGCCCCCACTCGTGTTCTAGCTAGTGGAGGCACGAAATGCGGGACCGAGGAGCGGATCTGGAACTGGCGGCGAGGTTGCAGCAGGGAGAGGCGGCGGCAGCGTCGCAATTGGCGGACGAGTATGGCCCGATGATCCAGCAGCTGGCGTTCCGTTACATGAAGAACTGGGAAGACGCCGAAGAGGTGGCCCAGGACGTCCTCCTCAAGGTCGTCAACAAGATCGAGCTCTTCCGCGGAGACTCCGCGCTCTCCTCGTGGATCTACCGCATCACCTTCAACACCGCGATGTCGCGCCTGCGCAACGGCAAGTTCAGCCGTCCGAATGAAGTGCTGGCGGGCGACCTCGTGTCGCGCACCGAGGACGGCGCCGACACCAACCCGTTGTTCGAAGCGGCCGACTGGTCGAACCTCGGCGACGAAGCCGTCATGCGCCGTCAGATGCGCGACGCGGTGATCGAGGCGCTCAAGGAGATGCCGACGGTGTATCGCATCCCGGTGCTGCTCCGCGATCTGCAAGGCATGTCGACGGAAGAAGCCAGCAAGGTGTTGCGTGTGAAGACGCAGACGCTGAAGTCGCGCCTGCACCGTGGCCGCACGTTCCTGCGCGCGCGCCTGCAGGAATTCGCCGACGGTCTCAGCCTGCATCGTCCGCTCGAAGCGTAAGTCGTCCCGGCCGGTTGACCGGGCGCGTACACACGCGGCGTCAGCGAATGCGGATGCGTGACGTGACTTCGGCGCCGATGGTGCCGTTCACGAAGATCGTGGCCGTGATCGTGTAGGCGCCGGGTGTGAGCGATGCGAGCGGAAACGCGGCCTCCGCGCGCGTGACGCCCGTGCGGCCCGTCGTCAGCTTCGCGGCCCCCGAAATCATCGCGCGCGGCTCCCCAGCCTTCGTGAGCGCCATCGTCACGCGCGTGCCCTGCGGTGCCTCGCCGTCGGTGTAGAGGTCGAGGCGCGCTTCGAGCACCTTGAGGGCCGGGGGCAGATCCTCGAGTGTGTGGATCTGCGCCTGCCCGGCCGGATCGGTGTACCAGAGCATCAACGCACTGGCGGGAATCGGTCCGGGCGTGAGCGAGGCGTCGATCGGCAGCTCCACGCTGCCGACATCGCCGGCCGCGTCTGCCGCAGCGAACCGCAGGCGATAACGTCCCGGCTCGACCGGCAGGGAAAACACGATGCGGTAGTCGGCGCCGTTCTTCGGGTCGGGGACTTCGCGTTTCCCGCTCGTGATCTTGCCCTTCGCATCGACCAATCCGAACATCGTCTGCAGCGGCCCGCGCACGGATCCGGGGGCGGCGGCATTCACGAGCACTTCCACTTTCGTGGTGTCGGTGGCGAACCGGCGCAGCGTCGTCCCGATGCGCAGCGGCACGCCGTGTTCGGCGCGACCGGTGCTGATCGCGGACTTCATGCGATCCTCCGGCGGCGCGGGCTTTGCCGTCGTGGGCGCGGACGCCAGATGCGGCGCGAGCGTCGTGAGGCCTTTGCGATCGACATCCGCCGTGATTTCGACTTCGGCGCCGGCCGGCAAGTCCGCTGGTAACTCCACGCCAAGACGATAGAGCGCCGACGAGGCGAGCAGCACGCGGTCGAAGAAGCGATCGGCCTGGCCAATGACCGTGAAGAATTGTCCGCCGGCCATGTCGGTCATCGTCTGTGCCCAGCTGAGCATCTGACGATCGTCCTTGTACTCCGGGCTGTTCGGGGTGCTCTCCGGCTCCTCGCCCATCACCGTGAGTTGCACGCCGGCGGCCGCGGCCGC
>CAYFLU010000242.1:0-4320 GCA_964343975.1 uncultured Solibacteraceae bacterium
ACAGCGAGCGCTTCCACACGGTGGAGATCAACTACACGTTCTACCGGATGCCGACGGAGAAGCTCATTGCCGGGTGGGCGGCGCAGGCGCCGGAGGGCTTTCGCTACACGCTGAAGGCGCCGAAGCGCATCTCGCACGACCGGCGTCTGGCCAATTGCGCCGACGAGACGACGTTCTTCACGACGGTGGCGCAGCAGCTCGGCGACAAGCTCGCGACGCTTCTGTTCCAGCTCCCGCCCACGATGAAGTGCGACGCGGCGCGCCTCGGCGACTTCCTGGCCACGCTGCCGAAAGGCTTGCGCACGGCCTTCGAGTTCCGTCACGACAGCTGGCTGAACGACGACGTGTATCAGCGGCTGCACGACGCGGGCGCCGCGCTCTGCATTGCCGACTTCGGCGACAAGACCACGCCGCTCCAGACCACGGCGCGCTACGGCTACTTCCGTCTACGCGACGAGGGCTATCAGGACGCCGACATCGCGCGCTGGGCCGACACCGTGGCCGCGCAAACGCCGCACTGGGACGACGCGTTCGTGTACTTCAAGCACGAGGATGAAGGGAAGGGGCCGGCGTTTGCGGCCGCCTTTGTCGAGCAGCTGCGGGCGCGCGGGATTACGACGGCATGAACGCCGCGAGGAACCGGACGACGGTCTCTTCCGCCCAGTAGCCGGTCGTCGACACGAAGCCGCAGTGCCCACCGTGCGGCGTGATCTCCACGCGTACGTGCGGATTGCCGGTCACCACGGGACGGCGAAACTGGTCACCGGGCACGAACGGGTCGTCTTCGGCCGTCACAATCAACGTCGGAATGGTGACCCGATCGATGAGCCGCACCGCGCTCGCCTGCGTGTAGTAGTTGTCGGCGTTGCCGAAGCCACCCTGCGGCGCCGTGTAGGCGTCGTCAAAGCCGCGGATCGAGTAGATCCGGTTGAGCGGCCGCAGGTCGAACTTGCCGGGCCAGAGCGCGGCCTTGCGTTTGAGCCGCGCGCGCAGGTCCTTGAGGAAATTCCACTGGTAGATCCAGTTGATCGAGCGCTCGATCGCGTCGATGCAGCTGTGCAGATCCATGGTGGGGCTCACCGCCGCGACGGCGCGCACCGGCAAGCCGCGACGTGTGGACAGTGTGGCGATCTCGCCAGCGAGGCGGAGCGTGAGGTTGCCGCCGAGTGAGTAGCCGGCCACGCCGAAGTGCGGCACGCCCTCGGCGTGCAACGTCGCAATCACGGCCGCCACATCGTCGGTCAGCGCCGAGTGATAGAGCGTGGGCGTGAGCGCTTCGGTGCCGCCGCAGTTGCGATGATTGAGCAGCACGGCGTTCCAACCGCGCATCCACGCCTGATGCGCCATGCCCTTCATGTAGTGCCCCTGGCTCGAGCCTTCGAGGCCGTGCATCGCCACGAGCGTGGGCGCGGCCGTGCGCGCGGGCTGCCAGTAGCAATGCGCGAGCACCTGGGTGTCGTCGGTGGTGTGGAAGAAGCGCGGCTCCGGCGCGGGCAGGCCCGGGTAGGTGCGTGCACGCGCCCACGCGTAGATCGTCATCAGGTGCCCGTTGGACAGGCCCGTGCGCGGGGTGAAGGGCGGGATCGTGACGTCAGCCGGCGTCATCGCGCGTCGTAGATCGTGAAGGACGCGTTGCCGTAGAGCTTCGGCAGCGCGAGCACGTGTACCGATTCGACGACGAGCGCCGTGACGCCGTACTGCCGGGCCACGCGGAGCGCGGTGTCGGTGTGCATGCCGGCGAAATCCGCGAGCGCGCGTGTGCGTTCCACGGTGCGCAGTGCCACGTCACGACTGTAGAGGCTGATGGCGCTGTCCTTCACGACTTCGAGCACGACGTCGCGCGACGCGGCCACGCGCACGCTCGTGCCGTACTTCCAGGCGTGATCCGGATCGGCGAGCACGAGCCAGTCGCTCGGCTGCGTCTTCAGCCACTGCATCGCCGCGGCCCAGTCGTCGGCCGGCAGCTCAAGCCGGAACAGATTGCGGTCCGGGCCGCCTTCACCGACCGTGTAGAAGCCGCGGCCGAGCGCGAGCACGGCCACGGCCGCGATCGAGATGCGCGGCGCTGCGCTGCCGAGTACGCGGCGCACGACCGGATCGCTCGTGAGCCACCACGCGGCGTAGGCCGCGATGAGCACGTCGAGCCACCAGAACACGCGCGACACCTGGAGCTGCACCGCAAACGCGAGGCGCGCCTCCGAGAAGATCACGGAACCCGCGAAGATCAGGACGAGCAGCGCCGCGCCGCTCATGAGCGCGCGCTCGCCGCCCGAGACGACGCCGGCGGCCATGCGGCGCTGGAAGAGCAGCCGGAGCAATGGCAGGTAGGCGAGGTTGAGCGCCCACGCCCACCAGGGCCACTGCGAAACGAAGATGTAGTCCTTCTCGGCAAACGCTGTGGTCCACGCTTGATCCATCAGCATCGATGACGGGACGGGCAGCAGTGGCGTCAGATGCGGCCCGATGATCGCACCAGCGACCACAAGTGCGCTGATCGCGCCGATGTGCATGGCCGTGAGGCGCGGCAGCATCCGATCGGCCACCATGCCGCCGACGATGAAGAGTGCGAACCAGGCGGCGGTCGTTGGATGCAGTGCTGCGGCGACGAGCCACACCAGCACGGCCCAGGCTCGGCGCTGCTTCAGCGTGAGCCCCAGCGCGAGCAGCCCGAGGCCGAAGGCCAGCTGCCGCGGGTGCATGTAGCCCTCGAGCGTGTTGGCGCCCGTACGGGCAATCCGATGACGCAGCGTGAGCAGGGCCAGGAAGGCCGTGGTTGCGGCCGGCGAGAAGGCGAGTGCCTCGGCGACGGTGACCGCGCCGTAGAACAGCACGACGAGTGAGATCAGGTAGAGACCGAGGAACAGCCAGGGCAGCGGTGCGCCGGTCGCGCGCGTGGCGGTGGCGAGCGTCTCGTCGACGAGCGTGAGCTTGGCCTGAGACTCGAGCAGAGCGCGGTCGCGCGGGAACAATTCCGGATGGAGCTTCCACTCGATCGCCGGCTGGTAAAACGCCTGATCGCTGATGCCGAAGCGATAGCCGCCGCTATTCGCGGTGGCGACGAGGATGAACGCCAGACACAGCACGGCCAGCACACCTTGTCGCCGCCAGCCGGTCATGCGGGTTACAGCGCCTCGTCGGCCGTCGGGCCGTAGAGCGGCGGCACGGGCACGTCCTGCAGGCGCAGATACACGGTCAACTGGCCGCGATGATGAATCAGATGATTGAGGGTGTACTGCTTGAAGGCCGCGAGGCGCGGCGTCGACATGAGCACGGTGCCGTTGCGCTTCAGCGACCACACCGCCGACAGCTCCACATCCGCCATCGACGTCAGCCGCGTCCGGGCTTCAGCGACGTGGCCGTCAAAGAGCGCCAGCGCCTCGGCGGGCGTCGCGGCCGCGTCAGCGCGCGGTGTCGCGTCGCGCACGACGTCGTAGCTCTCGTGGGTGAGGATCTGCGTGCCCCAGTGGGGCAGCCGGCCGATGTGCGTGCACAGTTCGCCGAGGGTGAAGGACTTCGCGTGCGGCCGCCAGCCAAAGGCGGTGCCCGGCGCACGCTCGAGCGCGCGCCGGGTGAGTGCCGTTTCGTTGTCGAACTCCGCGAGGAGCGTGTCGGCGAGCGACATGCGCTACTTCTTGTTGAAGTCGACCTTCGGCGCGTCCTTGGCTTCCTTTGGCGCCTCGAAGTACGGGTACTCGCTCTTGAAGCCGAACATCTTGCCCGTGATGTTGGCGGGGAAGCTGTTGCGGAGCGTGTTGTAGTCCTGTACTTCCTTGTTGTAGCGGCCGCGCGCCACCGCGAGGCGGTTCTCGGTGCCCGAGAGCTCGTCCATCAGGCGCATGAACGTCGCGTCGCTCTTCAGCTGCGGGTAGTTCTCGACGACCACGAGCAGGCGGTTCAGCGCGGAGCTCTCCGCGTTGCCGGCGGCGATCTTGTCGGCCGGCGACTGCGCGCCGCTCATCTTGGCGCGCGCATCAGCGATCGCGCCGAACACCGACGCTTCCTGCGCCGCGAAGCCCTTCGTCGTTTCGACGAGGTTCGGGATCAGGTCGTGCCGCCGCTGCAGCTGGTTCTCGACTTCCGACCACGAGCTCTTGATGCTCTGCTCAGCGGCCGTGAAACTGTTGTACGAACATCCCGACAGCATCACCGCCGCCACGAGGGCCACGGACAATCCTGCGAGTCGCTTCATTACGTTCATCGGTTTGCTCCTATGGTGAACACTCTACCAGCTGCCGGACGCGCCGCCGCCACCGGAACGGCCTCCGCCAAACCCGCCAAATCCGCCGCCACCGCCAAAGCCTCCGCCCCCGAACCCGCCGC
>CAYFLU010000243.1:0-4318 GCA_964343975.1 uncultured Solibacteraceae bacterium
TCTCGAGCCACGTCCGGAACACATTCGTGGCGATCTGATACAGCCACGTCCGAAAGCTGCTGGTGCCGCGGAACGCCTTGAGGCTCCGATACGCCCGCAGGAACGCGTCCTGCGCCAGATCCTCGGCATCCGAGTCCGAGTTGGTCAGGCCGCGCAGATACCCGACGAGCCGCGTCTGATGACGCTGCACGAGGGTCTCGAAGGCAGCGATGTCACCATTCGCCGCGGCGGCCACGAGGGGGCGGTCAGCGTCCACTCAGCAGCTCACCTGCATAGACTGGCACGGGTCGGCAAATATTCCGAAGGCCTGTTCGGTCATCCCCGGATGGTTCGGGAGGTGGTGCCGACGGGCTGGCCGTCGAGCCGGATCGTGACCCGCACGAGAAGGTCGCCGGACGGGAGGCTGGCCGGGAAGCCGACCGTGCCTTGCACGAGGCGGCGCTCCGGCGTGTCGGCGGTGGCCACGCGCATGTCGGCGCCCGCGAGCACCGGCCCGTCGGGGCTGGTCAGCAGTTCGACCCGGGCGGAGGGCGTGCCGGCCAGAATCGGCACGTTGTAGAGCTCGAGATACGCCGTGACCTCGTTCGCGCCCGTCAGGTCGAGGCGCGGCTGGAAGCCGGCGCTCGTCAGCTGTCCGGTCAGGAGCGAGCTCAATTGGATCGGCCCGGCCGTCTTCAACTGGGCGTCGAGCCGCACATCGACCGCGCCCTGCCGTCCGCGCTCGTCGGCGGCCGCCACGCGGACGCGATACATGCCCGCGAGCACTTCTCCGGCGGTGACGATCGCGGCGCCGCCGCCGACCGTCCACTCCGCGCCCTGTCCGCCGCTCTCGCTGATCACGGCCACCGCGCCTTCCGTGAGCGATGCCGTGCCCGGCGCGTCGGCCAGCACGAGCACCTTCACACGGTCGGGCGCCGCACCGCGGAACGTGAACGCCGTGGCGCGCAGCGGCAAATCGCGGAATGTCGTGAGATTGTCGCGCAGCACGCTCGCCAGCTTCGACGCATCCGCCTCCGTGCGCTGCGAAGCGGAGCGCGTCGGAATCACGAACCCGCCGCGCGAATGCAGCGTGACGCCGCGGCGCGTGAGCGTGAGCTCGATCTTGTGGTACTTGCCGTCGCGATCCTTGTCGGTCGGCTCGAAACCGAGCAGGTAATACGACGAGGTGATGTCGTCGATGTGCGTGAGGACGTTGTCGAGCCGCGCCGACTGCCGGAAGAGCTCGCCGCCGGTGACGCTCGCCACGTTGCCGAGGCCGGTGACTTCCAACTGCGCGTCGCCGCTCTCATCCGCGGGCCCGCGGCGTCGGCCGACGTCGAACATCGGCCGGTTCACCTGCACCACGAAGAACCGCACCCGCGCCGTGTCGGCCGCGCGGCCAAGGTCGGCGAGATCCACTTCGAGTTCCCGTGACGAGACGAGGCGCTCGGATACGAAGACCAGCGACTTCGTGCCGTCGAGCGGCGTGAGGCCGTCGACGAGCTGCGCGAGACCACGCACGGTGTCGCGCGCCTGCGTCACGATCTGCTGCCCGTAGATCTGCGCGTCGCCGCGCACCCATTCCGCGCAGCCCGCGCCGCCCTCGTGTTCGCACTCGCGCGCGATCATCTCGTTGACCACGCGGTTGGTCATGTCATCTTTCGAGCGCGACGCGGCCGCCAGGGCTTCTTCGATGCTGATCTCGTACTTGGACGATGACCGCATCGCATGCCCCTGCACGCGCGCGAGCGCGGCGCGCACGGCCTCGCGATCGGTCGTGAGGTCGGCTTCCACGCGGCCACGCGGCACGGTGATCACCGCGACGCGATCGGTCGGCGTCAACCGGTCGAGCAGGCGCGTCATCGCGTCGATCGCCTGGCGTTCGTTGCCGGGATGAATGCTTTCCTGATCCACCGCGAAGATGAAGGTGCGGCCCGGCGGGTCCGTGTTGGCGTTGAACGGCGGTGGCAGCGGCGTCGTCGCCGCCGCTGCACTGGCCGGCGCCGTCGTCGTGCGCGTGGTGGTGCCGGCGGCGCGCACCAGCTGCGTCGACTGCACGGGCCGCGTCTTGCCGTCGACTTTCAGCTGGAAGTCTGCCGGCGACAGATCCGTGACCGGACGCCTGTCGGCATCCGTGGCGAGGACGTCGACAGACACGAGTTCGGTCGACGAGCGGAACGGGCCGGATTGCTGGGCCGCCTGCGCGCGCGGCGTGAGGGCGGCGATCGACGTGACACACAGGATCGTCATCGCCCGCCGAACGGAGATCTTTGTCACAGGTAGACAGATTCTGTAATCAAACGGGCCGGCAAACAACCCGGCGCCGGGCGCGGTGCCCGGGGGAGGCCCAGGTCGGAGAAGCGGTACCGTCCTTGCTCAATCAGCGGTCGGCATGTCGACCTCGACGCACCGCTCCGCCGGATACACCGCCATCGAACTGCTCGTCACCATCGCCCTTGTCGGCGCCCTGGCGGCCGTGAGCCTGCCGTTCTCCATGAACATGGTGGACGACTACCGGTTGAGCGGCAACGCGCACGACCTCTCGAACGCCACGGCGCTGGCCAAGATGTCGGCCTCGGCGCAGTTCACACGCGCGCGCCTCTACATCGATCTCCGCACGAACCGGTATCACGTCGACATCTGGCGCAAGACCGGCACGCCCGGCTGGCAAGCCGATGGCGGCGTCACGCTTCTCTCATCGGGCAACACGTTTGGCGCCGGCGCCATCGCCGTGCCGCCGCCGAACACGCAGGCCGCCGTGGCGCAACCGCCCGCCTGCCGCGACGATGCCGGTACGGCGATCGCGAACACGGCCTGCATCATCTTCAATTCACGCGGCTTGTCGGTGGACGATGCCGGCGCGCCGGCGGCGTTGAAGGTGGTGTATCTGAACGGACCGACGGCCGTTTACGCCGTGGTGGTCTCGAGCACCGCGCGGCAGCAGCTCTGGCGTGTTTCTCCGGAGGGGCAGTCGTGGGTGCAACGGTAACGAGCCGCGCGAGCGAATCGGGCGTCTCGCTGATCGAGACACTGATTGCGATGGCGCTCCTGCTCGTCTCGATCGCCGGGCTTGGATCCATGGGCGTCGTCGGGCTCACGACCACGGAGAATCAGGGGCATCTGGCGGCGCGCACCACGGAATACGCACAGGACAAGATGGAGCAGTTGCTCGTGCTGGCGTTCGGCGACACGCAGAGCGACACGCGCGTGTTTCCCGCCGCGGCCGCCGGCGGCACCGGGCTCGCGGCCGGGGGCAGTGCGAATCCCGCGGCGCCGGTGGCCGGCTATGTCGACTATCTCGATCAGAACGGCAACCTCCTGCCGACGGCGGCCGGGGTGCCGGCCACGTGGTTCTACAAACGCGTGTGGGCGGTGACGAACGTCTCGGCCACGCTCAAACGGATCTCGGTCACCGCAACGGTGAAGTTGCCGCTCGGCCGCACGCAGCCGCCGACGGCGACGGTCACCGTGCTCAAGTCGTTTCCCTTCTGATCATGCGCACCGCCGGTTCCGCGCCCGTCTCGCCGGCGCAAGCCGGGTTCACGCTGCCCGAGTTGCTCGTCTCGGTGCTGCTGCTGCTCATCGCGATGACGTCGGTCACGACGCTCCTCAAACACATGTCGACGTCGCATCGCACCGTGTGGAACCGCACCGAGATGCACAGCAGCGTGCGCGGCGCGACCGAGCTCTTGCAGCAGGAAGTCGGTCAGGCCGGGCTCGTGGCGTTGCCGGGCGCGGTGGCGCTGACCGGCGCCGCGGCGATCGGCACCCAGGCGGTGTCGGTCAATTCGGTGGCGGGGATGTTCGTGGGTGAGCAGCTCGCGATCGACGCGGGGGCCAGTCAGGAAACCGTGACGGTGACGGCCGTGAGCGCCGCGAACAATCAGTTCACGGCGACCTTCACGGTGGCGCACGCGGTGGGCGCGGTCGTGTCGGCCGTCGGCGCGTTTGCGACGGGGGTGGTGCCCGCGAACATGGCGAACGGTTCCACCGGCACGGTCCTGAAGCTCTACGGCGACATCAACAGCGACGGCAACATGGTCTACGTCGAGTACACGTGCAACACGGTGGCGCACACGCTGTCGCGGAACGTGATGGCGTGGAATGCGGCCGCCAAGCCGGCGCTCACGAGCGCCGTCATTCTCCTCAGCAACATCGTCGCGAACCCGAACGGCACGCCCTGCTTCACCTACCAGACGGCGACGGTGAACGGCACGACGTTCGTCACGGACGTGGCGATCACGCTCACGGTGCAAACGCAGGACATCGATCCGATCACGCGGCAGTTCCAGACCGAGACGAAGACGTTGCTGAACGTCTCCCCCCGCAACGTCTTCGA
>CAYFLU010000244.1:0-4295 GCA_964343975.1 uncultured Solibacteraceae bacterium
GACGTCGAAGCCGACATCGCGCGCGAGTCGCTCGAAGCGCTCGGCCTCAAGGTCGTGCTCGGACAGCACATGCGCGATCGCCATGGCAACCTCGCCGGCGACGACAAGATGCGCGCCGACGACATCAACCGCTTCTTCGCCGACAAGAACATCAGCGCCGTCATCCCCGTGCGCGGCGGCTGGGGCAGCGCGCGGCTGCTGCCCTACCTCGACTTCGAGACGATCAAGCGCAATCCCAAAGTGCTGATGGGCTTCAGCGACATCACGGCACTGCACAACTCGATTCAGGCGAAGACCGGCCTCTCGACCTTCCACGGCCCGAACGGCGGCGGCCGCTGGGACGCGTGGTCGCTCGACTTCGTGAAGCGCATGCTGTTCGGCGCGGAGACCGTCACGCTCTCGAATCCCAAGACGATGAGCGAACGCAACGCGCTCACGCAGATCGAGAACCGCACGCGCACGATCACGCCGGGTAAAGCGCGCGGCCGCATCATGGGCGGCAACCTCACGGTGCTCGCCGCCATCCTCGGCTCGCCGTTCGTGCCCGACTACACCGGCGCCATCGTGTTCGTCGAAGACGTGCAGGAAGATCTCTACCGCATCGACCGGATGCTCACGTCGCTGAAACTCGCCGGCATCCTCGACAAGGCCAAGGGCGTGATCTTCGGGACCTGCAGCCAGTGCGGACCCGGCAACGGCAACTACGGCCAGCTGACGATGGAAGAGATCCTGGGCGACCACTTCAAGCCGCTCGGCGTGCCGTGCTGGCAGGGCGCGATGATCGGGCACGACCAGCCGCAGTGGACGCTGCCGTTCGGCCAGGAAGTGGAAATCGACGCCACGGCCGGCACCGTGACGATGCTCGAACCGGCGGTGCTCTAGCGGGAGACCTCGGGCGGAAGCGCTAGCTGCGCACGACCTCACGCACCACGGCCTGCGGCCGCTGGTTCACCGTGAGGAACATCCGGCCGAGGTACTCGCCGATCAAGCCCAGCATGACGAGTTGCGCGCCGGAGAAGAGCAACACCGCGGACGTGACCCAGCCCCACCCGTACTGGGGGCCGCGATCTTCGAACCACAGATAGATGATGACGCCGAAGAAAACGAGGCCCCCGAGCGCCGTGAGCAGCCCGAGGAACGTGGCGGCGCGCAGCGGCAACAGCGAGAAGTTCATCCACGCGCTCAGCCACAACCGCAACAACCGGCGGAACGTGTAGCCGCTCTCGCCCGCCGTGCGCTTGTCGTGGCGCACCGTGATCGACCCGATGCGCTGCGTGACCTGGAGCAGCAACCCGTCGAGGTACGGATACGGACCGCCGTAGTGCGTGACCTGCTTCGTAATGAACCCGCTGACGCAGCGGAAGCTCGACAGGTAGAACCCCTGCGGCTTGTCGAGCGCCCAGTCGGTCATGCGGTTCGTGAACCAGCTGCCGAAATTGCGAAACGCCGAGTGCTGCTTCACTTCGTAGTGGCCGAACACCACATCAAGTTGCTGCGCGACGGCGTACTGCCACAGCCGAACCGCTTCATCCGGCGGGTTCTGTCCGTCATCGTCGAGATTGACGACGTGCGTGCCGTTCGCGTGGCGCCAGCCGGTGAGCACGGCGTTGTGTTCACCGAAGTTGCGCGCGTGTTCGACGTAGATGATGGGCACGCGGGCCTCGGCCACGAGCTGCCGGCAGACCTCGCTCGTGCGGTCGGCGCTGCCGTCGTTGACGAGCACGATCTCGTGGCCGCCGGCCACCGACAGCCCTTCGATCTGCTTCACCAGCGCGCCGATGGTGGCCGCGCTGTTGTACAGCGGAATCACGAAGCTGAGGGCAGGCGACGACACGGGGTCATTGTACTCGCGCCGGCGTGCGGACGCGCGTCAGGCGCAGGCGCTGAATCGATCGCGGCATGAGCGTGACGATGCCCGACGTGGCGGGCTGATCGTCGGAGGTGATGATGTCTTCGTCCATGACATCGCCGTGCACTTCGGTGCGGTCGATGAGGATGAGGTTGCCGTATTTGAATGACGACACGAGCGCGTCGCCGAGCCACCGCGCCGTGAGGCGCACACCGCCGCCTTCGTCGACGAACCAGCCATCGCCCTCGGCGTCGCGGCAGAGTTGGTAGTCCTTCACCTGCCGCACGACACCGCCTTCGCGGTACGTCGTCTTCCACGGCGTGCAGGCGCCCGGGCGCTCCGGCCACGGCCCGATCTCACGCGTCACCTCGACGGACGTGGCGGGCGCCTTCGGCGGCGCCGGGGTCAAGTTGACGAGTGAGCCGCTCCACGTGCCCGACCAGCCGGCCGGCGGCGCGGGCGCCGTGACCAGCGTCAGGAGCAGGGCCAGGATCCACATGCGCGGGAGCATAGCACCGCGCGCGCAACGTCAGCGCAGCACGCGCACCGGATCGACGCGTGAGGCGCGCCACGCCGGCACGAGCGCGGCCGTGAGGCCCGCGAGCGCAAGCACGGCGGCGGCCACGGCGTACACGGGAAGCGCGTGCGGTGTCACCGCAAAGAGGAAGCCCGACACCAGCCGCGCACACAGCCAGCCGGCGCCGAGACCCAGCGCGAGCCCGGCGCTGAGCAGCCACGGCGCGCGCCCCAGCACCATGCGCAGAATGCGCGCGGCATCAGCGCCAAGCGCCATGCGAATGCCGATCTCCTGCGTGCGTTGCTCGACGAGATACGCCATGACGCCGTAAATCCCCGCGCCGGCAATGACGAGGCCGAGCGCGCCGAAGAGCGCGAGCACGATCATGTTGAACCGGCGCTGCGCGATGAGCTTCTCGTAGAGACCATCGAGCGTCTGCGCTTCCGGCACCACCACGTCGTTCAGCACACTCCGCACGGCGCCACGCACCTCGTTCGCCATCGCGCCGGGATCGCGGCTCGTGCGCACGTACAACGTGCCGCCAAACGACCGCACCGACGACATCGGCGTGTACACCTCCGGGCGCAGCGGCGCTTCCGGTCCGCCAAGCCTCACCGCGCGCACCACGCCGACGATGCGGCGGCTGCCGTTCGATTCAATGGTGCGACCGATCGGATCTTCGCCCGGCAGATACCGCTGCACCGCGACGTCGCTGAGGATGATCACGGGCTCGGCGCCGGGCGCCGTGTCGGCGTCGGTAAAGCTGCGGCCCGCAAGCAGCGGAATGTCGATCGTCGCGAAGTAGCCCGGTGTCACCGTCTTCTGATCCGGCGCGTCGTCGGGATCACTGAACCGCGGTTTGCCCGGCAGTTTCACGGAGCCGCGGCTCCAGCCCTGCGCGAGCGGCGAGGTGCCGGTGGCCAGCGCCGCCGATTGCACACCCGGCAGCGCGCGGGCGCGGGCGAGGATGTCCTGCAGTTGCTGCGCCGAGCGCGCAAGCTGCTCGTCGCGGTTCGGCGCATCGAAGTCGACGCGCGGGAACGCGCTGATCGTGAGCACCTGACTCGTGCGAATGCCGAGGTCCACGCGCGTGAGGGCGACGAAGCTCGTGATGAAAAGGCCCGCGCCGACAAGCAGGACAACGGCCAGTGCCACTTCAGCGACGAGCAGGAACGCGCGCGCGCGGCCTTTCGCCGCACCGGCCTGTCCCGTGCGGCCGCCGGCCATCAACGCGCGAGCCAGATCCGGCCGCGCATGCTGCCACGCCGGCACGAGCCCGAACAGGATGCCGGTCGACACCGCAGCCGCCGCCGTGGCAATCAACACACGCGCGTTGATCGCGATGTCGGCGACACGCGGCAGCGACGCCGGCAGGGCCGCGCGCATGACGCTCACGCCCCACCAGGCCACGACGATGCCGAGGGTCGTGCCGAGGGCGGAGAGCAGAAGACTTTCGGCAAGGAGGGCGCGGGCCAGCTGCCAGCGCGATGCGCCGAGCGCAGCACGCACGCTGACGTCACGCGACCGCGCGGTGGCGCGGGCGAGCATCAGGTTGGCCACGTTCACGCACGCGATCAGCAGCACGAAGGCCACCGCGCCCAGCAGCAGGAACATCCAGCCGCGCGCCTTGCCGACGATCGACTCGTGGAGGGGCGTCACTCCAACCCATCGATCGCTGAACCACTTCGGATACTGCGCCTTGAGATCGGCCGTGATCTTCGCCATCTCCGCGTACGCCTGCGCGCGCGTCACGCCGTCCTTCAGCCGCCCGACCACCTGCGCGTTGTAGTTGCGGTTGCTGCCGTCTCCGCGCGGATATTCGTCCGGCGACGGCACATACGGCACCCACAGATCGGCGGGCTTCAGCCGGCCGATCGGAAAGTCCACACCTTCCCCCATCACGCCGATCACTTCCCACACGCCGTCGTG
>CAYFLU010000245.1:0-4293 GCA_964343975.1 uncultured Solibacteraceae bacterium
CGCGTCACCGCGCGCCTGATCGGTCGGCGTGTCTTCCCAGATGACGCGCTGCATCAGGCCGTGGGCGCGACGCGCGGCGCTTTGGGCGCGGGCGGCTCCGCCTCCATGAGGCCCACGTCGCCGATCTTGCGGAACTTCTGATAGCGCGCTTCGAGCCGCGCCTCCCGATCCATGGCTTGGAGCTCGGCCAGATGTCGCGCAATGGCGTCGCCGACCAGTTGAGCGGCTTCGACGAAGTCGTTGTGCGCGCCACCGACCGGCTCGGGCACGATCTCGTCGATCACTTCCAGCCGGAGCAGATCCGGCGCGGTGATCTTGAGCGCTTCGGTCGCTTCGACCTTTTTCTTGGCATCGCGCCACAGGATCGACGCGCACCCCTCCGGCGGGATGACGCTGTACATCGAGAACTCCTGCATCAGCACGCGATCGCCGATCGCGATGCCGAGCGCGCCGCCGCTCCCGCCTTCGCCGCAGACGATCACGACGATCGGCGTATCGAGAAGCGCCATCTCGCGCAGGTTCAGCGCGATCGCCTCAGCCACGCCGCGCTCTTCCGACTCGGCCCCCGGATAGGCCGCGGGCGTGTCGACAAAGACAATCACCGGCCGCTTGAACTTCTCGGCCATCTTCATCACCCGGAGCGCCTTGCGGTAGCCCTCGGGGCGGGCGTAGCCGAAGTTGCGAAAGATCTTCTGCTGCGTGTCGCGGCCCTTCTGGTGACCGACGACGTAGACGGGTTCGCCGCGAAACTGCGCCATGCCGGTGACGATCGCATGGTCGTCGGCGAAGCGACGGTCGCCATGCAGCTCGATGTAGTCGGTGAACAGCCGCTCGACGTAGTCGAGCATGATCGGCCGGTTCGGATGCCGGGCCACGAGCACGCGCTGCCAGGGTGTGAGCGTCTTGAACAACTCGGCGCGCATCTCCTTGATCCGCGCCTCGAGCTGCGCGATCGACGCCTGCCGTTCCGGCGTCTGCGGCATCAGCCGCATCGCTTCGATCTCCTTCAGCAGGATCGCGACCGGTTCTTCGAATTCGAGCGTATCCACAGCCATCTTGCTCGCTCCTCTCGCGCGGTCAGACGAGCTCCACCGACCCGGCGCCGCACAACGCTTCCACGTCGCGCACGAACTGGTCGGTGGGCTTCACCCGCCGCTGAATCAATGTCTTGATGCGCAGACCGTCTGGGGCATCGGACGTCGGCCCGGCGTTGATCACGATCGACACGCGCCGGTCGCCCGGATACCGCTCGAACACCGAGCGCAACGTATTCGCAAATTCCTTCGAGCCTTGCGACGCCGGCACGGTGACGAGCACCTCACGGATCGCCTTCTCGCGCACGACGTCGAGCGGCACGAGCTCGTTCGCCTTCAGGCTCCCCGAGTCGTCGTCGCGCTCGTACTTGCCGCGCACGAGCAGCAACGCGTCGTCGGCGATCAAGCCGCCGTAGCGGCTGTAGGCTTCCGGGAACACGACGACCTCGACCTTGCCGCCTTCGTCATCGAGCATGAAGACGGCCATGCGGTCGCCGCGCTTCGTTTTCAGCTGCCGGATGCCCGAGACGATCCCGGCGGTCGCCACGTCGGCTTCCGGTTGCGTGAGCTCCACCAGGCGCTTGGCGCCCGAGACGCGCAGCACCTCGGCATAGCGCGTGATCGGGTGGCCGCTCATGTAGAGACCGAGCGCCTCCTTTTCGTACGTGAGGCCTTCGGTCTCCGTCCACGGCTTGGCGTCGGGCAGGCCGACGCCGGCGCTCTGGCTGGTTTCCGGCTCGAAGTCGGCGCCGAAGAGCGCCGTCTGTCCCTGCTCGCGATCGCGCTGATGCCGGCCGCCATGATCCAGGATGCGGTCGAGCCCGGCGATGATGCGCGCGCGCCACGCGAGCGGACTCGCACCGGCGGGCGCAATCGAGTCGAACGCGCCGGCCTTCGCCAAGCTCTCGAACACCTTCTTGTTCGCGAGGCGCATGTCGATGTTCTCGGACAGTTCGAACAGCGACTTCACGCCGCCGAGCGTCTTGCGCGCCGCGAGAATGGACAGGATGGCGCCTTCGCCGACGTTCTTCACGGCGCCGAGGCCGAACCGCACGCCGCCGGGCTGCACCGTGAAGTGCAGCTCGCTCTGATTGATGTCCGGCGGCAGCACCGGCACGCCCAGATCGCGGCACTCGGCGAGGTACATCGACACCTTTTCCGAGTCCTGCGATTCGATCGTGAGCAGCGCCGCCATGAAGTGCTGCGGGTAGTTCGCTTTCAGGAACGCCGTCTGATACGCAAGGTAGGCGTAGGTCGTCGAGTGCGACTTGTTGAAGCCGTACCCGGCGAAGAACTCCATCAACTCGAAGACCTTCGCGGCCTTCTTCTCGTTGATGCCCTTCTTCAGCGCGCCTTCCATGAACCGGCCGCGCTGCTTGGCCATGACCTCGGGATTCTTCTTGCCCATGGCCTTGCGGAGGAGGTCGGCTTCTCCGAGCGAGAAACCGGCCAACTCGCTGGCCAGGCGCATGACCTGCTCCTGATACGCGATGACGCCGTAGCTCTCCTTGAGCACGCCCTCCATCTGCGGCAGGTCGTACTTGATCTCGACGCGGCCGTGCCGGCGATTGATGAAGTCGTCGACGACCCCGCCCCGGAGCGGGCCGGGACGATAGAGGGCGTTCAGCGCGATGAGGTCTTCGAGCTGCTGCGGCTTCGCCTTGCGCAGCGTGTCGCGCATGCCCGAGCTTTCGAACTGGAACACGCCGTGCGTCTGGCCCGCGCAGAAGAGCTGATACGTCTTCGCATCGTCGATCGGAATCTGGTCGAGCTCGATCGTGACGCCGGTCGTTTCCTTGATGTGCTTCACGCAGTCGTCGAGCAGCGTGAGCGTGCTCAGGCCGAGGAAGTCCATCTTGAGGAGACCGACGCGCTCGATCTCCTTCATGGACCACTGCGTGGTGATTTCGTCCTTTTCCTTCTGGCTCTTGTAGAGCGGCACGAACTCGACGAGCGGCTTGGGCGCGATCACGACGCCGGCGGCGTGGATCGACGCGTGCCGCGTCATGCCCTCGAGGCGACGCGCGACCTTCAGCAGCTCGCGGACGCGCTCGTCTTTCTTCTCGAGCTCGGCCAGTGCGGGCGCCTCTCCGATCGCCTTGTCGAGCGTCATGTCGAGCGAGGCCGGAATCAGCTTCGCCACACGATCGACTTCCGAGATCGGGAACTCCATCACGCGGCCGACGTCGCGCACGACGGCGCGCGCCTTCATCGTCCCGAACGTGATGATCTGCGCGACGTTCTCGCGGCCGTACTTCTCGGTGACGTACTGAATGACCTCCCCGCGGCGCCGTTCGCAGAAGTCGATATCGATATCGGGGAGGCTCACGCGCTCCGGGTTGAGGAAGCGCTCGAAGTACAGGTCGAAGTGCAGCGGATCGACGTCGGTGATCTTCAGGCAGTACGCCACGAGGCTGCCGGCCGCCGAACCGCGGCCCGGGCCCACCGGGATGCCGTGCTCGCGCGCATACCGGATGAAATCCCAGGTGATCAGGAAGTAGCCCGGATAGTTCATCCGGTTGATCATCTGGATCTCGTAGTTCAGACGCTCTTCATACGCCGAGATCGGATGCCGCAGCGTGCCGGCCGCCTCCATCGCCTTGAGGCGCGGCATGCGCTCCTTCAGGCCCTCGCGCGTCATGTGTTCGAAATACGTCTGCACGGTGAAGCCCGGCGGCACCGCGAAGTCGGGCAGGTGCGCTTCCCCGTCCGGCAACTTCACGTTGCAGCGCTCGGCGATCCGCACGGTGTTCGCGATCGCATCCGGGTAGTCGCCGAAGACCTGCAGCATCTCATCGCCGGTCTTCAGGAAGAACTGGTCGCCGTGATACCGCAGGCGCTTCTCATCGCTCGCGTTCTTGCCCGTGCCGATGCACAGCAGGATGTCGTGCGGATGCTGATCCGACTGCCGCAGGTAGTGCACGTCGTTTGTCACGACCAGCGGCAGACCGAGGTCGCGCGCGATCGGGCCGAGGCCCTTGTTGACCACCCGCTGGTCGTCGATGCCCTGGTACTGCATCTCGAGGAAGAAGTTCTCCGGCCCGAGAATGTCGCGATAGGTCGCCGCCGCTTCGAGCGCGCGCTTCGTGTTGTCGGTGCGCAGCCCCGTGGCCACTTCGCCCTTGAGGCAGCTGCTGAGCCCGATGAGGCCCTTCGCATGCTGCGCGAGCAGGGCCTTGTCGATGCGGGGCTTGTAGTAGAAGCCTTCGGTGTAGCCCGACGAGACGAGCTTGATGAGGTTGTGGTACCCCTCGAGCGT
>CAYFLU010000246.1:0-4264 GCA_964343975.1 uncultured Solibacteraceae bacterium
GCCATACACCGCGCGGAAGGCGAGCGCGTCGGGTTCATCGTGCGCCAGACGGCCGAAGAAGGCGGGCGCGCGCTCCTGATAGCGCGGGTCGTTCAGCAGCATGTGCACGAGCGCCCAACTCTCGGCGTAGAAGAGGCCGGCGCGGCTCGGCGTGTTGTAGTCGGCCGAGTCGCGCGTGATGGCCACGAGCCGCTCGATCGGCAGCAGCTTCACGCCAAACCCGAGGGCACGCGCGCGTTCGGTGGGCGCCGCGCCGACCTGCAGTCGTGTGCCTTGCACGGTGATCGTCGACAGATATTCCGCCAGGCCATCCGCCAGCCACAGGGGATATCGCTGGCCCGAGCGGCGGAAGAAGAGATGCGCGTACTCGTGTGCGAGCACGGGGAACGCGTCGTTCTTCAACGAGGCGAGCACGATGAAGTCGCCGTCGAGGCTCGACTGGTAGAAGCCGCGTATGGCGCGATTGGCCGTGAACGCGTCCATGTCTTCGCGGCGGTTGAACACGATCAGCTTCGTGCGCGGGCCGGAGATCGTCTCCGTGTGCAGCACCTGCTCGTAGTAGCGGTGCACGCGCTCGGCGTAATCGACGGCGCGGCGCGCGACGGCCTCGCCGCCCGTCGTGTACACGTCGACGTGCTCGGCGGTGGCGAGTGTCCAGTTGTCGTCTGTGAGTGTGGTGGGGGCGGCGTGAAGCCACGCGATGGCGGCGAACGCCGCCATCGCGACTAGGGCACCCAGATGGCGTAGAGCAGATAGGTGAGCAATGACCCGGCGGCGAGCAGCAGCAGCCCCGCGGTGCGGTGCTTGTGCACGAACCAGATCAGGATCAGCCCCGTGAGCGACACGAACACGAGCAGGGCCGCCGAGGCGTCGATCAGCCATTTCCAAGTGTCACCCGAATCACGGCCTTTGTGGAGGTCGTTGAGAATCGCCCCCAGCCCCATCCGGTTCTCGGTGAGATCGTAACGGCCCGAGGCCCGGTCGATGAAGACATCGGCAGAATAGCCCGGACCTTTGAACGTCAGGTCGCATTCGCGGTCGTCGACACGGAAATCGGCCAGCGCACCGTGGATGCCGTGCGTTTTGCGCAGGAATTCCACGATCTCGAGCTTCTTGACGTCGGCCTCCGTCGCCGTCTGCGTCCACGTGCTCGTGAGCGTGCCTTTGAGGTTCGTGGTGCGCTGCGCCTTCGTGAACCACTGCGGGTGGTTCAGGGTGATGCCCGTGACGGCGAAGAAGAACACCACGCCGAAACTGAGCATCGACCCGTAGATGTGGAGCCAGCGCGACCATTTCGCCGTCAAGCGGCGGACATGGGTGTTACTTCCCGACACGGTGGTAATCGAGCGAAGCCGAGGCGATCTCGACGTTGGCCGGCAGGTCGATCTTCTTCGGCGTGCCGCTGAGATCGATGTCCTGCTTGATGATCTGGTACGTGCCGTGCTCGCGTGCGATCTCGAGATACACGGTGTAGGTGCCGGCCTTCACGAGCTTGCCGGAGTTGTCTTTGCCGTCCCACGCGAGCGAGTACTTACCCGGGCCGCGCGTGGCGCTCGACACCGTGTTGATGATCTCCGTGCCCTCAGCGAGATTTCGCAGACGGTCGCTGCGGTACCACGACTTCAGATCCGCCAGCCACTTCGCATGCGTGGCCGAGTACCACACGGCCAGCGTGCGCACGGGGAAGCGGTCCTTGTCCTCGACCCACACGGCCAGATACGGCCGGTTCGCGCGCATGCCCTGCGTGGCGATCTCCACGTTCACAGTGAGCTCGTAGTCGCTCTTCCAGGCAGCCTGTTCGGCGGCGTGGAGCGTGGCGAACGGGCTCACGAACGGCCTGGCCGGCGCCGCCACGGTCATGGCGTGCCAGTTGGCGCTCTCGATGCGGCGGCCGTCGGCGAGCACGAGCAGGAACTCCGCGCCGGGGACGGTGGCCGCCAGCTGTTCGCTTTCTTCCGGCGTGAGCACGCAGAAGGCCGTCGCCAGGGCGCCGGCATCCGACGCATCGGGCGCCGTGACCGTCGCGCTCAGTACGTGGCCCGTCGGGCGGCCCGTGCGCGGATCGACGATGTGCGAGTAGTGCTGGCCCTGGATGTCGAAGCCGCGGCGGTAGACGCCGCTCGTGGCCACGGCGCGGTCGCGCACCGCGATGCGCGTGAGCGGCGCGGCGTTGTCGGCATTCGCCTGCGGATCGGTGATCGCCACGGTCTCCGTGCCGTGCCCGAGCGTGACGAGGTCGCCGCCGATGTTGACGACGATGCCGCGCACGCCGTCGATGGCGAAGCCGGCGCGCGCCGCGCGGTCGATGATGTAGCTCTTCGCGAACGAGTTCAGCACGAGCGGTGCCGTGGTGAGGTGCGTGGCCGTGTGCGCGGCGTAGTCGAGGCGCCAGTGCGTCTGCTCCGCATCGGCCACCGCGCGCGAGATCTCGGCATCGTTCGGCAGACGGTTGGCGGCCGCCGCCGCTTTCCACACGCGCGAGATCGTCTCGGCCGACGGATCGAGCGCGCCGCGCGTGCGGGTGCGCCACACGTCGAAGCGGCTCAGCACGTCGAACAACTCCGGCGACACCGTGCGCGCATCGTCATGCGAGCGGAACCACTGGCTGAACTCGCTCGACGGATCGTAGCCGCTGAGGATCTTCGCGTGGCGATCGATCTCGGCGAGGACGACGGCTTCCGCGCGGTCGACGGCGGCGGCCGAGGTGGCCGTGACCTTCAGCGACATCGACGTACCGAGCACGTTCTCGTAGTTGCGGACGTAGGTCTGCGGCCGGTGCCACAGCGACGTCACGAGACCCGTCACGAGCGTGACGGCCACACAGAGAGCGAACACTCCACGACGCGACATTAGCGAGGCTCCTTCAGGGACGTGGGCAGGGACGAGGGCACGCCACCGCGACCGCGCATCGGCGTGCTGTATTCATCGGGCGTGAGCTGCCCGTCTTTGTTGAGGTCGAGCGTGCGCAGCGACTGCGGCGCGGCGGCGATTTCGGCCGCCGAGATCGTGCCGTTCTTGTCGGTGTCGAGCGCCGTCACGAGCTTGTCCTGGAAACCGCCCGGGCCACCGGGGCCGCGGCCGCCACGGCCTTCGAAGCCTTCGCGGCCGCCACCCTCACGGCCTTCGCGCCCGCGGCCGCCCATCGCGTTCGGCTGCGACGCCGACTGCGCCGACTTGCGGATCTCGTCCGGCGTCACCTTGCCGTCTTTGTTCGTGTCGGCGCGGTCGAAGATGCCCTGCAACCGCTCCGGCACTTCGGCACGATCGAGTTGGCCGTCGCCGTTCTTGTCGAACGCCATGAGCAGCGACACAAGCTCGTCGGGGCTGGTCGCGGGCGTCTCGCCCGGTTCATTGGCGCCGCCACGGCCTTCCATTTCGCCGCGGCCGCGTCCTTCGCCGCCACCTTCTCGGCCACGCCCACCGAAGGCCGGCATCAGCTCGTCCATCGTGAGCTGGCCGTCGCCGTTCTTGTCGAGCGCCTTCAGCGCGGCGGGCGCCTTGTCCATCTCGTCGCCCGAGATGATCGAGTCTTTGTTGGTGTCGAGGGCCGTGGCGATGGCTGAGGGGAACCCGCCGGGGCCACCAGGACCGCCGCGGCCGCCCTGGCGTCCGCCGAAATCCTGCGGGGCGGCGGCCAGAGCCGCCGACGTGAGCACACAGAAAGCAATGGGGTAGCGCATAAGAGGATGACTCCTGCCACTCAGACCGTGGCACCCGCCAGTTTCTTCCAAAAATCCGAAGAAAATGAGGCGGTTACGCTAACATCGCGCCCGGGAATGCCTCCTCGTCTTCTTGTCGCCAGCCTCCTCGCGGGCGCCTGTGCCGCCGGCATGGCTGCCGCGCCGCAAACCCCGGCGTTCCGCAGCGGCACCGAGGTGGTGCGTGTCGATGTGTCGGTGCTCGACGCCGACCGCCATCCCATCCGCGGCCTCCGGCCCGAGGACTTCACGGTCAAGGTGAACGGGCAGGTGCAGCGCGTCGTTGCGCTCACGGAAATTGAAGTGCCGCCGTCCACGCCGCCGGCCGCGCCGTGGCTTCGCGACACCACGCCCGACGTCGCCACCAACCGCGTGCGCGACCGCCGCGTGTGGGCGATCGTCATGGACGACGCGACGGTGCCGCCCGATATCTGGGTCGTCAATCACGCCAAAGACATCGCGCGTGGCGTCGTCGAGCGCATGGGGCCCGGCGATGTGGCGGCGATCATCTTCACGCGCGACAACAGCGGCTCGCAGGAATTCACGTCGGATCGGAAGAAGTTGCT
>CAYFLU010000247.1:0-4254 GCA_964343975.1 uncultured Solibacteraceae bacterium
GAAGATCGGACTGTAAGGCTCACGCCTTCGGCGTCGTCGCCCGCGCGGCCGCGCGCGCTTCGCGCGCACGGGTGAGCGGCGGCACCTGCCCGATCATCCGCTGAATCAGCATGAGCTGCGCCCGGTGGTGCATCTCGTGTTCCTTGATCCCCATCAGCATTTCAAAGCGCGTCTTGGTGGGTGGCTCCACCCCGGCCGGGAAGCCGATCGTCGTCGCCAGCGACTCATCCGACAACGACGCGAACCAGTTGGCGAGCGTCTCGCCGTCACGCTCGAGTGCGGCCACGATCGCGTCCTTGGTCGTGAGCGTCTTCGCGTAGGCGTTGGCCGCGCCGATGTAGCGCGGGAAGTCGTCGAAGCCGATGAACGTCTTCTGCTCGTCGCGATGCGCGGTGATCTGCCAGCTCGGCGAGGCCGCCAGGTGGGCCAGCAGTTCGGCCACCGACATCGTGCCGGGGGCCGCGCGGAAACCATACTGGTCCTCAGGAATCTCGCGGGCGATCGTGAGAGTGTTGTTGCGAACGACGCGGAATGCGCGCGCCAGGTCCGCTCCACCGTAGTAGGTCATGAGTGCCGTGTCTCCTAATAATTGATGTGAACCTGCAGTGTACCCGAAGGCGCCTTTGATAGAATCCCCGCGCCTTGAGCCGACAGTCTTTCGATGACACCGCTGCGCTGGTGTCGCGCCTTCACGGCGAAGTTGAGCGCGTCATCATCGGCCAGAAGCAGGTGTTGCGCGAGGTCTTCATCTGTCTGCTGGCCGGCGGCCACTGCCTCTTGCGCGGCGTGCCCGGTCTGGCGAAAACGCTACTGATCAAAACGCTCGCCGACGCGGTGGACCTCAAGTTCAGCCGCATCCAGTTCACGCCCGACCTGATGCCGTCCGACATTCTCGGCACCGAGGTCATCGAAGAAGACGTCACCACCGGCAAACGCGAGATCCGCTTCATCCGCGGACCGATCTTCGCGAACATCATCCTCGCCGACGAGATCAACCGCACCCCGCCGAAGACGCAGGCCGCGCTGCTCGAAGCGATGCAGGAATATCAGGTCACCGTCGGCGGTGTGCGCTACACGCTCGACCGGCCGCTCTTCGTGCTGGCCACCCAGAACCCGATCGAACAGGAAGGCACGCATCCGCTCCCGGAGGCGCAGCTCGATCGCTTCATGTTCAACGTGACGATCGACTATCCGACGCCCGACGAGGAGCGCCAGATCTTGTCGGCGACGACGTCGAGCCGCGTGGCGGCGGTGTCGCGCGTGGCGACAGGGCAGGAGCTCGAACAGGCGCGCGCGCTCGTGCGCGAGCTGCCGGCTGCCGACAACGTCGTGACGTACGCGATGCGCCTCGTGCGCGCCACGCGTCCGACCGACGAGAGCGCCGCGCCGGTCGTGAAGGAATTTTGCAAGTGGGGCGCGGGCCCGCGCGCCGGTCAGGCGTTGCTCCTCGGCGCCAAGGCGGCGGCACTCGTCGACGGCCGGTCTGTGCCGTCGCTCGACGACATCCGCGCCGTGGCGCTGCCCGTGCTGCGCCATCGCATCCTGCTCAATTTCCAGGCCGAGGCGGACGGCATCGAAGCCGATCACGTCGTGCGCCGCCTGCTGGAGACCGTCACGCCCTAGGGCCGCCGCGCGCCGCCAATGTCCGCGTCTCTGCTACAACCCTCCGTCGTCGCGGCGATCGACGACCTCGAAGTCGTCGCCCGCTACATCGTGGAGGGCTTGCGCACGGGCGAGCATCGCAGCCCCTTCCACGGCTTCAGCGCGGAGTTCAGTCAGTACCGCTTCTATCGTCCTGGCGACGACCTCAAGTATCTCGACTGGAAAGTCCTCGCGCGCACCGATCGTCTCTACACGCGTCAGTTTCGCGAAACCACGAATCTCTCCGCGATGCTCGTGCTTGATCCGACGGCGTCGATGGCGTACCCCGATGGCGGCGGTGAGGTGTCGAAGTTCGCGTACGCGCGGATGATCGCGGCCGCGCTCGCGTATCTGCTCGTACAGCAGGGCGATGCTGTCGGGCTCATGACGATGATGGACGGGCGGTTCGTGTATGTGCCGCCGCGCGGTGGACGGATGCACTTGCGCCGCGTGCTCGCGCGACTCGCCACGCTGAAGCCGGGCGGCACCTGGGCGCCCGCGGCGGTGATTGCGCGCGCGGCGGAGTTGCTGCGCCGGCGTGGTGTACTCGTGATGTTGTCCGACTTCTACGATGCCGAGGCCGAGACGCTGCGCGAGCTCAAGCGCGCCGCCTCGCGCGGGCACGAAGCCGCCGCGCTGCACGTGCTCTCGCGCGCGGAACTCGATTTCGCGCATCGCGGCGGCGTGGAGTTCGAGGATCTCGAAAGCGGCGCGACGCGCCTGGTCGATGCGAGCGCGGTGGCCGACACCTATCGTCAGCGGATGCAGGCGTTTCTCGAGCGCTGGCGCACGGACGCGGGGCGCGGCGGGCTCGACTACGCGCTGATGACGACCGATGTGCCGCTCGATGACGCGCTGCGCAGTTACCTGATCCGGCGCGGCGCCGGGCGCGACCTCGCGCCGATCACCGGAGGCAGCCGCTGATGTTCGCGCAGCCGTGGGCGTGGCTCGGCCTGGCCGGCCTGGCCGTGCCGGTGCTGATTCATCTCCTCACGCGCCATCAGGCCGTCCGCACGCGTGTGCCGAGCGTGCGCTTCATCGACGCGGCCGACGTCACGTTCGTGAGCCTGCGGTCGCTCACCGATATTCCGCTCCTGCTGTTGCGCGCGGCCATTCTCGCTGCCGCGGTCGCCGCGATCGCCGGTCCCCGCTGGTCCGCGCGCCCCGCGACCGGTGCCGGCCGCATCGTCGCGGTCGTGGTGGATGCGAGTCAGGGCGCGCTCAGCGATGCCAGTCGCACCGCCGCGCGCACGGCGGTGGCCGGCGCGGCGCAGTCGACGACGGTGGAGTCGGTGTCGCTGGCGGCGGGCATCGCCAGTGCGTCGCGGTGGCTCGAGCGCCAGTCAGGCGCGCGCGAGCTCGTCGTGGTCTCGGATTTCGCGCGCGGCGCGCTCACCGCAGAGGCGCTCGCGGTGGTGCCGGCCGGTGTCGGCATCCGCTTCGATGCGCAGCCGCTCGTGCGCGTGCCGCTGCCCGAGGGCTTCGCGCTGCGCGGCGAGCAGTCGCGCATGGCGTGGCGCGCGGCCACGGCGGCGCCGATGGCAGTGACGGTGCGCGCGGGCGCGGCGCAGGCGCAGGCCGAGGCGATGCTCACGGCGATGTCGGCGCTCGTGTCACAGGCCTCGGTCGATGCCTCGGCACGGCGCATCGCGCTCGTATTTCCCGGCGCGCCCGATCACGCCGCGGTGGTGGCCGCACCGCCGATCGATCAGCCGTGGATGTTCGATGTCCTGCGCCCGCTGCTCGCAGATCCGGCGTTGAGCGCAGCCGTTTCGGCGCATGCCCTGAACGGCGAACTGGCGATCGCGGTGGCGGCCGAGCCGCAGAGCGAAGCCGCGGCCGCGATCGCGGCATCCGTGTTGCGCTCGGTGCGCCAGCCGCTCGCGTGGAGCGAATTCGAGCCGGAGACCATTCCCCCGTCCCAGCTGCAGCAGTGGGCACGACCGACCTCTGAGGTGCCTGTGTCAACTGTTGGTGACGCGCAAGGCCACTGGTTGTGGTTGGTCGTGCTCGTGCTACTAGCGGTGGAGTGGTGGGTGCGGCGTCAGCGCGTGTCTCCGCGCGGATCGGCGGTGGCGCGTGTGGCCTGAGGCGCTGACGTCGCTCTTCGCGCGCGCGCGACAGCGCGTGCGGTGGCTCGCGCTCGGCCGTGCCGCTGCCGTGGCGTTTGCCGTGGCGCTGATCTTCACCGTGGCGCGCGCCCTGGGCGTGATGCCGACGGCGTGGGCGCTCGTGTCGAGCGCCGTCGTCCTGCTCGTGACTTGCGCGCGTGCGCTGATGCGCGCGCCGCGCAGCCCTGAGGCGCTGGCCGCCGTCATCGAAGGGCGCACGCCGGTGGCGCGCAACCTGCTCGTGACGGCGGCCGAACTGGTCACGCGCCCCGGCCCGATTCGCGCGGATGTGCGCGATGTGGTGCTGCGCGATGCCGCTGACGTGGCCACGCGCATCGACATCGCGGCGC
The DNA here is from genome assembly GCA_964343975.1 of uncultured Solibacteraceae bacterium. Lineage (GTDB taxonomy): Bacteria > Acidobacteriota > Vicinamibacteria > Vicinamibacterales > SCN-69-37 > SCUN01. The sequence goes on from CAYFLU010000247.1 coordinate 4,103, forward strand.
TGTTTCCGCTGCAGCGCGTCCTGACGTTCGCGCTGTTGGCTGCGTTGCTGTGGGCCGCGCCGCTCGGGGTCGAGCGCGCGTGGGTCGCGAAGGCCGCGAACATTGCGCGCAATGTGGCGGGCGCGCCGGCCGTGGCGCACGTCACGATCACC
>CAYFLU010000248.1:0-4247 GCA_964343975.1 uncultured Solibacteraceae bacterium
TCTCGTCACGGCCCTTCGGGTCCATGCCGTTGGTCGGCTCGTCGAGAAACAGGAGGTCGGGATCGTGCACGAGCGCTTGCGCGAGCTTGATGCGCTGTTTCATGCCCGTCGAGTAGGTCTCGACGTTGCGGTACCGGGCTTCGCCGAGGCCGACGTAATAGAGCACCTCGTGCGCGCGCTGCATCGCGTCGGCCTTGGGCAAGCCGGAGAGTTGACCGCAGTACGCCACGAAACTCACGGCGTTCATGCCGGGGATGTGCGCTTCACTTTCCGGCATGTAGCCGAGCCGGGCGCGCACATCGAGGGGCTTCTCCGCGACGTTCATGCCGAGCACCGAGAGGCGGCCGCTGTCGGGGGTGACAAACCCCAGCAACGACTTCAGCATCGTGCTCTTGCCGGCGCCGTTCGGACCGAGGAGGCCCACCGCGCCTTTGGGAAAGACCGCCGAGACGTCGCGCAGCGCGCGCTGTGTGCCGTAGGTCACGCTCACGCGATCAAGACTGACGACCGATTCGTTCATAGTGACGACCGCTTCGCTCATGACGTCGTTGAGGTTCTATACGGCGGGCCGGCGGACCGGGTTCACAACGCGCCACGCAACCCGAGCGCGTCGGCTTCGCCGCGCAACGACTCGATCACGTTGGCGATGTGCTGATCGAGCGGCAGCCCGATTTCTTCGGCGCCCCGCCGCAAATCCTCACGAGGGACCGCGCGCGCGAACGCCTTGTCCTTCATCCGCTTGATCACCGACGACGGCTCGAGGTCGAGCACGCTCTTCGACGGCCGGACGAGCGCGGCCGCGGTGATGAAGCCCGACATCTCGTCACAGGCAAAGAGGTGCTTCTCGAGCGGCGTCACGCGCGGCACGCCGCTGTAGTCGGCGTGCGACAGGATCGCACGGGTCACCCACTCGGGGTACCCCAATTGCTGCAGCATCTCGACGCCGCGGAACGGATGATTCTCGGCGTCCGGATATTTCTCGTAGTCGAAGTCGTGCACGAGCGCGACAAATCCCCAGGCGGTTTCGTCTTCACCGAGCCGGCGCGCGTACCCGCGCACCGCGGCTTCGACGCCCAGCAGATGTTTGCGCAGGCTCTCGCTCTGCACGTGTTCGGTCACGAGCGCCCAGGCGCGCTCACGGGTGAGAAGAGGGCCGCTCATTTGATCGGGGACGGTACTTCTTTGTAGTCGGCCGGCACGTCGAAGCTGCCGGCCGGCGCCGGTTCGTTCGTGAACCCGCTCGTGGTCGTGACGATCTCGGTGCCGAACATCGTGACGATGCCCTTCACCATCACGCGGCCATCGGCGAGTTCCTTCACGCCGGCCATGCCGAACTGCTTCAACAGCGTGCCCATCAGCGAGGTCGAGGTGGCGCTCGTCTTGATCGCATCCGTCTGCCACACCGACAGGCGCATCGTCATGTCCCCCAGCTGTGCGGCCATCGCCGGATCGACACCGGGAATCTGCAGCATGATTTCGTACTGCAACCGCTCGGCCTTCATGCCGTTGATCGTCTCGAAGTCGCCGCGCTTCACGAGCTTGATGTTCGGCGTGGCGCCCCCGAGCGCCGCCGCCGCCGCGTCGGCCATCGACGCCTGCTTCCAATAGGTCTTCGTGGAGGGATCGAACATCACCACGCTGCCGTCGGGGCGGACGAGCGTGACCGTGCCCGCCTTGATCGTGGCGAAGGCCTGCTTCTGCTCGGTGCGCGTGCCTTTCTCGCCGCCGTCGATGACCACCTGATCGATGCCGCCCGGCGGGAAGATCTGCGCCAACATGCCCGCCATCATCTGCGCGATCGGATCCCCGCCGCCGTTGGCGGCCGGGCGCGCTTCCATGTGCACGGTGTACTTCAGCTCCGCGAAGAGCGGCGTCCGCGCGGCCAGCACGAACACCAGCGCCATGATCAGCGTGCTCAGCTTCTTCACCATCCCAGTGACTCCTTCAGCGTGAGTGCGCGCGCGATCACGTCGCGCGGCTTCTCCGCCATCGTGTACTCGGCCAGGCGGTCCACCGGCACCCACGCGCATGCGCTCACGTCGCTCTCGGCGCAGAGCGTGCCGCCGATTGGCCGACAGAGATAGTCGGCCAGGACGTAGTGATACCGGACCTGTCCTGCCTCGTCCAGCAGTATACGGTCGAAGACCTCGACGAGCGGCCCGACCTCCACGACGAGGCCGGTCTCCTCGAGCACCTCCCGGGCCGTGCCGGCCTCGAGGGTCTCGCCGGCATCCTGCAGCCCGCCGGGCAGGCTCCACTGCAACGCCAGCGGCTCGTGCTTCCGCAGCACGAGCAGCACCGCGCCCTGTGCGTTGAAGAGAATGCCGCCGACACCGAGCATGGGGCGCACCGGGTAGGTGCGCCCGTCCGGTGACGGTGCCGGCGTGGGCGCCGTTGCGGTCTCGGGCCGCACGATCGTGCGCTGTCGCCGAATCGCGCCGTCTTCGATCCAGAAGAAACTGTAGGCGCGTTCGCGGCGCACCACGCCGGTGCGGCGGTCCCTGAGGGCTCTCGTGAAGTCGGCGCGCACCCAGCCCCAGCCCGTCTCGATGCCGCCGATCTGCCGCACCGCCACACGGTGCCCCCCCTCGAGCGCGCCAGCATACGCCTGCGCCTCAGCTGCCATGGCGGCCCGCACCGCCGCCCGCCCGATCAATAGGGGCTCGCCCACCGCAAACGAGAGCTCGACGCGGCAGTCGTCCGCGTAACACGCGGAGGCAACGGACAGATCGTCCCGATTAATGGCCGCGTACAGCTCGCCGACGAGTGACATCGCGTCGTGCGTGCCGGTCACCTACGCCCCCGCAATCGGCAGTGAGGCTTGGGCGTTGAAGTCGAGCGGCGACGGCCCCTGCGCGGCGAGGCGCCGCAGCCCGGAGGCGGCGATCATGGCGGCGTTGTCGGTGGACAAACTCAGTGCCGGCACAAACACCGGCAGGCCTTCACGCGCGCCGCGCGCGATCGCATCCGCGCGCAGACGCCGATTGGCGGAGACGCCGCCCGCAATGCCGACGCTCTTCGCGCCGAGCGCCCCGGCGACCGAGAACAAGCGATCCACGAGCGTGCCCACCACGACGCGTTGGAAGCTCGCGCAGAAATCGGGGATGTGACCGGGGCCGTGCTGCTCGAGATGCCGCACCGCCGCCGTCTTGAGGCCCGAGAAACTGAATTCCGCCATCGCACGAATCGCGGGCGAGAACGCTCCCGGCTTCAGATCGACCGGCGCGTCATTGCGATCGGGATGCTTGAAGCGCGGCAGGGGGAACTTCACGACGTCGTCGCGGCCCTCTTGCGCCAGCTTATCGATCACGGGCCCGCCCGGATACGGCAGCCCCAAAAGCTTCGCGACCTTGTCGTACGCCTCGCCGGCCGCATCATCACGGGTCTGACCGACGAGCTGATACACGCCCGGTGACGGCACGTAGTAGAGGCTCGTGTGGCCGCCGGAGACGATCAAGATCACCGCGGGCAATGGGAGTTCGCCATGCTCGAGCACGAGCGATTCGATGTGCCCGGTGAGATGGTGCACGGCGACGATCGGTAACTGCCGCGCGGCCGCAAAGGCCTTCGCGAACGACACGCCCACGAGCAGCGACCCGACGAGCCCCGGCCCCTGCGTGACGGCAATGGCGTCGATGCCGGCGGCATCGACCGACGCGTCGGCCAGCGCGCCCTCGACGACACCGCAGATATCGGCCACGTGCTGGCGCGACGCGATCTCGGGCACCACTCCGCCCCACTCGCGATGCACCTCGACCTGCGAGGCGATCACGCTCGAGCGCACGACCCACGGCCGCCCCGCGTCGCCGGTCGTCTCGACGACGGCCGCCGCGGTTTCATCGCACGAGGTCTCGATGCCGAGGATCCGCATCAGGCAAAGAGCGCCGCGAGGCTCTCGGTGAAGGGCGCGCGGCACACGCCGCGCTCCGTGATGATGCCGTCGATGAGCGTGTGCGGCGTCACGTCGAAGGCCGGGTTCCACACGGCAGCGCCGTCGGGCGCCACCTGGACGTTGCCGACGTGGGTCACCTCGCGCGCGTTGCGCTGCTCGATCGGAATCGCCGCGCCGGTCAGCGTCGCCAGATCGATCGTCGAGAGCGGCGCCGCGACATACATCGGCACGCCATGGGCGCGCGCCATCATCGCCACCGTGTAGGTGCCGATCTTGTTCGCGAAATCGCCATTCGCCGCGATGCGATCGGCGCCCACCACCACGAAGTCGATGCCGCCATCGCGCATGAGCGGCC
>CAYFLU010000249.1:0-4235 GCA_964343975.1 uncultured Solibacteraceae bacterium
GGGGATTATCGCCCGTACACCACGTGCGGGCGTCCTGTTACGGTACTGACACCGTAAACAGTGGAGGGGGCGAACGTCAGATTCTTCTGGCGGCGCTCGATCCAGGTCGCGTCGATGCCCGGCACCGCCGCCACCTCTTTCCATGTGGCAAATTTCGGGTGGCCGTCCCGGTAGGCCACGATCTTCGCGGCATCGGCCGGATCGATCCCGAGCGCATCGACCAGTTCGGCGGCCGTGGCCGCGTTGACGTTGACCGGCTTCCCGTACTGATCGGTGAGGTAATCGATCGACTCGTTCAGTTCGTCGGTCGTGCCCTCCGCGCCCTGCGTGACCATCTTCTCGACCACCGCGATCCATTCCTTGTTGCTGCGGCGCACGCCCACGACCTTATCGAGCGGGTGGCAACTCTTGCACAGGCGGATCGTGGTCTCGCGTCCGGGGCCGGCCGGGAGGTCCTGCGGGGCGGTCACCGACCACGCGGCGCTGGTCGAAACCGCACCGCTGATCAGGAACGCGCAGGCGAAGGGCAGGAGGCGCATATGAACTACGCCATAATGCCGCCGATGCGTGGGTTGTGGTCGTGTGTAACGGTAGCGACGGTGCTCGTGGCGGGCTGCCATCGCGCCGTACCCGCCCCCAGTGCCGGACCGACCCCCACCTTCGCCGCCGATATCGCGCCCATCCTTTATACGAAGTGCGCGCCCTGCCATCGGGCCGGGGAGCTGGCGCCGTTCCCGATGCTGAGCTACGACGATGCCGCCCGGTGGGCGCAGTCGATCGCCATCGAAACCCGGGCCAAGACGATGCCGCCGTGGCTGCCCGAACCGCAGACCCCGGAGTTTGCCGGCGTGCGCCGGCTCACCGCCCAGGAACTGGATCTGATTCAGCGGTGGTACGCCGGCGGGGCGCCGGCCGGCGACCTGACGAAGGCCCCGGCGCCGCCGGCATTTGCGTCGGGGTGGCAGGGGGGCACGCCCGACGTCATCGCGACGATGCCGCGCCCGTTCGTGTTGCCGCAGGGGACGCGGGACAGCATCCGGAATGTGGTGCTCCGCGTGCCGATCGATCGCGCGCGCTACGTCCGCGCCGTGGAGTTGCTGACCGGCGGCGCGCCGATTCACCATGCCGTGATCCGCGTCGATCCGACGGCCGCATCACGCCAGCGCGAAGGCGTCGATGGCCAGCCCGGATTTGAGGGAATGGCGTCCGCCGAAACGCAGGATCCCGACGGGCACTTCATTGGCTGGACACCGGGGCGCGGCCCGATCGTGTCGCCCGACGGTCTGGCCTGGCGTCTCGAACGCGGCGCGGATCTGGTCGTCGAACTGCACCTGATTCCCGCGCGCGGCAAGCCCTCGACCGTGCAGCCGCAGGTGGCGCTCTATTTCACCGACACACCGCCGCAGCGCTCGCCCGTGTTCGTGAAGATGGGATCGAAGGCGATCGACATTCCGGCCGGCGCGGCCGCGCATGTGATCACCGACACGTTCACGATGCCGTCCGATGCGCAGCTCCTCAGCGTGTATCCGCATGCGCACTATCTCGCGCGCCAGATGCAGGTGACCGCGTCGTTCCCCGATGGCCGCACGACGACGTTGCTCGAGATCCGGCGCTGGAATTTCCGATGGCAGCAGGACTATCGCTTCTCGACGCCGGTGGCGTTGCCGCGAGGCACCCGTCTCGACATGCGATACGTGTACGACAACTCGGCGGCCAATCCCGACAACCCGCACACGCCGCCGCAGCCGGTCTACAACGGCCCCGCGTCGACCGACGAGATGGCGACGCTGGGCGTGCAGTTGCTGCCGGCGACGCCCGAAGACGGGCGGGCGCTCGTGGCGATCTTCGACCGTCGTGAGACCGAACAGAACATCCTCGCCGGCTCAGCGCAGATCCGGCGTCGTCCCGATGACACCGAAGGGCTCGTGCTCCTCGGCGGCAGTCTGGTGGATGCGGGGCGGCATGGCGAGGCATTGCCGCACCTCGAGCGCGCGGTGCGTCTCGCGCCCCAATACGCGCCGGCGCAGAACTACTACGGCGGCGCGCTGCTCGCGCTTGGCCGCGTGCCGGAGGCGGCCCGCGCGTTTGCGGCCGCGGCGACCGCCGCGCCTCGCGATGAGCGGTATCAGGTGAATCTCGGCATTGCCGCGCTTCGGCTGGGGCAGGACACGGCGGCGCAGGCCGCGTTCGAACGGGCGCTCGCGCTCAACCGTGATGTCGCGGCGGCACATGCCAATCTCGGGTTGCTCTGGTTTCAGCGGCGGCAGTTCGCGCGCGCATTGCCGTACCTGACGCGCGCGGTGGAGCTGCAGCCGAACTCGGCGTCTGCGGAGAGTGATCTTGGCGCAGTGCTCGCCGCGCTCGGGCGGACCGCGGAGGCGGAGCAGCACCTGCGTCGCGCGCTCGCGCTCGACCCGAACGACGCGGCCGCGCGGCAGAACCTGGCGCGGCTCCGGAAATAGCCGCGGACGACTTATTTCTCGGTGATCGGGCGCGGCGGAACGCCGTCGTACTCGAGCGGGATGCGGATGCGCATCGGCTTCTCGCGCGCGTGCTCTTCCGCCACTTCCGCGGTGATGCCGCCGACGCGGCCCACGATGAAGAGCAGCTTGCCGGCTTCCGGCGGCAGGCCCATGTCGAAGAGATTGGCGGCGAGCGCGCCGTCGATGTTGATCGGAATCTGCATGCCGTCGGCACGCAGAGCCGCTTCGATGGCCTTGATGCACTCGATGCCGACACCGGCCAGCCCGAGCTCGCGCGCCATCGAGAAGAGATGCTCGACGCGCGGATCTTCCGTGTGCACGCGGTGGCCAAAGCCCGGAATGCGAATGCCCTGCTCACGCTGGCGTGTCACGAAGGCCCGAGCGACATCGGCGATCGGCGTGCCGGTGTCGGCTGAGGTCTTGGCGAGTGTCGCGATCACGTCCATCGTGTGCGCGCCGGCGCCGCCGTGGACGTCGCCGATGGCGAGCACGCCGGCCGCGACGGCGGCCGACAGCGATTCGCGATTGCCCGAGGCCGCGAGTCGCGCGGTGGCGCACGACGGCGCTCCGGAGCCGTGATCGGCCGAACCGATCAGAATGGCGTTGAAGAGTTTTTCTTCGGCGGCCGTCGGGAGCCGCCCGGTGTGGAGCAGCCAGACGACCCCGGCAAACGTCATGTCGGACATCAGCTCGCGGATGTCATATCCCCGGAGCCAGATGTGGGTTTTGTCTTTGTTGACGATGCCGGTGCGCCACGCGTCCATGGGGTGAAATTATCCCCCACGGCCTGTCTCGGGTGCGTGACGGGTTTCCGTAAATCGTGACTGTAACCTTGTCGATACCGTAACGAGGTGCGCCGGGTGGGTGGGGTTTGTTACCGTTCCGGCGGATCTGCTGGGGGGACTATGCGTCTGGTGCGAACGGGTGTGGCAATTCTCGGCATCATGGTGACGTCGGCGTGGCTGTTTGCGCAGCAGCCGCCGGCGCAGGGCGGTCAAGGGGCGGGGCAGGGACAGCCGCAGGCCGGCCGCGGACAGGGGCCGGGCGGTGGCGGTCGTGGCGGTGGCCGCGGCGGCGCGCGTCCGCGCAAGACGATCCTCGCGTGGGCGGACACGCGCAACGGCATCGCGCAGCACGACTCGGTGTCGCATGCGCTGGCCGTGATCGAGCGCCTCGGCTACGAGTCGGGGCTCTGGGACACGTTCATCCGCACCGACTCGAACATCATTTCCAAGACGCCGAAAAAGACGGACGGCACGCCGGCCAGCGGTGGGCCGAGCCTGGCCAACGTCGACGCGATCTTCTACATGGGCCATCGCGACGTGCCGATCGACGACGAGCAGAAGAAGGAACTGCTCGCGTTCGTGAAGGACGAAGGCAAGGGCTTCGTCGCGGCGCACGTGGCGCTCACGTCGTTCGAGACGTGGCCGGAGTTCGGTGAGCTGATCGGCGCGCGTTTCGACGGCCATCCGATCACGGGCCGCGGCACGATCATCAACGAGGGCGGCGCGTTCCCGGCGACCAAGCACTTCCCGGCCACGTTCGAATTCAACGATGAGTACTACCAGCCGAAGGAGTACTCGCGCGACAAGCTGGACGTGCTGCTGCGCCTCGATCTCACCGGGGTGACCAACACGAACCTGCACATGCCGGACGGCGATCACCCGCTCGCGTGGGCGAAGACCTACGGCAAGGGGCGCGTGTTCTTCGGCTCGTTCGCGCACGACGCGGCGACCTGGGACATCCGCAACG
>CAYFLU010000250.1:0-4226 GCA_964343975.1 uncultured Solibacteraceae bacterium
CGACATACTTCGCCACGACGGCGGCCTTGCCGTCGGGCATCACGCCCGCAATGACGTCGTCAACACGCAGTGCACGGGCCACGGCCTGCGCGGTGCGTTCGTGGTCGCCGGTCAACATCACGACCTGAACGCCGTCCGCGCGTAGCGCGTCGAGCGCGGCCGCCGCCGACGGCTTCACGCGGTCCACCACCGAGAGCACACCGGCCAGTCGCCCGTCGATGCCGGCGTAGACCACGGTGTGCCCGTCGTTTCGCAACTCCTCGGCGCGCGCTTCGAGTGGCCGCGTGTCGATGCCGATGAGCGACATCAGATCTTCGTTACCGGCCGACACGACGTGCCCGTCGACGTCACCGCGCACGCCACGCCCCGGCATGGCGCCGAACTGCCCGGCCTCGCCGAGGCTCAGTCCACGGTCTGCGGCCCCACGCACGAACGCAGGCGCGAGCGCATGTTCGCTCGCGCGTTCGAGCGTCGCCACGAGCCGCAGCATCGTATCGGCATCCACGCCGGCCACCGGCTCCACCACACCGAGACTCGGACGGCCTTCCGTCAGCGTGCCGGTTTTGTCGATCACGAGCGTCGTGACCGACTTCATGATCTCGATCGCCTCGGCGTTACGGAAGAGCACGCCCATCGACGCGCCGCGCCCGGCCGCCACCATGATCGACATCGGCGTCGCGAGGCCCAGCGCGCAGGGGCACGCGATGATCAGCACGGCCACCGCATTGACGACGGCGTGGGCGAGCCGCGGCTCCGGACCGACCAGCGCCCAGGCGGCAAACGTCAGCACGGCGATCGCGACCACGGTAAGCACAAAGTAGCCAGACACGCGATCGGCCAGGCGCTGAATCGGCGCGCGCGACCGCTGCGCCTCCGCCACGAGCGCGATGATCCGCGCGAGCAAGGTCTCGCTGCCAACCTTCTCGGCCTCCATCACGAAGGTGCCCGTGCCGTTGAGCGTGGCCCCGACGACGCGATCACCGGCGCGCTTCTCCACCGGCAGCGGCTCGCCCGAGACCATCGACTCGTCAATCGTCGACGTGCCGTCGATCACGATGCCGTCAACCGGCACCTTGTCGCCGGGCCGCACGCGAAGGCGATCGCCGACCTGCACGGCATCGAGCGCGATGTCTTCGTCTGGCTGCCCGTCACGCACACGGCGCGCGATCGGCGCATAGAGGTTCATCAGCGCCTTCACGGCCGCGCCGGTCGCCATGCGCGCACGCAGCTCGAGCACCTGGCCGACGAGAACGAGTGCGACGATGACGGCGGCGGCTTCGAAGTAACGGCCAACCTCGCCATGGTGATCGCGCGCGGAGGCCGGAAACCACTGCGGCGCCACGACGGCGGCCACGCTGTAGCCGAATGCCACAGCGACGCCCATGCCGATGAGCGTGAACATGTTGAGGTTGCCGCTGCGGATGGAATTCACCGCGCGCACATGAAACGGCCACGCGGCCCACAGCACGACGGGCGCCGCCAGAGCGAATTCTCCCCAGCCGTTCCCCCATCCGCCCATCGTCATCACCATGAGCGGCGCCGCGAGTGCGACGCTGATCCAGAGTCGGCGCTGCAGATCCGCGAGTTCATGAGCGGCGGCCGCGTCAGTGTCGGCCGACGGCATTTCCGGCTCGAGCGCCATGCCGCACACAGGACAGTCGCCCGGGCCTTTCTGCCGGACCTCGGGATCCATCGGGCAGATGTACCAACCCGGCTCGGGCGGCGGCGCGTTGGCCGGCCGCACCTTTTTCACCATGGGCTTCGGTGTGGGTATCGGCGCGCCGGGCACGCTCACGGCGTCGATGAACGTCAGCTTGCAGACTTCGGCGCAGAAGAAATAGTCGACGCCCTCGTGCGTGTGCGTCCACCTGGCTTTCGCCGGATCGACGGTCATGCCGCAAATCGGATCGATGGCCATCTCAGTCCTCCTGCACGGCGGCGCTATCGACCACCGAGGAAAGTGCCGGTGCTGTCTCAAGCGCCTCGAGAATCGGACAGTGCGGATCGCTGCCTGCGCAGCAGGCGCGGACAAGGTGCTGCAGCGCATCGCGCATGCGGCTCAGATCGGCGATGCGCCGGTCCAGATCCGCCAGCCGCCGCTCGGCCACCTTGCGTGCCGATTCACGTCTGCGGGCCGGAGCCCGGCGCAGGGCCAGGAGCTCCCGCGCGTCATCGAGCGACAAGCCGAGTTCCTGCGCCCGCCGCACAAACCGGAGCTTGCGCACATCTTCCGCGGAGTACTCGCGATAGCCCGAGCGCGCCCGGCCGGTCGCGCGAATCAAGCCGCGACGCTCGTAATACCGCAGCGTCTGCGGATTCACCCCAACAGCGTTCGCGGCTTCCGTGATCCACATGCCCTTCACCTCACAGACAGTATGAACCCTGTACCAAGGTATAAGGTCAAGCGAGGGTCGTCCGGCGATCCGTTCGCGATACCCTAGCGTCGTGTTTCCGCCCACCCGAAGCTCCGTCCTCGAGCGGATTCGCAGCCATGACGATCCGACGCGGCGAGCCGCGTTCGACGACCTCGTGACCGGTTACTGGCGACCGGCGTATCAATACGTCCGGGTCCACCATCACCTGTCGCCCGCCGATGCCGAGGATGCCGTGCAGGCCTTCTTCGCCGCGGCCTTCGAGAAGTCGCACCTCGACAGCTACGACGCGACCCGCGCGCATTTCCGCACGTTCCTCCGGGTGTGCGTCGACCGGTTCGTGGCCAATCAGCGCGCGGCCTCACAGACACAGAAGCGCGGCGGCGGCATCACGATGCGGTCCCTCGACTTTCCGGGCGCCGAGCGCGACCTGCGCGATCTGCCCCGGGTGGCCGGTGATGCTGAGCGGTTCTTCCACGACGAAACCGTGCGATGGCTGTTCACCCGCGCCATTGAGGCCACACGACAGCACTTGATCGCCGAGGGCAAGGCGCGGGCGATGGCGGTGTTCGAGCAACACGACATCGCCCCGTCCGCCGACACCACCTATGCGAGCCTGGCTGCGGCACTCGGCCTCACGACCGCGCAAGTGACGAACGATTTGCATCTGGCGCGACAGTGCTTTCGCGCGGCTGCGCTCGCAGAGCTGCGCGCCATTGCCGCCAGCGACGATGAATATCGTGGCGACGCCCGCCTGCTCTTCGGCGCAACGGTCGAACCATGACGACGCTCAACGACGCCGCGATTCAGCGACTGCGCGTGGCGGCCATGTGGCCAGTGCTCCCGGGCGAGCGGTATCGCGACGTGACGTTGTTGGCGCGCGGCGGCATGGGCACGATCTATCGGGCCTTTGATGCCGTCCTCGCGCGCGACGTTGCCATCAAAGTCTCCAACGCCGTCGCGAGCGCGAGCGATCTCGACGCGCGGCTCGCCGACGAATCGCGCACCTTGGCCGCGCTCGAGCATCCAGGCATCGTGCCCGTGCACGACGCGGGCGTGCTGACGGACGGCCGGTCGTTCTATGTGATGCGTCTCATCACCGGCCCGACGCTGGCGGCCCACCGCGACACGGTCGGCGCGCTCGGCGCGCGGCTCTCCCTGCTCGAACGGGTGGCGGACACGGTGGCCTTCGCCCATGCGCGCGGCATCACGCATCGCGATCTGTCGCCGTCCAACATCATGATGGGCGACTTCGGTGACGTGCTCGTGCTCGACTGGGGCGTCGCGCAGCGTTCAGCCGACCCCGACGGCCTGCGCGTCGGCACGCCGGGGTTCATGGCGCCCGAAGCTCGCACCGGCCATGGCTCGGGCCCGGCCACCGACATTTACGCACTCGGGCAACTACTCGACTGGATGTGTGAAGGTCAGACGATCGATCGTCGGCTCCGCGCGATCGTGACGCGGTGCACCGAGACCGCACCGGCGGATCGGTATCCGTCAGTGGGCGCCTTGCTGCACGATCTGGCAGCGTACCGAGCGGGCGCACCGATGACCGCCTATCGCGAGTCGCGCCTCGAACGCGCCCACCAGTGGATGCGTCGGCATCAATTGATGCTGTGGCTCATCGCGGCCTACATTGCGATGCGGGCTGCGCTGATCTGGTACCTCCGGCGCTAAGCCGTCGAAAAAGGCGGCCGCGCGGAATCCGTAACAGACTCCCAAGGAGCGTGACATGAAGAAACCGTGGCTGGGACTACTACTCGGTGCCCTCTTGGGCGCCATCGACGGCTTGACCGCGCTGTTCTCCGGCACCGACGAGATCAAGCAACAGATCGTCGGGATCGTGATCGGCTC
>CAYFLU010000251.1:0-4190 GCA_964343975.1 uncultured Solibacteraceae bacterium
GAAAGTCGGCAGAGGAGTCTATGAGTACTGAGCGCAAAGACCTCGATCGTCGTGAGTTCCTGAAGGTGGGCGGCGCGGCCGCGGTGACGGGCGCCATCGTGGCGGGACGTGAGCTGCGTGGCGACGCGGCGCCGCAGGCCGCGACGGGCTACGCGAAGTGGCCGTTTGCTGTGGCCCCGATTCCGATGGTGCGCATCGGCTTCGTGGGCGTCGGCCTCCAGGGCACGAGCCACGTCGAGAATCTGGTCCAGATTCCGGGCTGCCGCATCACGGCCATCTGCGACGTCGATCCGGTCCGCATCGAAATCGCGTCGAACGTGATCACGAAGGCCGGACATCCGGCGCCGAAGGTCTACAAGAACGGCCCGCGCGACTTCGAGAACTTGTGCGAGAAGGAAGATCTCGATCTGGTCTACACGGCGACGCCGTGGGAATTCCACGTGCCCGTGATGCTGGCCGCGATGAAGAACGGCAAGCACGCCGTCACAGAAGTGCCGGCGGCGATGAGCGTCGAGGATTGCTGGGCCATCGTCGAGGCGGCCGAGAAGTATCAGAAGCACTGCATCCTGATGGAGAACTGCAACTACGACCGCCCCGAGATGATGGTCTACAACATGGTCCGTCAGGGCCTGTTCGGCGAGATCATCCATGCGGAAGGCGCGTATCTGCACGACCTGCGCAGCATCAAGTTCGAGGACCGCAGCGAAGGCCTGTGGCGGCGCGCATGGGCGACGAAGCTCAACGGCAATCTCTATCCGACGCACGGCCTCGGGCCGATCGCCAACTGCCTCTACAACAACCGCGGCGATCGCTTCGACTACATGGTGTCGATGAGCGGTCCGGCGCGCGGCCTGCAGGACTGGCGCAAGGAGCACGTGGCGGCCGATTCGCCGAAGCAGAAGGAGAACTACATCTGCGGCGACATCAACCTGTCGCTGATCAAGATGCAGAGCGGCAAGACGGTGGTCGTGCAGCACAGCACGAACCTGCCGCGGCCGTACAGCCGGATCAACCTCGTGCAGGGCACGAAGGGCCTGTTCATGGGCTACCCGAACCGCGTGTACATCGAAGGCAAGAGCGCCAAGAACGACACGTGGGAAGACATGTCGGTGTGGATGAAGGAGCACGAGCATCCGCTCTGGAAGGAAATCTCGCAGAAGGCGGCGGGCGCCGGGCACGGCGGTATGGACTTCATCGAAGACTGGCGCCTTATCAAGAACCTCAACGAGGGCACGCCGACCGACTTCAACGTCTACGACGCCGCGTCGATCAGCGCGGTTGTGGGACTGAGCGTGCAGTCGGTCGCGAAGAACGGCCAGCCGGTGACGTTCCCGGACTTCACGCGCGGCAAGTGGAAGACCACCGCGCCGTGGGACATCGTCCGGGCCTAAGCGCATGACGGCACGGAAGACGGAGCCCGCGCAGGCGCGGGCCACGCGCGCCGTCGTGCTGGCTCGCGGCGCCGGCTCGCGCATGCGTGCGGCCGACGACGGCGCGGCGCTGTCGGCCGAGCAGGCCGCCGCCGCGGCCGCCGGCTACAAGGCGCTGATGCCGATCGGCGGCCGACCGTTTCTCGATCACGTCCTCGCGAATCTGGCGGCGGCCGGCATCACGGACGCCGCGCTTGTGGTGGCGCCGGAGCACGGCGCCATGCGAGAGGCGTATCCCGCCAATCGCGCGCCGGGTGGCGTGCGCCTACACTGGGTCGTGCAGCCGGAACCGCGAGGGACGGCCGATGCCGTGCTCGCCGCTGAAGTGTGGGCCGGCGACGCGCCCTTTCTCGTGCTGAACGGCGACAACGTCTATCCGGTGGAGGCGCTCGAGGCCCTCGTGGCACTCGATGGCCCTGGCGCGGCGGGGTTCGACCGCGCCGATCTCGTGACCTCGAGCAACATCCCGGCGGATCGCATCGCGGCGTTCGCGTTGTTCGACGTCGATCGTCACGGGCAATTGAAGCGTGTCGTGGAGAAGCCGAGCGCTGCGGCCGTGCAGAAGGCCGGTGATCGCGCGCTCGTCAGCATGAATCTTTGGCGCTTTGACGAGCGCATCTTCGCGGCCTGTGCCGAGGTGCCGGCGTCGCCGCGCGGCGAGTTCGAACTGCCGGCGGCCGTCATGCTCGCGCGTGAACAGGGCATGCCCTGCACGATCGTGCCGAGCCGCGGCCCGGTGTTCGATTTGTCGCGCCGGGGCGATGTGGCGGAGGTCAGTCGCCGATTGGCGAGTGAGGCGCGACGATGAGAGCGCTCACGCGCGAGACCGTGCTCGACAGCAAGGCTGAACTCAAGGGCCGCGTCGAGCGCACCTTCGCGGCCAACGGCATCACGGGCGAGTGGTCCTGGTGGTGGGTGCCGGGCCGCGTCGAGGTGTTCGGCAAGCACACGGACTACGGCGGAGGGCCGTCGCTCATGGGCGCGCTCCCGCGCGGCTTTCTGCTCGCCGGCCGCCCACGCGCCGATCACCTCTTGCGGATCTTCGATGCCGGTGACGGATCGAAGTTCGAACTGGATCTGGCCACCGGCCGCACGACGCCTGCGGAAGTCATGGGCTGGCGGCGGTACGCGAACATCCTGGCGCGACGGCTCGCGCGCGATTTCCCGGGCGCGGCGCTCGGCGCGGATCTCGCACTGTGCAGTGATCTGCCGCGCGCGTCCGGCATGAGCAGTTCGTCGGCCCTAGTGGTCGGGCTCGCGCACGCGCTCGTGCGCATCGCGAAGATCGATGCGCGTGACGACTGGCGGGCCGTCTGCGGCGCGGACGTCGATCGCGGTGGGTACTTCGGCTGTCTCGAGAACGGTCTGCCGTTCGGGCCGTTTGCCGGCGATGGCGGGCTCGGCACGTTCGGCGGCAGCGAAGACCAGACCGCGATCGTGTGCTGCAAGCCCGGCCAGCTGTCGCAGTTCACCTACATGCCCGTGCGCCACGTCCGCGATGTGGTGTGGCCGGCCGGCTGGACGTTCGTGCTGGCCTCGAGTGGCATCGCGGCGGAGAAGGCGGGCCGCGCGCAAGCGCAGTACAACCGCGCCTCGCTTGGCGTGCGCGCGCTCATCGACCTCTGGCGCACGCACGTGGGGCCGACGCCGTCGCTCACCGAGGCCCTGTCGGCCGATGCCACGGCCGAAGACCGCCTGCGCCGTGTGGTCGATCATCACGCTGCGGGCGAGTTCTCGCGCGAAGATCTGCACGTCCGGCTCACGCACTTCGCCCGCGAGTTTCCGCGCGTGTCGCACGCGGCGGCGGCCTTTGCCGCCGCCGATGCCGACGCGGTCGGCCGCCTCTCGGCGGCGTCGCACGACGATGCGGACAAGTTGTTGCGGAATCAGTTGCCGGAGACCAACGCGCTGGTCCGCCTGGCGATGACGCAGGGCGCGATCGGCGCCAGCGCCTTCGGCGCCGGCTTCGGCGGCAGTGTGTGGGCGATTGTGGCGACGACCGATGCGGGGGCGGTGCAGACGTTCGGCGACCGCTGGCTCGCCAGCTACCGCGAGGCCTTCCCGTCGCGCGCGGTCATGGCGTCGTGGTTCGCCGCCCTGCCCGGGGCGCCACTCACAGATATTTGAAGCGGGTCCCGAGTCCCGGGGACCGCGTGCCGGGTTCAGTTCGTGAGTCCCCGAGTCCAGTCCGGGAGTCCCCGAGTCCAGTCCATAGTTCGCAGCCCAGTTCGTGAGGCCCGAGTCCAGTCCGTCGGGGGGCCGGACCCCGAACTCATGAACTGAACCCGGCACGCGGCCCCCGGGACCCGGGACCGCGAAGCCTACTTGATCGTGATCTTCCCTTGGAATTTCGTATTCGACGCGTCGTCGTGGTCGTGGTACCCGCAGGTGCGCGCGGTCGTGAGGTTGCCGGTCTCCACCTGGCGTCCGGCGGCGAGAAAGCCGACGTTGTTGATGGGCGGGCAGTCGGTGTGCTCGGGGTGAGGATCCGACGTCATGTTGTGGGAGCGTGTGTCGTTGTTGATGAACAGGACGCGCGCGCCAAGTGCGACCTCAATGGTCGCCGGACTGACCCCGGCCGAGGTGATGGTCACCGTGGTCGTCGAGGTGCCCGTGGAGGTCGTCGTGCTGGTCGAGGTGGATGACGACGGCGATGACGGGCTCCCGGAACTTCCACAAGCGAGGGCGGCGGCACCGATGCCAAGGGCCAGCATGCGGGTGAGAGTCCGGTGGATGCGCATGGGGCATTCTAGCGTTACA
>CAYFLU010000252.1:0-4162 GCA_964343975.1 uncultured Solibacteraceae bacterium
CCGCGCAGCCCGTACGGCGTGTCGAAGGTCTTTGCCCACTACATCACCGTGAACTACCGCGAGAGCTACAACCTCTTCGCGGTGTCCGGCATCCTCTTCAACCACGAATCGCCGCGTCGCGGTCTCGAGTTCGTCACGCGCAAGGTCACCGACGGCGTGGCGCGGATCAAACTCGGCCTGACGTCCTCACTCTCGCTCGGCAACCTCGACGCGCATCGCGACTGGGGATTTGCGGGTGACTACGTGCGCGCCATGTGGCTGATGCTGCAGCAGGACCGCCCGGACGACTACGTCATCTCGACCGGCGAAGCGCATTCGGTCAAGGAACTCGTCGAGATCGCCTTCGCGCACGCCGGGCTCGACTGGCAGAAGTATGTGAAGCTCGATCCGGCGCTGATCCGACCGGCGGAAGTGGACCACCTCATCGGCGATTGCTCGAAGGCCAAGACCGAACTCGGCTGGGCCCCGAGCGTCACGTTTGACGGGCTCGTGAAGATGATGGTCGACGCCGACATCGCGCGTCTTTCGCGCCGCTAAGTCAGGACACACTCGCATGAAGCGCACGGGCAAGGGGTCGTCGTTCACGCCGTCGTCACGGCGGTTGGCCATCATCGGTCTCGGCTACGTCGGCCTGCCGCTCGCGGTCGAGTTCGGTAAGAAGCGGACCACGATCGGCTTCGACATCAACGAAGCCCGCGTGCGAGAGCTCGCCCGGCATCGCGACTCAACCCTCGAGGTCGATCGACAGGAACTGAAGGAAGCCAAACGCCTCACCGTCACCACCGATCCGAAGGCCCTCAAATCGTGCGGCATCTTCATCGTCACGGTGCCGACGCCGATCGACAAATACAATCGGCCCGATCTGACACCGGTGGAGTCGGCCAGCCGCACGGTGGGCGCGGTGATGAAGAAGGGCTCGGTCGTGATTTTCGAGAGCACCGTGTATCCGGGGTGCACCGAAGAAGTGGCCGTGCCGATCCTCGAGAAAATGTCGGGGCTGAAATATAACCGCGACTTCTTCTGCGGCTACAGCCCCGAGCGGATCAACCCGGGTGACAAGCAGCATCGTCTGCCGTCGATCAAGAAGGTCACGTCGGGCTCGACGCCGGACGTCGCGGACTTCGTCGATGCCCTGTACGGCTCGATCATCACGGCGGGGACGTTCAAGGCCTCAAGCCTGCGCGTGGCGGAAGCCGCCAAAGTCATCGAGAACACGCAGCGCGACGTGAACATCGCGCTCATCAATGAACTGGCCTTGATCTTCCACCGCCTCGGCATCGACACCGAGGAAGTGCTGAACGCGGCCGGCACGAAGTGGAACTTCCTGCCGTTCCGCCCGGGCCTGGTCGGCGGACACTGCATCGGCGTGGATCCGTACTACCTCACGCACAAGGCGCAGGAGATCGGCTACCACCCCGAGATGATCCTCGCGGGCCGCCGCCTCAACGACAACATGCCGTTGCACGTGGCCGACCGCGTTGTGCAACTCATGGCGAAGAAGCGTCTGCACGTGAACGGTGCCCGCATCCTCGTCATGGGCGTGACGTTCAAGGAGAACTGCCCCGACTCGCGTAATTCCAAGGTCGTGGACGTGATTCACGAACTCGAGCGGCACGGCGCCCACGTCGACACGTGGGATCCGTGGGCAGACCCCAAGGTCGTCCAGCACGAGTACGGCATCAAGATGATCCCGGCCCCGAAGCAGGGCCGCTACGACGTCATCGTGATGGCGGTGGCGCACGAGCAGTTCCGCAAGATGGGCATCCGCGCCGTGAAGCGTCTCGCCAAACCGCGCCACGTGCTCTTCGACATCAAGCACGTGTTCAAGGCCAGCCAGACCGACGGTCGCCTGTAACCTGATTCCTCAGCGCTGACGCGACTTCACGGCCGCCCGGGTCTCCCGGTCGGCCTCACGTTTCCGGATCGTGTCGCGCTTGTCGACGACGTTCTTGCCGCGCGCGAGGGCGATGACGACCTTGGCTCGGCCGTTCTTGAAATGCATGCGGAGCGGCACGAGCGTCAGGCCCTTCTCCACCACTTTCCCCAGCAGCTTGTTGATTTCTTCTCGGCGCAGCAGCAGCTTGCGTGTGCGCGTGGTGTCGTGGTCCGCGGCCCCGCGGTGGCTGTACGGCGCGATGTGCGCGTTCCAGAGAAAGATCTCGGCCCCCTGCAGCTTGCAGAAGGCCTCACGCAGGCTGACACCGCCCTCGCGAATCGACTTGATCTCCGTGCCGAGGAGGACAATGCCCGCCTCGTAGGTGTCGAGGATGTGGTAGTCGAAGCCCGCCTTGCGGTTCTCCGCGATGACGGTCGGCGACTTCTCGTCCTTCTTCTCTTTCCGGTCTTTCTCGGTCTTGCTCATGAGGCCAGCTTTGCTGCGAGCAGAATGGCTTCGACGAGGCTGCCCTCGTCGGCAATGCCCTGCCCGGCGATATCGAAGGCGGTGCCGTGATCGACCGACGTCCGGATGATGGGCAACCCCAGCGTGACGTTGACGGCGCGGCCGAACGCAATCAGTTTGACCGGGATCAGTCCCTGGTCGTGATAGCACGCGATGACAGCGTCGAACTCGCCGCGCGCCGCGCGCACGAACACGGTATCACCGGGAAACGGTCCCTCGACGTTCACACCGAGGGCCCGGGCATCGTCGAGCGCGGGCATGATCACCCGCATCTCCTCCTCGCCCATCACGCCGTGTTCACCGGCATGCGGATTCAGGCCGGCCATGGCCAGCTTCGGAGTGTTGATGCCGAACGCCGGCAGCGATCGCGCGGTGAGCGCGACGACATCGCGCACGCGGGAACGCGTCAGCGCGCGAGGCACCTCGGCGAGCGCGATGTGCACGGTGGCCAGCACGACGCGCAGGCGGTCGGACCAGAACATCATCGCCACATCAGGCGTGCCGCACAGGTGCGCCAGCAGGTCCGTGTGGCCGCGCCACGGGTATCCGGCCATCGCGAGCGCTTCCTTGGAGATCGGCGCCGTGACGATCGCGCCGACCTTCCCCGCTTTGGCATCCTCGGTCGCCCGCACGATCGCGTCGTAGGCGGCGCGCGCGGCATCGGCATTCGGCCGCCCGGTGGGAAACGCCTTCAAGTCGTGGGTCGTGTGCGGCCCATAGAGCACCGGGCGGCAACACGCGACCACGCGCGGATCCCGCGCGGCCTTGAGTGCGATCTCGGGGCCGATGCCGGACGGATCGCCGACGGTGATGGCAATCGGCGTCATAGCGACATCACCACCCAGTCGGCCACGATCTTGGCGCTGGCGTTTCGCTCGAGCGCCTGCTGCGCGCGCAGCAGCACACCCCACGCGTTCACGATGCGCTGCTGATCGAACGACTTCGCGAGGGCGCGCACGTCGGCGCCCGCATCGCGGAACTGCACGGCCGTGATCTCGTCGGCGAGCACCGCAGACACATCGCGGAGGAGGCCGCCGGCCAATTCCAGGCGCGCCGTGAGCGCCTCGCGCACCCGGCGATCGCCCTTGACGGTGGCCGCTGCGGCAGAGGCCTTCAAGCGCTTGGGCACACTCTTCTCGAGAGTGCCGAGGAGCAACGTCACCGCCGCCTGCAGATCGTCTTCACGCACGGCCACCGGCTCCACGTCCGTACGCTCGAAGCGCAACCGGCGGCAGCGCGACTGCACAGTGCGCAGGAGCGAATCGGCGTACGCGGAAATCAGGATAAGCATCGCCGCAGGCGGCGGCTCTTCCAGTGTCTTCAGCAACGCGTCCTGACCGGCATCCGTCACGGCATCCGCGGGATCGATGATGAACACACGCCGGCTCGCCTCGAACGGTCGATAGCCGACGACGTCGAGGACACGTTCACGCAGCTGCTCGATCTTGATGGTCGCCGCGCCGTCTTCGTTCGACACGAGCACCACATCGAAGTGGTCGCCGCGCGCGATGCGGCGGCACGTGGTGCACTCGCCGCACGCATCGCCTTCGCGCACGTTCGGACAGTTCACGGCCTGCGCGAGCGCAATCGCCATGTCGCGCTTGCCCACGCCCTCAGGACCGGCGAAGATCAGGCTCTGCGGCACACTCCGCCGGATGACGGCCTGCCGCAGCAGCTCCGCGATCCGCGGATGGCGATTTTGTGTAGCCAAGGGCATAGACACATCGTATCGCTTGTGCCACAATTGGGTGTTGTCGGTTC
>CAYFLU010000253.1:0-4117 GCA_964343975.1 uncultured Solibacteraceae bacterium
AAGGCGCTCGATGCGGTCGGTGATGCCGTGGCGCTCGGCGAAATCGGCCTCGACTACCACTACGACTTCGCGCCCAAGGCCGCCCAGCACGAGGTATTGGCGGCGCAAGTCAGCCTCGCGGTCTCGCGCGACCTGCCGGTCGTGATCCACACCCGCGAGGCGATGGACGACACGGTGGCGATCCTGCAGTCGGCCGGCGCGGGCAAGGTGCGCGGCATCATCCACTGCTTCACCGGCACGGCCAGTGAGGCCCGGCAGGCCCTCGATCTGGGCTTCTACGTGTCGTTCGCCGGGATCCTGACCTTTCCGAAGGCGGGGGACCTGCGTGACGCGGCGCGGCTCGTGCCCCTGGACCGGTTGCTGGTCGAGACCGACTCGCCGTTTCTGGCCCCCGTGCCGCACCGGGGCAAGCGCAACGAACCGGCGTGGGTGATGGCCACCCTGGCCACACTGGCGAGCGTCAAAGGTGTATCGGTGGAGACCATGGCTGCCACCGTCGCTGAAAATGCCTCGCGGATCTTTTGACACTCCACCAATAGCTATGGTCGAATTCCAACCAGCGTGAATCCTTCCACCGCCAGCACACTCGACCTGTCGAAGATCTTTGAACCCGTCCAGGAAGAAATGGTCCGGGTCGAGAAGGAGTTTGCCCGTCATCTGGAGTCGCGGGTCGATCTGATCCCGCAGATGGGCAAGTACATCCAGATGAGCGGCGGCAAGCGCGTGCGGCCGGCCGTCCTGCTGATGGCGGCCCGGATGTGCGGCTATCAGGGTGACAAGGCAGTATTGAACGCCGCCGTCGTGGAGTTCATCCACACGGCCACGCTCGTGCACGACGACATCATTGACGAAGCGGAAACGCGCCGCGGCCGGCTGTCGGCGCATTCGCGCTGGGGCAACGACATCACCGTCCTGATGGGGGATTACCTCTACATCCGGTCGATGGCGATGGCCCTCACGCAGGACACGCTCGAAGTCGTGCGCACGCTCTGTGACGCGACGCTGAAGATGATCGAGGGCGAGCTGTTTCAGCTCACCAAGGCCGGCGATCCCGAAATCACCGAAGAGGAACACTTCGAGATCATCAGCCGCAAGACCGCGCATCTCTTCGCGGGCTGCGCCGAGATCGCGGCGCTACTCGGCAACGCCACGCCGGAACGGCGTGAAGCGCTCCGTCTCTACGGCTTCAATCTCGGCCTCGCGTTCCAGATCGTCGACGACGTGCTCGACTACACGGCGGAAGAGCGCAATCTCGGCAAGCCGATCGGCGGTGACCTCCGCGAAGGCAAGGTCACGCTGCCGGTGATCCTGATGCTTCAGCGCACCGATGACACGACCCGTGCCCTTGTGCGTGAAGTAGTCACCTCGCGGCAGGTGACGCCCGACGCCTGGGCCACCATCAAGAGCGAGCTGGCCCGTCACGGCGTCCTCGAGGCGACCTACCAGAAGTCGGTGGCCTACGCCGAAGAAGCGAAACGCAACCTGACCACGGCGTTTCCGCCGTCGGTTGAGCGCGACGCCCTCGTCGCCCTCTGCGATTACGTCATCAGCCGCGACCGGTAACCTGGCGTAGCGTCCTCTCCGGCCATGTCGCCCCGCGACACCCCGACCGATGTGCTCGACCGCATCGACGCGCTGCGAGCGCTGATCCGTCACCACGAAGAGCGGTACTACGTCCTCGACGATCCGGAGATCTCGGACGCCGAGTTCGACGCGCTGATGCGCGAGCTGCACGATCTCGAAACCGCCCATCCCGAGACGATCACCCCGGATTCCCCCACACAGCGCGTGGGCGGCCGCCCTGTGGAGGGCTTTGCGCAAGCCACGCACGCCGCGCCGATGCTCAGCCTCGAGAATGCGTACAGCGCCGACGAGCTGCGCGACTTTCATGCCCGGCTGTGCCGCGCGCTCGAGGTCGCCGAGGACGCGCCGCTGCCGTATGTGGCCGAACTCAAGATCGATGGTCTGAGCATCGCGCTCACGTACGAACAGGGCGTGCTCGTGCGCGGTGTCACGCGCGGCGACGGCACGACGGGCGAAGACGTGACGCCGAACGTGCGCGTCATCCGCGCGATTCCGCTCCGCTTGAAACAGGATCCGGGCCTCGTCGAGATTCGCGGCGAGGTGTACCTCCCGCGCGAGGCGTTCGACCGGATGAACGTGGAGCGGGAGCAGCAGGGTGAAGCGGTCTTCGCCAATCCGCGCAACGCGGCGGCCGGCGCGCTGCGCACGCTCGACTCGGCCGCGGTTGCGCGGCGGGGCCTGCGCGCATTTCTCTATCAGGTGGTCACGCCGGGCGCGGAATCGGTGACTGGCTCGCACACCGACGTCATGCGCGCGCTCGTGAGCTGGGGCTGTCCCGTGGAGCCGCACTGGGAGCGCTGCGAAGGCATCGACGCGGTGATCGCCTTTTGTGAACGCTGGGACACGGGGCGGCGGGCCCTGCCATTCGACACGGACGGCGTCGTGATCAAACTCGACGACCTCGCGCTGCGTGCGAAGGCCGGCGCCACCGCGAAGTTCCCTCGATGGGCGGTGGCGTTCAAATACCCGGCCGAGCAGGCGACCACGCGGCTCCTGAAGATCGAGTTGAATGTCGGGCGCACCGGCGCGGTGACGCCGTACGCCGTGCTCGAACCCGTGCTGCTGAGCGGGACCACGGTCTCGAAAGCCACCCTCCACAACGAGCAGGAGATTGCCCGGCGCGATCTGCGCGAGGGCGACATGGTGCTGATCGAGAAAGGCGGCGAGATCATCCCGAAGGTCGTGAAAGCGATCGAGAGCCAGCGTCCGGTGCATGCCGTGCCGTGGCAGATGCGCACGACCTGCCCGTCGTGTGACAGCGCGCTCGTGAAGCCGGACGACGAAGTGGTGTGGCGCTGCGAGAACGCGTCGTGTCCGGCCCGGATCCGGCGCGGGCTCGAACATTTCGTCTCTCGGCGGGCGATGGACATCGAAGGCCTCGGCGAACGCATCATCGACCAATTGGTCACGACCGGACTCGTCCGCGACTACGCGGACCTCTATCAGCTCACCGCGCCGCAGCTGGCCGAACTCACGAGCACGTCGCTCGTGCGCGGCAAAGAGGTCGAACGCGTCTTCGGCGAGAAGAACGCCGCGAAGGTCATCGAACGGATCGACGCCAGCCGGCAGGCGGATCTCTGGCGGCTCTTGCATGGTCTCGGCATCCGGCACGTCGGCGAGGGCGGCGCCCAGGCGCTCGCCCGGGGCTTCGGGTCGATGGAGAAGTTACAGACGGCCAGCCTCGAAGCGCTGACGTCTGTGCCTGATGTGGGCGAGGTCGTGGCGGCATCGGTCCGGAGCTTCTTCGAGACGCCGGGCAATGTGGCGCTCGTGTCGCGGCTGGCCGCGGCCGGGGTGAACATGCAGTCGCTCCAGGCGACGGAGGCCGCGGGCGCGCAGCCCTTCGCCGGCCAGACGTTTGTGCTGACCGGGACGCTGGCACGGCAGACGCGGGATGCGGCCACGGAACTCATCACCGCACGCGGCGGCAAAGTCGCCGGGTCGGTCAGCAAGAAGACGACCTACGTGGTGGCCGGCGCGGAAGCCGGCTCGAAGCTCGAGAAGGCGCAGGCGCTCGGCGTGACCATCCTCGATGAAGCCGCGTTTGAGGACCTCATAATCAAATCCTCATGAAGCCCCGCATTCTGGTCATCGACGACGAGCCGGCGATCCGCGACACGATGCGGATGCTGCTGGACTACGACGGCTACGAGACCGTACTGGCGGCGTCGGGACAGGAGGGGCTCGACCTCATCGAGCGCGATGCGCCCGACCTCGTCTTTCTCGACATCAAGATGCCGGGCATGGACGGCCTGGAAGTGTTGAGCCGTCTACGGACGACAAACGACACGCTCCCGGTGGTGATCGTGTCGGCCCACGGCTCGGCGACCGCGGCACTCGAGGCCGGCCGGCTCGGCGCGTTCCGCTTCATCGAAAAGCCGCTCTCGAAAGACTACGTGCTCGACGCGGTCCGCGAAGGTCTCGAACTCGGCACGCTGCGGAAGGAGAATCGTCAGCTGCGCTCGGCGCTCGATGCCAAGCATCAGCTGGTGGGGTCGAGTCCGGCGCTCAAGACGATCATGGACCAGGTGCG
>CAYFLU010000254.1:0-4097 GCA_964343975.1 uncultured Solibacteraceae bacterium
ACCTTGAAGAAGTCGTTGTAGGGCGCGCGCAGGAGCGCGTCGGCCGTGATGAAGCCGCCGCCCGAGTGGCCCCACATCGCGGCCTTGTCGATGTCGATCCACGGGTACTTCTTCGCGAGCTCCTTCATGCCCGCGATCTGGTCGGGGATCGTGTTGTGCTCGCCCATCCGGCCGTAATACGCGTCGGTGAAGCTCTTCGACCGGTTCGGCGTGCCCGTGCCGTCGATCGACACCACGATGAAGCCGAGCTCGGCGAGCGCCTGCTTGTCGCCGCGCGCCGCCGTGAACGCGCGTGAGCCCACGCTGCCGCTCTGCGGACCGGGGTAGGCGTTGTTGATGATCGGATACTTCTTCCGCGGATCGAAGTTCGTCGGGCGGAAGAGCATGCCGTAGATGTCGTCGACGCCGTTGGCGGCCTTCATCTTGATCTGCATCGGCGGCTTCCAGCCCGTGGCGAGAAGCTTCGAGATGTCGGCCTTCTCGAGCGGCATGATCAGCGCGCCCGTCTTGCCGTCGCGGAGCGTGGTCTGCGGCGCCACGTCGGGCTGCGAGAACGTGTCGATCACGTACTTGCCGTCGGGCGAAATCTGCGCGGTGTGCGTGCCGTTGTCGGGCGTGAGCGAGACGTTGTTCTTGCCGTCGAGCCCGACGCGATAGAGGTGCGTGAAGTACGGATCCTGGTTCGGCTCCTTGCCGACCGCTTCGTACCACATCGTGCGCGTGTCCTTGTCGAGCCGCGCGATGCGCGTGATCGGGCCCACGCCGCTCGTGATCGGGTTCTTCAGCTGCCCGGTCTTGAGGTCGTAGAGGTACATCTGCGCGGTGTTGTCGCGCTGCGAGTACCACAGCACTTCATTCGTGTCCCAGAGGATCTGCCACTGCACGCGCGTCTGCACGTGCGTCTTCTCGGTCTCCGTGAAGAGCGTGCGCACGTCGCCCGTGTTCGTGTCGGCCACCTTCGCCGTGCTGTTCTTGTGGAAGCGGTCCGTGGACACGAAGCCGAGCTGCGAGCCGTCCGCGTTCCAGAGGTACTCGCCCATGTCGATGTTGTCTTCCGACATCGCGCGATGGAAGTCGGGCGCCATCTTCAGGCGCGTCATCTTGCCGCTGTCGACGTCGATCACCACACGGCTGATCATCGCCACCTCGGGATCACCGGCGAGCGGGTACTTCCACTGGCGCAGCACCGGATGGCCGCCGTTGACCGGCGTCTCGACGAGATACATGTCGCCGACCTTGCGCTCGTCCTGCTGCTGCGTGGCGATCTTCTTCGAATCCGGCGACCACGACAGCGACGGCGCCGCGCTCGTCGTCCAGCCGGCATTGCTCGTCGCGTAGCCGAAGTCTTTCGCGCCGTCGGTCGTGAGCTGCTTCTCGGCGCCCGTGGCGACGTCCTTCACCCACAGGTTCCAGTCGCAGATGAAGATCGCCTTCTTGCCGTCGGGCGACATCGACGCGGGCGGCGCGCCGGTCATCCCAGTCACGTTCGGACCGCAGGTCTTCGACAGCGCCACGCCGCCGCCACCGCCACCGCGACCGCCTCGACCACCGCCCGCAGGCGGCGCGGCGCCGCGGCCACCACGACCGCCACCGCCCTGCGCGGGCGCGCCGCCCTCAGGCGGCGTCGCCACCACCGTGCGCGTCTTCGCGACCGGGTCGACGACGACGTTCTCGGTGGTGCCGGCGAGGGTGGGACGGGTGTACCAGAACTTGCCGTCGGGGAGCCACGTCGGCGAGACCTCACCGCCGATCACGAGCCCGTTCAAGCTCGGCGCGAGCATCTTCACGGCGCGGTCGTAGTCGGCCGTCGTGAGGGCACGCTTGGCGCCGGCCGGGGCAGGCGCGGCCGGCTGCGCGGCGCGCGCGGCTTGCTGCTGGGCCACAAGGCCCGCGGCCGACGCGGCCACGACGAGAACGGTAGCAAACAGGATCGGGCGTTTCATGGACAGGCTCCTCCAGGTGAACCGAAGTCGCTCTGAATTGTAGGCGGGGGCGCGATGGATGACCAGCGGCGAGATAATGGCGGGATGGACATCATTCGTCACAACCCGGGCAAGATCCTGTCGAGTGCCGTGGAGTCCGGCAACCTCGTGTTCGTCTCGGGCACGATTCCCGACAATCCCGACGCGGACATGAAGGCGCAGACCGCGAACATCCTCGCCAAGATCGACGCTGTGCTTGCGGCCGCAGGCACCAACAAGTCGAAAGTGCTGTCGGCCAACATCTGGGTCACCGACATCCGCAATCGCGACGCGATGAATGAGGCGTGGCTTGCGTGGATCGACCCGGCGAATCCACCGGCGCGCGCCACCGTGGAAGCAAAGCTCGCGGATCCGCGCTGGCTCGTCGAGATTTCCGTGATCGCGGCGAAGTAGCCGCGATCACGAACCTGAGGACGCGGCTGACGCGCTACTTGTCGTCCGACAACCCGATGCGCTTCGATCCCAGGGTGTAGATGATACGGGGCGAGTTCAGGATCACCTTGGAGTAGCCCGTGATCTTGCGCTGCATGATCGCGTCCGACAGCGCGAGTTCCTCGTCGATGTCGCTGCGGTAGAACGGCTCCCACTGGTGCCCGTTGATGATCGTGGTGATGTCGGTCGTCTTTGCCGCGAAGTTCTTCACCGACGCGGTCCACTGCGCGAGTTTCTCGCGGTTGCTGAGCAGCACGCGGAACAGCATCGAGTCGCCCGTGAACGCGACCTTGTGCTGGCGCTCGACGTAGGCCACTGAACCCGGCGTGTGGCCGGGGAACCCGATCACTTCGATCTCGATGCCGCCGAGGTCGATCTTGTCGCCGTCTTTGACGAAGCCGTACTTGAACGGCTTGTCGTCGACCATCGTCTTTGTCGCGGCCTCGATCATGGCGGTGTTGCCTTCCATGAACCCGCTGTAGCCCCGCAACCGCCCCGCCCGGTTCGACGACAGCATCGTCTGTTCGTCTTCCTTGCCGACGTAGGCCATGTCGAAGAGTTGGTTGGCGCCAACGTGATCGAGGTGCCCGTGCGTGCTGAGCGCGATCACCGGCAGGTCGGTGAACTGCTCGACGTACTTGCGCAGATCCGCGAGGCCGAGGCCGGTGTCGATGATGGCCGCGCGCTTCGTGCCGATGATGAGCCCCATCTGCTGCGTGTGCGGCGGATTGGTCACTTCATCGACCGGATACGGCTGATGGATCTCCGCGATGATGTAGAGCCGGTCGCTCATCTTGCGATAGACGTACGGCTGCTTCGGATCCGGCTTAGGCGCGACGCCGGCGGGGACGGGCGGCGGGAGCTGACGCGGCTTGGCCTGACGGGCGGCGACGCCGGTGCCGACGAGCGCCACGCAGACGAGACCGAGGAAGGCGGAGATGAGTTTCATGGCCGGAGTGTGCACCGGCTTCATGCGCAGTGGCGTGATGTAACCGTAACCGCACTCACCACGGCGCATCGGCAGCCCCAAAAACAAACGGGGCGGAGAGATCGCTCTCTCCGCCCCGCTGTTGTTGAACGTGTTGACGTGCTCTTACGCGCAACCTGACGTCGTGCCGCAGTTCGCGCACTTGTAGCAGGCGCCTGAGCGGACCATGATCGAGCCGCAGGTCGTGCAGGGCGGCGCGTCTTCCTGGTTCTGCATCGCGGCGAAGTGGCTCTTCTTGGCCACCACGGCCGCCGGGCTCTGCGCCGCGGCCTTCACCGCCGCCGGCGCGTTCTGCGCGCCGCCGGGCACCGTGCCCGCCACGTCGAGCACGAGCTGCTCAGGCGAGGTCGGCTCCGGCACATTCAGGCCCGCCGCGTACTTCGCTTCCTGCGACAGGAACTTCCCGGCCATCCACCGGAAGATGTAGTCCACGATCGACTTCGCGAAGCGCACGTCGGGGTTCTTCGTCATGCCCGCCGGTTCGAAGCGCACATGGCTGAACTTGTCGACCAGGGCCTGCAGCGGCACGCCGTACTGCAGCGCGTAGCTGATGGCCTGGGCGAACGCATCGGCGAAGCCCGAGATCGTGGAGCCTTCCTTGGCCATGACCAGGAAGATCTCGCCCGGCATGCCGTCTTCGAACAGGCCCACCGTGATGTAGCCCTCGTGGCCGGCAATGTCGAACTTGTGCGTGA
>CAYFLU010000255.1:0-4035 GCA_964343975.1 uncultured Solibacteraceae bacterium
CCCACCTGCCGGCCCGTGCCGCTCAGCTGCAGCGAGTTGATGATCGCGTCGAGCTTGGCGTCCTTGCCGAGGTTGAGCCGCGCCAGCGCCAGCGCCCCGTTGACCACCGCCCGAAGGTTCTCGGCCGACTGATCATCGCGCGCTTCAGCCCGCACCGCACCGCTGATGCCGCTGTCGACCCGGCCCGTCAGCGAGAACCACTGCACCGCCGGCATCTGCGACTTGATCTGGTCCGGCAAGCCCGCCATGTCCTGGAACCCATCGAGCCGGCCGACCGCCCACGCATTGGCGCTCGGATCGACGGCGCTCACGAGGCGGTTCATCTCGCCGCCCGCCGCCAGATTGGCCCCGGCGTGCGCGTCGATGGCGCGCTGGATGCCCGCCACGCTACCCACGATCGCCAGACCGGGCTCGATAAAGGCCACACCGCCGTCTTCCTTGGTCAGGAGCTGCTTGCCCTTGTAATCCGTGAGGGTCGCGCCACGCTGGGTCGCCGACGCGATGATCACCGGCGGGTTGAACACGCCGCGCACGAGCACGATCATCTGCTTCTCGGGGTGGCCCTGCTTCACATCGGCCACGTTGCCGAGCGCGAGCATCACCGAGGTGACGTCACGCTCGAGATCGATGCCGGTCTCGTCGAAGAACTCGTTCCGGCCCTCCCCCGTGAGGCTCGGCGCCACTTCGCGAAGCCGCTGCCGGAAATCCGAGCTCATGATGTCCCGGACGTTCACGTAGGCGACCACCGGGGCGTCAGCCGGCATGTAGGACAGGTCTTCGTTGGCCGTCGCCCGGCTGGCCAGCAGGGGGAGGCCCCCACTGTAGTAAGCCACCAGGCCCGTGCAGAGCCCGGCCACCATGACGACGGATGCCGCGGTAATGAAGTAGCGAGTGCGCGTATTCATCAGCGTGTAACCTCTGTTCGGCTATACGGCCAGACCGGCCCTATTGTTCGAGCACATATTCTTTATTCGTCACGGTTCGGGCCGCCAGCCACAAGCACACGGCCACGATCACCGCCAACGCCACCACAGCCTCACTCAGGGAGGGTATCTCCCGGAAGATCCCCTGCACCAGGCTGACCACAGAATCGTTCGGCATAGCCTGCGGGACCAGCCCCTGGAGGTAGTAGGCCAGCGTCAGGCGCTTCAGGTACCCCGGAAAGACCAGCACGAAGGGCTCGAACCCGAAGACGAACACCAGGCTGGCCAGGAGCGGGCGCTTGAACTGGGACCCGACCCACGCAAAGAGGGCCCCGTAGGACACGAGCCCGGCCGCCAGGATCAGCAGGTCCTTCAGAAAGTCGGGGAAACTCCGCCCCAGTGACCCGCCCATCGGCGTCACCACCAGCCACACGATCGTGACCGACGGCAGGACGACGATGAAGGTGCAGAGGACGTAGGCGAGGAACTTGCCGAAGAGCACCGCCCCGCGCGACACCGGCCGGGTGAAGAGATACGTGATCGTCTTCTCTTCGACTTCATCGGCAATGAGGGACGTGCCGTAGAACGCGCCGAGCACCGGGATGCTGAAGCGCAGGAAGAACGCCCAGATCATCAGACCGAACATCGCCGGCCCATCGACCTGCACGTTGTTCACATGGATCCCGCCGGCGCCGAGAAACTGCAGCCCCCGCACGAGCAGGGCCAGGAGCACTGGCACACCCACGACGAGGCCCATGAAGATCGTGCGGCGCGACCAGAGCATCTCGCCCACCGACAGGTCGAACACGCGGAGCGAGGCGAACAGAAAGCCCGGAGCTTGTTTGGGAGTCGCCATGGCTAGCTCTTCACCAGATACTGGAACACGGCCTGGAGGTTGTCGTCGGGCGAGGTCAGCTCATCGACCGTCCCGCAGGTGCCCGACGCCACGAGGTCGGTGAGCCGCGCGTAGAACGCGTCCGGCTTGCCGGTTTCCACGACCACCGCGCCATCCTGAAACCGCATGCTGATCACGTCGTCGTGCGTGAGGAACTCGCGCGCCAGCCGCCGCGGATCGCTCGCGCGGATGTGCACCGAGTGCGGGTGCGTGTCGATCAGCGCGCGGATCTGGTGCACGTTGCCTTCGGCCAGGATGCGGCCGTTGTTGATGAGCAGGATGTCGGAGGTCATCGACTCCACTTCGTGGAGGATGTGGCTCGACACGAGCACGCTCTTCCCCGCCTTCGCCCAGTCGCGGATGAGCTTCATCGTGCGGCGCCGGCCAAGCGGATCCATGCCCGACAGCGGTTCATCGAGGATGAGCAGATCCGGGTCGTGCACGATCGCCTGCGCCAGCTTCACGCGCTGCCGCATGCCCTTCGAGTAGGCGCCGATCTTCTTGTTTGCGGCGTCCATCAGATCGACCTGCGTGAGGGCGCGCTCGGCCGCCTGCTTCGCCTCGGTCTCGCTGAAGCCGTTGAGGCGCACGAGCGCCATGACCCACTCGAGGCCCGTCATGCGCTCGTAGAACGCGTCTTGTTCCGGGCAGAAGCCGATGCGGAAGTAGAGGCTCGGATTGCCCCAGATCGACTCGCCGAACACCTTCACCTGGCCCTTGCTCGGCTTGAGCTGACCGGTGATGAGCTTCATGAACGTGCTCTTGCCCGCGCCGTTCGGGCCGAGCAGGCCCGTGACCCCCGGCGGCACATTCACGGTCACATCGTTCAGGCCGCTGATCTGGCCGTACCACTTCGAGACATGTTCCGCCGCGATGACGGGCGCAACGCCGGTGGCGGTGCTCATTGGACCACCTCCACACCGCGCACGCGGCGCTCGAGCACCGAGATCGACACCGCCACGAGCCCGACGAGCACGAGCAGCGACACGAGCCACGGCGTCTCGTATTTCGGCGTCTGACGGAAGATCATGTCGGTGACCTGATTCATGTCGGCGGCAATCGAGATCCACGCCATGCGCGTGGAGCCCGTGATCACCCGCAGCGCGTTGAAGAGCGCGTCGGTGAAGAAGATCGCGCCCGTATACATGAGCGCGGCGAACCGGCTGCTCTTCGACAGCGACGACAACGCCAGCATCGTCGTCGAGGCGACGATCACCTGCACGAGCGAGCCGAGGATCACCGACGGGATGACGTGCAGGTTGTGCGTGATGAAAGCGAAGCTGCCCGAGAACGCGATCTGGAGCAGGATCAGCAGGACGCCCGGCACGAGCGTGACGCCGAGCAGGAAGAACAGCAGCACGGCCAGCTTGCCGGCGATGTATTCGATGCGCAGCAGCGGCTTCGCGAGGTAGATCTGCAGGGCGTTGGCGCGGCGATCGTTCGCGATCAGGCCCGCGCCGGCCCAGATCGTCATGAAGAACACGAACGTGGACTGCCGATCGAGGAAGGACCGGAACATCGCCGGGCTCGCGCCAAAGAACGAGCTGGCTTGCGCCGGGAAGTTCGCGGCGAAGTAGAGTCCGACCGCGCTCACGAGGAACGGGACCCAGCTGAGGATCATCAGGAACACGTAGTTGCGCTTGGCGAGCATCGCGCGAATGCCGGCCCAGGCAATGACGGTCCAGGCCTGCCCCACCGCGAGACGCGAGCCCTGATAGCGGCGATAGCTCTGATCGTGAATCGGGCTCATGCTTCACCAATCGCGCGCGCGAAGACGTCTTCGAGCGTCGGAATACTCGGCTTGAGATGCCGCACCTGCACGCCGGCGCCGAGCGCGATCGCGCAGATGCGCCGCTGGTCGTCGCCGGCCGTTCCCGCCGTCCCCGGGATGAACACGCGCATCACGTCGTCATCCGTATTCGCGGCTTCGAGACCAGCGGCACTGAGCGCGGCGATGAACACGGGCAACTCGCCTTTCACGCGCACTTCATAGACGCGGCCCGCCGGCCCTTTCAGCTGCTCGATGCTGCCGAAGGTCGCCACCGTGCCCTTATCCATCACGACGACGTGATCGCAGGTGTATTCGACGTCGGGCAAGAGATGGGACGAGAGGATGAGATTCACGCCCTTGTTGTGGGCAAGGTCGCGGATGAGCTCGAGCATCTCGTCACGGCCCTTCGGGTCCATGCCGTTGGTCGGCTCGTCGAGAAACAGGAG
>CAYFLU010000256.1:0-4030 GCA_964343975.1 uncultured Solibacteraceae bacterium
GTACTCGGAAGCTCAACTCCGAGAGACCGGCGCCGATGTCGTCGTCCCGGACCTGACCGCGTGGCCGTCGGCGTGGGCGGCCCTCCAGGCCTAGCGCGGACCTTCACCCACGCAAGCCGCTGTAGTACGCCAGCAACTTCGGCAACTCGTACATCGTCGTGCGCACGTCCGCGCGTCGGCGCCACCAGTGGGCCGGATCGTAGAGGTCGAGGCGCGGCGCCCGCATGATCACGGTCACGCCGGGGCCGAGCACGCGTCGGAGCGCGAAACCCGCGCGGCGTGTGCTCGCGCGGTCGGTGATGACGATCAGCCGGCGCCATTGCCGCTGCCGCGTCATCGCCACGACGGCTGCCGCTTCCTGCGCCGTGTTGTCGAGTTCGTCGGGCAGCGTCTCGATGGCGGTGGCGGGGACGCCGAGATGGGTGGTCATGATCTCCGCCATCTCGTCGCCGGCGCGGGTGATCGTCACGCCGCGTCGCGCCAGTTCCTGGTGCGCGCGATCCCGTATGGCGTTGCTGATGAGGATGCGCGGCGCGCGGCCCTCATGGAAGAGATCGGTGGCTTCGAGTCCACGCTCCGCCCAGTTGCCGCCGAGCACATAGATCACGTCGGCGGATTCGAGGGGCGATTCGTTGGCGAGAATGCGGCCAAGATTCCAGAGCGTCGCAAGGGCCGCGACCACAACAAGGGCGAGGGCCCATCGGCGGGCGCGGCGGAGTGGAGAGGCGAGGGCGGAAGCCATGGCGTTGTTCCAAAATACAACGGGCGCACGGTTTCCCGTGCGCCCGTTGCCCGTCCGCTCAGTTGAAGGCCGAAGCCTTCAGACCTAGCTGTCGAGGAGCCGCACGTCTCCCGCGCGCGGACCCTTCGGCGATTCTTCCTGGGTGAACTCCACCCGCTGTCCTTCACGAAGCAACTCGAAAACCGCCCCGCGCACAGCGGACCGGTGGAAGAAGTGCTCCTGCCCGGACTCATCTCGGATGAACCCGAACCCCTTGTCGATCAACAAACGTGCAATCGTTCCATTCATTGCGAACTCCCCTCGCGCGACTTTTTTTGTGAAACTCGGCCAGTGTAGGGGTCGCTTGTAAAGCAAGTCAAGGAATTACGCTATACTGGGAGTTCTTGAGTGGGCCTGTGGCGCAGTTGGGAGCGCGCATGAATGGCATTCATGAGGTCACCGGTTCGAACCCGGTCAGGTCCACCACCTCTTCCTTCTAACAAACTGTCACACCAAGTCAGCCGTTGCGTCGTCGATAGCGTGCGATGAGCGCGTTGGTCGAGCTGTCGTGCGTGAGCGGCGCGTCCGTTGCGGCGTCCAACTGCGGAATGATTCGAGCTGCAAGTATTTTTCCGAGTTCGACGCCCCACTGATCGAACGGATTCACGTCCCACACGACGCTTTGTGTGAACACGCTGTGCTCGTACAGCGCCACGAGCGCCCCGAGCGTGGCGGGCGTGAGCCGATCGGCGACCAGCATGTTGGTCGGACGGTTCCCGGGGAACACGCGGTGCGGCACGAGGGCGTCGGCCACGCCGTCGGCCCGCACCTCGTCCGCGGTGCGGCCGAACGCGAGCGCCTGGGTTTGTGCGAAGGCGTTGGCCATGAGCAGGTCGTGATGGCCGCCGAGCGGATTGAGCGAGTGGAGAAAGCCGATCACGTCACAGGGAATGAGCCGCGTGCCCTGATGGATGAGCTGATAGAACGAGTGCTGTCCGTTCGTGCCCGGCTCGCCCCAGTACACGGGTGACGTCTCGACGGCGACGGCCGCGCCATCGCGGGTCACGCGCTTGCCGTTGCTCTCCATGGTCAGCTGCTGGAGATAGGCCGGGAACCGGCGCAGGTAGTGGTCGTACGGCAGGATCGCCGTCGTGTGGGCACCGAATCCGTTGGTGTACCAAACAGTGAGCAGGCCCAGAAGCATGGGCAGGTTCCGGGCGACCGGGGCCGTGCGGAAATGCTCGTCCATCGCGTGAAAGCCATCGAGCATCGCCCGGAATTGCGCCGGGCCGATGGCCATCATCGTCGACAGGCCGATGGCGGAGTCCATCGAGTAGCGGCCGCCGACCCAGTCCCAGAATCCGAACATGTTGGCCGTGTCGATGCCGAAGGCCTCGACCTCGCGCGCGTTGGTCGACACTGCCACGAAATGGCGGCGGATGGCCTGTGGGTCGCCGAGGGCCTGCAGCGTCCAGGCACGCGCGGTGCGCGCATTCGCCATCGTTTCCTGCGTCGTGAACGTCTTCGACGCGACGATGAAGAGCGTCTCCGCGGGATCGAGGTCGCGCGTGGCTTCCGCGAAGTCGGTGCCGTCCACGTTGGAAACGAACCGGAGGGTGAGGTGCCGCGCCGAGTAGTGCGCGAGCGCTTCGTACGCCATGACCGGACCGAGGTCCGATCCGCCGATGCCGATGTTCACCACCGTCCGGATCGGCCGGCCGGTGAAGCCGCGCCACACGCCGTCACGCACGGCCGTGGCACAGGCGGCCATCCGGTCGAGCACCGCATGCACGTCCGGCACGACGTTGTGTCCATCGACCACGATCGTGCGTTCGCGGGGCGCGCGGAGCGCCGTGTGGAGCGCGGCGCGCCGTTCGGTGGTGTTGACGAGATCACCGCGGTACATCGCGTCGATTCGCGCCGGCAGATGCACGGCATCGGCGAGGGCCGTGAAGTGCCGCAGGGTCTCGTCCGTAATCCGGTTCTTGGAGAAGTCGAGCGACCAGCCGGCGGCCTCGGCCGAGAGGCGCGTGCCGCGCTCAGGATCGGCCGCGAAGAGCTCACGCAGGTGCACCGGGCGCACCGCGTCGGCGTGCGCCATCAAGGCCTGCCAGGCCGGGAGGGTCGTCAGCGTCTGGGGAAGCGGGTCGGTCGCCATGGGAGCGACCTTACCACGGGGGTATGCGTCAGGAGTTGGTGCCGGCGGCTGCGCGCGTCAGCCAATTGCAGAGGAGGCGGCTCGCTTCGAGGGCGGTGGCGCCGTAAAAGGGCATCAAGGCGGTGACGGCGCCCGGCTTGCGCAGGATCTGCGCGCGCCAGCGATCGCGCTCAACGGCGGAGACTTCAATGATGTAGTGACGACCGTTGATGGTCTCTTCGAATCTGACGGTTTCCACGCGGCGAACAGTGTCGTGCGGTACGGGGCAGGGTCGCAAGCGAAACGGCGTACGAAGCTGCACCAGGACGCAGCAAACCGAAGGAATCTCGCGGGAATCCGCGAAAAATAGTTCGGCGTCCACGCCGCGTCCACATGCGATCCGCAGGCGATCCACAGCTTTTCCACAGATCCAGACCGGAACGGCCGATTTCGCGTCTTTTTGCCACAGAATAGAGTCCCGCATGCGCCGCTGGCTCCTCACCGCTGCCGCGTGGATGATGCTCACCGGTTGGTTCGTGACACCGGTGGCCGCCGCCACGACGACGCCGTTGTTCCGGGTGTATCTCACCGACGGCACGGCGCTCGTGTGCTGGGGCGATTACGCGCGTGTCGGTGATCGCCTTGTGCTGACGGTGCCGATCGGCACCGGGGCGCGGGCGGCCTACGAGTTCGTCTCGATCGCCATCGAGAAAGTCGATCTCATCAAGACCGAGCGCTACGCCGAGTCGGTGCGGGCCACCCAATTCGCCGCCACGCGCGGCAAGGCGGAATTCGCCGCACTGAGTGATCGGCTCGCGGCTGAGTTGTCGGCGATCTCGCTGATGACCGACGTCAAGGCGCGGCTCGGCGCGGCGGAGCAGGCGCGCCAGATGTTGCTCGATTGGGCGGCGTCCAGCCACGGCTACAAAGCCAAGGAAGTGCAGCAGATGCTGCAGATGCTCGACTCGGCCATCATCGACTTGCGTGTGGCGGCGGGCGAATCGCGGTTCACGATGAACCTGTCCGCCGACCGGATGCCGGCCAACGTGCCGCTGCGCGCAGCGCCGACGGCGGCCGAAACGGTGCGGTTGGCGATCAAGGCTGCGGCCGCCGCCGACTCCGACGACACGCGTCGGGCGATTCTGGCGCGTGCGCGCGCGGTGGCGGCCGCC
>CAYFLU010000257.1:0-3987 GCA_964343975.1 uncultured Solibacteraceae bacterium
AGTATTCCTACTCTATTCCGCGTCTGCTATCCACGCTAGGCTCACGCCGCGCTGGATAGATATCGCTGTCATCAACATCGTTCGTGTCGCCACCTGGCGATTTCAAGCGCTCTCGCTGTCGTATGCATCGCCATCGCGTTCAGCCGCGGCATGCAGACCGTCAGCGGCAACTCCACGCCATTCGACGTCTACCAGTTCAGGGACATCGCGGCAGCTGCGCCCCGCGACCCGCAGGACTAGCGCGCGAGACGGACCATCTGATCGAAGGCCGGATCGGTCGCCTCGCCGAGGGCGCGCTTGGCCAGATACTCGCCCAGCACAGGACCATGCTTAAACCCGTGTCCCGATCCGCCGCCGGCGATCAGCACGTTGTCGTAGTCGGGATGCCGATCGATGATCCAGTGTTCATCGGCCGTATTCTCGAGCTGGCACACGCGTGTTTCGGTGATTGGCTGGTCTTTGAGCGCAGGGAATCGTTCGGCGACATAGTCGCGCGCGCGACGTGCTTCGATGGCGCTCACCACGCGCTCGTCCGTGTCGGGATCGAAAGTGGGACTCCCGGTCGTGGGACACACTTTCAGGCCGCGTCCGTCAATACTGGCAAACCCGTAGTAGCGGTCCTCGGAATAATTTGGAAGGTTCGGATAGGCGAAGCGAAGATCGCCGGCTGGTAACCCGAAGTAGAACACGTCGCGGCCGGGCACCTGGATGCGTGAGCCGAGCACGGCTGGAAACAACTTGGGCAGCCATGGCCCACACGCAAACAGGAAAGCCTGTCCGGCGATGCGCTCCCCGCTGGCGAGAGTAATGTCGGTGAGCCGCCGCCCTTCAGCGCGTCCCGGTACGGCGCGATCGACCTTGGTGGTGCCACCCTTGCGTGCGAAGGCCGCGGCCACGGCGAGAATCGCCTGCTTGGCGCGCACGACCGATGCGCCCGGCTCAAGCAGCCCCACGCCCATCTCACCCGGATTGATCTGCGGAAAGCGGCGGCGCAGATCGTCCTGCGATAGCGCCTCGACCTTCACGCCAAGTTTGTTCAACGTCGCCTGCGTCGCCCGCAGGCTCGGCGTCCAGTCGCGCGCCAGTTGCAGCCGACCCGTCTCCATGATCAGCGACACGCCGAACTCGTCCTGCCTCGTGTGCCACGCCGCCAGCGCGCGTTGCGCCGACCGCGAATAGAGTTCGCGGGTCGTCAGATGGTCGATGTGCTGAACACCGTGGGCCTACAGTGGGCCACGCTCGGCAATCACGAATTCGACATTCCTGAATCCGCGCTCAAGTCGAGGCTATCAGAGGGGCGCTTCACCGTCGTCATCAGTAACGTGACCGACGCGGCGGGCGCGCTGTTTCCCGGAACAGTCCGCACCGCCGTCGTGCCCGTAACCGCAAACGGCCGCACGATCCGCCTCGGTCTTCTTGGCGTCGTCACGGATGATCTCAAGCAGCCGTGGGTGAAATATGACGCGCCGCTAGCCGCCGCCAAGGCCGCTGCCACCGATCTGGCCGGACGAGTCGATGCTCTTGTGGCGCTAACACATCTCGAACTTGAAGACGATGCCCGCATGGCAGAGGCGATTCCGGAGCTTGATCTCATCCTCGGCGGCCACGACCACGATAATTGGCTCGTCCGACGCGGGGCGCGCTTCACGCCAATTGTCAAGGCTGATGCGAACGCCCGTTCCGTTGCGGTCATCGAGCTGCGCTTCCCCGCCAGCGGACGGCCCACCGTCGAAAGCCGACTGCAGTCCGTGGACGACACCATCCTGCCCGACCCAGATACGGAAGCCGTGGTCCGGAAGTGGACCTCAACCGCCTTCGACGCGTTCCGGCGAGACGGCTTTACGCCAGAGACTGCCGTCGTCACGCTGCCTGAAGCGCTCGATGGGCGCGAGGCCACCGTGCGTCATCGCCCCGGCGCATTAACCCAAATCATCGCCAATGCCGTCCGGGGCGAAGCCAATGCCGAGCTCGGCATCTTCAACAGCGGGTCGGTGCGCATCGACGACATCCTGCCGCCCGGGCCTGTGTCGGAATACGACATCATCCGGCTCATGCCGTTTGGAGGGAAGGTGCTGACTGTGAAGATGCGGGGAGACCTGCTCGCACGCGTGCTTGACACCGGCCTTGCCAACGAGGGCATCGGCGGATACCTGCATAGCAGTGATGGCGTCGAGCGAAAGCCAGCCGGTTGGATGATCAATGGCTCACCACTGGATCCCACGCGAACATATCGCGTCGGCATAAACGATTTCCTGATGAGCGGGCGCGAGGCCAATATGGGCTTCTTGACCCGCACGACTCCCGGCATCTCGGAAGTCGAGGAACAACGCGACATTCGACGGGCTGTGATCGAGGCCCTGCAACGCACCTATCGGTAGACCTCGGCGACGTCGCGGTAATGACATCGGGGTCGTGAGATGCTGCGAGTTCGTTTCTACGGGCGCCGGCCAGACGTCGTGTAGTCGTCGGGCACCAACCGCGGTGGCACTGCCGAATAGGTAGTGCAGGTTCCCTCGTAGGGCCCGTGGGCACGCATGAACGAATATGCGACACACGGTCGTGTTTCTGCCTGTCCGCCAGTGAATCGCGCTGGCGAGGTACACGCCGTCTCGCAGCCAGCCACGTCAAAGGCCACCGCAGTGGGCCACCGACGGTCCGCGGAGGAGAGGTTGTTGACGATGAATTCACCACCGCCTTCGTACCGGCCAGCCATCCGTCGATACGGGCTGTCCGCCTGCGAGGGAGCGGGCGCCGAAGTGGACACCGGTATTGCCGGCGGCGGCACTGGCTGTTGCACGGGTACAGCTGGAGGCGGTGTGTACGGCTGCACTGGTACCGCGGGCGGCGGTACGTAGCCGGCGCTGTTACCGACAGGCCGTCCGACATTGGGAACACGACGGAGGCGCGCGTCGCGGGCCAATTGGTCTGCAGTTAGTGGACGAAAATTCTCTTTTACGCCCGATCGGCAGCAGCTGTTGCGAACCGGAGGCGGGGCCGACTCCTTGAGGTAACACTGGTACTGTCCACCCGCAGCCAGTGGCTCGACAAGGGTGTACGCGGCGCAGCGTGGAGTCGAACGGCAGTACAGGGCGCACGGGCCGGCCACAGCCGGCCCATCCATACTGATCAGCCAAAAGTCCGCCCCTGGCCGATCGATGCCGGGCTCAGACGTGACGCGTGGCGAAGTATCGCTAGTAGTCTGGCCCAGCTGTTGTGCGCTCGTGCGCAGGTAGCCGATCGACAGCAGAACGGCGAAGATGAGAACGACTGACAGGCGAATCGAACGCACGTTTCCTCCAGCGCCTGGTGCGAGGACGGCCCACCCTCTTTAGGGCGAAGGTGGCCTCAACCTCACAGCATCCGGCTAATCGGCAATAGCATCAGCGTCGCTAAGATGGCGGCGGTCAGCGCGCGCAATACGGCGAGACGTTTTCGCCCGTGCTGCCAGCAAAAGGTTGCGTCTCGTGCGGTCGTGATCACTCCGACTGACAAGCTGATCACACTCAGCATGTTGAGCAAGGGCACGTTTCGTCCCGCCGGGCTCGCCAGCCACACTCCAAGCCCGGCCGACGCCACACACACCGTGGCAATACCCGCTGATGTTCTCGTGATTGGCACAAAGCTTAGCATACCGTTTACGCGGGCGTTGCTGCGCAACCACACGGCAGCCATTTACAAGATGGTCGAGCGCGGCCAACTGCCCGCAGCGGTGGTTATTAAGCTGGGGCGCAAGGTGTACTTTCACCGGGCGTCCTTGCTAGACTGGCTCGACCAGAACCGCGCGTCATCCCTGACGGGAGGTCAGTGATGAGCGTGAGAGTACGCCCCTATCGCAAGGGGGGGCATGGAAGTGGATATCGCGGTGCGGCTGCCAGATGGCACGCGGTATCGCGAACGGAAAGTCCAGAAGAGTAGCGAATCGGTGGCGCGACGGTGGGGCGAGAACCGCGAGCGGTACTTGTTGACTCACGGGCGCCCCGCACCGAC
>CAYFLU010000258.1:0-3980 GCA_964343975.1 uncultured Solibacteraceae bacterium
CGACGTTCGAGTACTACCTCCCGAGCGCGCCGCAGGGCGCGGTCACGATCGACGTCCTTGATGCGAAGGGCGAGGTCGTCAACAGCTACAACAGCGAGGCTGCGGCGGCGGGTGCGGGCCGGGGCGGTCGCGGCGGCGGTGGCCGTGGCGCGGGCGCAGGTGCTGGGGCCGGTGCGGCCCCGGCCGCAGCGGCAGAGGCGCCGGATCCGGAAGCGGGCGGGGGCGGCTTCGGCGGCCGCGGCGGTCCGCAGGTGCAGACGCGCGTGACGAAGGACGTGGGCCTCAACCGCGTCGTGTGGAACGTGCAGAGCAAGGACGGCTTCACGATGCCGCCCGGCAGCTATCAGGTGCGCCTCACGGTGAACGGGCAGGCGCAGACGCAGCCGTTCAAGGTGCTGATCGACCCGAACGTCGCGGCCACGGGCGTCACCGTCGCGGACCTGGTCGAGCAGTATCAGCACAACGTCAGCCTGCGCGCGTTCGTGGCGCAGGTGCAGCAGCTCACGCAGCGCGTGCGTCAGGCGCGCGATGCGGCGCAGGGCGCGCGGCGCGCGGAGATCGAGAAGGTCTACTCGCAGCTGATCGATTGGCCGGAAGGCATCCGCTATGCGAAGCCGGGCCTGCAGACGCACACGACGTACCTGAACGGCCTCGGCACGCGCACCGATCAGAAGGTCGGCCGCGACGCGATCGAACGCCTCGCGATCCTCAAGAAGGAATACACGCGGATCAAGGCGGAAGCCGACAAGGTGCTCGGCGGCTCGCAGTAGCCGCGAGACCGACGGAGCAAGAACCGAAGGCCCCGGATCTCCCGATCCGGGGCCTTTCTTATTTGATGATCGTTTTTTCGACGGCGCCGTTCTTCTTCGACCACTCTTCGAAGGAGCCGTCGTAGAGCTTTACGTCGAGGCCGAGGGTGCGGCCCGCGAAGATCACCGTCGTGGCCTGTTGGCCGATGTGGCAGTAGGCCACGACCGTATCGCCCGGCCTCACACCGGCCGCGTCGAAGAGCGCGCGCAATTCCTCGTCACTCTTGAACGTGTTGTTCGCCGTCACCGTCGAGCCGTAGGGGAGGCTCTTCGCTCCCGTGATGTGACCGGTGAGGTGCGGCGCCGTCGGCGAGCCGCCCGTCTTGGCGCCGGTGTAGTAATCGGCGTCGCGCGCATCGATGATCACGGTCTTCGGATCGGTGCGATGCGCGTCAACGAAGGCCGCGTCCACGATGGGCGAGGCCATCGTGAGCGGTTTCAGGTGACCCGGCGTGATCGGCTTCACCTCCGTCGTCGTGCCGCGACCTTCGCGTTCCCACTGCTCGAGTCCGCCATCGAGCAACGACGTCCGCTCACCGAGCCCTGCGGCCTGCAGCGTGAGCACCACGCGCGTGGCCGGCGAGACCCAGCCGGTGCCGAACACGACGATGATCTTCGACTGATCGGATATGCCGAGCGCTTCCAGCTTGGCCTTGAGGTCGTCAGCCGGCGGGAGTTCGAGGTTGAGGCCCCCCGGCACCGTCGGCGCCGAGATGGCAGCGCGCGTCACGAGGCGCGCCCCCGTGATGTGCTTCTTCGCATATTCGGCCGGGTCGCCCATGTGCAGCACCACCAGGTCGTCGTCGCCCAGATGAGCGGCGAGCCACGTCGTGGTCACGAGGAGCCGTGCGCGTGGGCTGGGGGCCTGCGCGTGCGCGACCGCGCCGATCAGGTTCAGAGACAGGCCGAGGGCCGCAGTGATCCAAAGCAGGTTCTTCATCGTCTCTCCAGACTACACGGAGCGGCCGCCAGTTAGGATATGGTCGTCCTCGGACACTCATGCGACTCCCCTCGATGACCCATGCCTTTGGCGTGACTGCGGTGGCGGTGATGGCCGGTGCCGTTGGCCTCTTCGGCGCGGTGCACGTGCCCATGGGGCAAGCGCCTCCCACGCAGTCGACGGCGCCCGATCCTCGTACCGCGTCGGTGTTCGGCCAAGTGGTCGATGCCGACACCGGGGATCCGATCGGTGGCGCGGTCGTTCGCCTGTCGATGCGCGCGTTGAATGGGCAGCAGCCCGCGATCGGCCGGGGCGCGCGCGCGGGGCAGCCGCTCTCCGGCGCGGAGCAGGCGGCCGCACAAGGCACGGACATGGTGCTCGCCGATGGCGATGGCCGGTTCGTGTTCCACAACCTGCCGAAAGGGCCGTTGCAGCTCACGGTGACGCTGCCCGGCTACGTGGAGCCGCCGGGGCAGTCGACGCGGCCGATCGTGCTGGCCGAAGCGCAGCACCTGTCGGGCGTGAAGGTGCAACTGGTGAAGACCGCCTCCATCGCCGGCGTGCTCGCGGATGAAGCGGGCGAGCCGCTGGTCGGCGCCACGGTGCGTGCGATGCGGCGCGAGATGCCGGCGGGCGTCGTGCGCTACACGCTCGTGGCGGGCGCGAACGCGCGCACCGACGATCGCGGGATGTATCGCCTCGACGGGCTCGTGCCCGGCACGTATTTCGTCGTGTTGCCGCAAACGCAGACCACGGTGCCGGTGTCCACGATGGAGCGCAACGGCGACATGTTGGGCGGGCTGCTCAGCGGCAACAATCCGCTCGTGGACGCGCTCACCGGCGGGAATCAGAATGCCCTCGCCGCGCCGGGCGTGCGCGTGGGCGATCAGATCTGGCAGTCGTCGGGCGGTGGATTCGGCGGCGCGTCGTTCGCATCACCGCCGCCCGTCAACGGCAGGGCCGCCGCGTATCAGACGACGTTCTATCCTGGCGTGCCGCAGCTCGGGCAGGCCGCCGCGATCACGTTGAAGTCGGGTGAAGGCCGGATCGGTGTGGACTTTCAGGTGCGACCGAGCGCGGTCGCGCGAGTGAGTGGCGCCGTGGTCGGGCCCGACGGGCCGGCCGGCAATCTGCAGATCCGCCTCGTCAATGCACCGGGCACGGCCGATGACGATGCGCTCGCGGTGGCGAGCACGACGACGGCGCAGGATGGCTCGTTCACGTTTCTCGGTGTGCCTACGGGCAACTACGTGGCCAAGGCGCAGCAGAGTGGACGCGGCGGCCTGCAGGCGATGCAGGGCCTCACCTCGATGGCGGCGAACCTCCCGCCCCAGGCGCAGCAAGCCATGCAGCAGGCGCTCGGGCGCATGGGCGGTGCATCGCCGGATGCCGCGTACGTGTGGGCGCCCGTGACGGTGGGCGAGCGCGACGTCACGGCGCTCACGCTCGCGCTCAAACCGGGCGCAAAGCTCAGCGGGCGCATCGTGTTTGAGGGGGCGGCGGCCGTGCCCACCGCGCAGCAGCTCAGCAATGTGCAGGTGACGCTCGCGCCCGCGAATGGCGGTTCGGCGGTGCCGGCGCAGCCACCGCGGCTGAATGCGGATCTCACGTTCAAGACGGCGGCCTATCCTCCGGGCGCGTACACCATCGG
This sequence comes from uncultured Solibacteraceae bacterium, assembly GCA_964343975.1. GTDB lineage: Bacteria > Acidobacteriota > Vicinamibacteria > Vicinamibacterales > SCN-69-37 > SCUN01. Next base: position 3,401 of record CAYFLU010000258.1, read on the forward strand.
CGTGAACGGCGTGCCGGGCGTGTGGATGATCCGCTCGGTGATGGCCGGTGGCCGCGATGCCACGCGCGGGTTCGAACTCAGCGACGGCGACCTCGGCGACGTCGTGATTACCTATACGGATCGCATTCCGCAGGTGAACGGCACCGTACGCACAGACGGCGGCCAGCCGCTGCCCAATGCGACGGTGCTGCTGATTCCGGGTGACTATCGCAACGGGCTCGCGACCGGCGCGCTGCGCGGACAACAGACGGCGGCCGTGCAGTCGAGCGGCAGCTTCACGCTCTCCCGCATGTTGCCCGGCGACTACATCCTGATTGCGGTGCCGGACGATGCGCTCACCGGCGATCGGGACGCGGCGTTCTACGACAGTGCGTCGCGGCTCGGCACGCACCTGACGATCGGCGAGGGCGAGCGCAAACAGATCGAGCTGCGGCTCGTGCGGGGGCTGCGATGAGCCGGCGACCGAGCACCATCGCCGCGGCGTTCGCGATCGGCGCCGTGATCGCGCTGAGCAGCGTCGCGCCCGCGCTCGTGCGCGCGCAAGGACAGGCGCCCGTGCGCGATGTGCAGCGCACGCCCG
>CAYFLU010000259.1:0-3965 GCA_964343975.1 uncultured Solibacteraceae bacterium
CGATGATGGTCATCGCCGGCAACACGCCGTCGTACCACCACGCGCGTGAGCCGCACCAGGGCATCCGTTTTCATGCGGATGCCTCGCAGTCCGATATCTACCGTCCCTTCTCGAAGCGCGTGTGGCGCATCGACGACGCGAAGTTCTTTCCCGATGTGATGCCGCGCGCGCTCAACGTCGCGCAGACCGGCCGTCCGGGTGTCGTATTCCTCGACGTGCCGATGGACGTGTTCCAGCAGGAGGTCGATGCCCCCGTGACGAACGTGGCGCGCCGGCCCAACTATCCGCGCGCGGTGGGCGCCGCCGACGGCGTGACCGCGGCCGCAGCCATGATCGCGGCCGCGAAGTCGCCGGTGCTCTTCGTCGGCAACGGCGCGCTCCTCTCCGACGCCAGCCCCGAAGTGCGCGAGCTCGCGGAACTCGCGCAGATTCCCGTGGCGACGACGCTGATCGGCAAGGGCGTCTTCCCGGAAACGCATCCACTGGCCGTCGGCATGACCGGCATCTGGGGCACACGCCCGGCCAACGAGACGACGCGCGAGGCCGATGTCGTGATCGCCGTGGGCACCGGCTTCGGTGAAGCCGATTGCAGCTCCTGGACACCCGGCGTCACGTTCTCCTTCCCGACATCCAAGCTGATCCAGATCGACATCGAACCCGAAGAGATCGGCAAGATCTACCGCGTCGACGTCGGCATCGTCGGCGACGCCAAAGCCACGTTGCAGGCGCTGATCGCCGCGCTTCGCGCCAAGGGCGTGAAGGGCGACGCGTCGCGCGCCGCGACCGTGGCGGCACGCCGCGCGGCCTGGGAGCAGGAGCTCGTGGCGACGCAGGCCGACAACGGCACGCCGATCCATCCGGCGCGCCTGCTCAAGGAAGTGGCCGATGCGGTGTCACCAGACACCGTGTTCGTGACCGACGTCGGCTGGAACAAGAACGGCGCCGGTCAGCAGATCACCGTCACCGAGCCGCGCTCGTTCCTCACGAGCGGCGGCATGGCGACGATGGGGTACGCGCCGGCAGCAGCGATTGGCGCGAAGCTCGGCGCGCCGGATCGCCCGGTGGTGTGCATGGTGGGCGACGGCGGATTCCTGTCGGTGGTCGGCGCGCTCACGACCGCCGTGGAATTGAACGTGCCGGTGCTCTGGATCCTCTTCAACAACTTCTGCTTCTCGACAATCCGCACGGTGGGGACGACCTACTTCAAGAACGCCTACGGCACCGAGTTCACGAAGCCGGATGGACGTCCGTACAACCCGGACTTCATGCTGATGGCGAAGTCGTTCGGCATCGAAAGCGCGCAGGTCACGCGGCCCGAAGACATCGCTGGCGCGCTGAAGACGGCGCTTGCGGCGAAGGGACCGTATCTGCTGGAAGTGCAGACGCGCGGGGATGTGCCGATGCCGCGCACCGGGCACTGGGATATCGCGGACTTCCTCGTCCGCGGGAACGACTAACGACTTCGACTGGGCGACAAGTTACTTCGACTTGGCGTCGAGGAGCCCGCGCAGGGTCTCGGCCTGCTTCACGAGCAGCGCCGAGGTCTCGGCGGGCATGTCGCCTTTCGCGCGGATCGCCGTGATCTTCGCGGCGTAGTCCGTGACCTTCTGCGCGGCGGCGGCGAACCTCTTCTTCGACGCGGCCGCATCCTTCTCGGTGTACCCCTCGGCAATCAACCGCGTCGCGTCGTCCATCGCCGCCACGGCCGCCTCGCTGCCCTTGATCATGAGGTAGCTGGTCTGCTTCGACAGCAGCATCGACGACGGGTTGGACGGGAACTGACGAAGGTCTGCGCAGAGCGGGCCACATTCGAGACCGAGGCCGTAGATCGAGCGCTTGGCGAAGTCGATCGCCTGCGCGGCGTCGGCCTGGAGCAGGAAGCCGGCCTTCACGGCGGCGTTGGCCGCGGCGGTGACTTTGGCGACGTAGGCGTCGTGCGTCGGATAGAGCGTCTTGAGCGTGGCGGTGTCGAACGGCACGTGGGTGCCGCCGAGACCACACAGTTCGCCCGACTCGAGCGCGACGGGCGCCTCCATGTCGGGGAGGCGGATGCCGCCGAGAATGTTGCCCCGGGCATCGCGCAGCACGGGCTTTTCGGGGGCGGCGCCGCCGCGCCCGCCTGCGCCGCCTGGCGCCCCGCCACCGGCGCTGGCCTGCCGGCCGCCACCTTGCCGTGCGCCGCCTGCGGGAGGCGCGCCTGCGGGCGCTGCGGCCGTCTGGGCCACGGCCGGCGCGTTCTCGTCGAACTGCAACGGCGGCGCGTGTGGCGGTTCGGCGCCGGTCTTCTTCCACTTCACGAGCCAGTCGATCGCGGCGTTGTACACGTAGCGGATCTCCACGCGCGACCGGGCCGGTGTTTCGCAGGTGTCGACCGCCGGCAGCTTCAGGTCGCGCTCGAGAAAGGCCGCGCGCGAGAGCAGCGAATACTGCTCGGAGTGCGTCGACCCGGCCACGTTCCACACGCGGACCTTGGCCGAGTCGGGCTGGCTGCGGCTCGAGAACCGCTCGGTTTCGCTGAGGACCTTGATCACGGGGATCGTGAGATCCGTGCGCATCGCCTGGTTGTTCACTGTGAGGAGCGCCGCGTCGTAAATCGGGTCGCGCGCGTGGACGCCGTTCAGATACGGGCCCATGCGGCCGGCCGACTGCGACTGCCCGGCGGCAATGACGAGCGCCGGCTTCAATCCGCCGAGCACCTCCGGCACGTGTTTCACCGCCGCGCCGGCCTGTGAGTAGATGTCGAAGTTGAGCGATGCCTCGGTCACCGTGCCGCCGGCCGTGAGGTCGATCGGGCCGTACCGCTTCGGGCTCCACACCTTGATGCCATTCGGCTCGCGCGAGACGCCGCCGTCCTGCGCCGACACGCCGACCCAGGCGTAGCCTTCGCGAATCAGGAATTCCTTCTGGTACAGCCACAGCACGTCGGTGTCGTAGCCGTTGGTCACGTTGAGCCACTCGACGACCACGACGCCGTTGAAGCGCGCGGCGTCCTTCGGCCGGCGCACGAGCATGCGCGAGCGGAACGGAATGCCCGACTTGGTGATCTCGGCGTTCTTGCCGAGCTCGGCGGCGGCGTACGTGTTGGCCGTGCCTTCGTAGAAGAACTCTTCTTCGACGTACCCGAAGTTCGCAAGGACGATGTCGGTCGCGAAGAACGGATAGTTGCGCGACGGCGACCCCGGTGCGTCGGCCGGCGCCTTCACGACCTTCGGCGTCGGGACGTCGGCCCAGCCGCGGGCCGGCACGGCGGTGGCGAGAACAGCCAGTGTGAAGAGTGTGGCGGCACGGCGCATGGTCGGAACCTCAGACGGCTGGCGAGCGGACTACTTCTTGGGCAACGGCGTGAGGTCGGCGTCGACCAGACCGAGCGCCCACCGCATCGCGTTGAAATACATCTTGTTGATGACCGGGTTGTCCCAGGCCTCCGGCGAGTGGCCGAGGATGGAATAGAACACGCGCCCCTTGCCGTAGCTCTTGGCCCACGCCGCGGGGAAGTCGCCGTCCGTGCGATGGACGAGCGGCCGCTTCATGTCGAGCCCCTTCGTGTCGAGGTGCGCCACGACGCGCAACTTGTCGCGCGAGAAGTCTTTGATCTGGTAGAACTCGTCATTCAACTTCACGCGCGCCGGGAAGCCGGCCATGGCCGGGAACTTCGGGTCGTCGACGACGATCTCGCCGTCGGCTTCGCCCCACGGGTGCTCGTCGAACCGGCCGCCGAGCATCTCGCCAAACTCCGGCCACGAGAAGAACGCCGTGGCCGCCGAATGCGCCGCCACGAACCCCTTGCCGTCGTCATGCACGAACGCGAGCAGGTCCTTGCGCTGCTCGGGTGTGAGCTCGATCTCGCGGACGCCGAAGAAGAAGATGGCGTCGTAGAACGTGAGGTTGTGGGCGAGGAACTGTTCGCCCGTGGCGATGCCGGTGCCGGTCTTGAACTCGATCGGCTTCTTGGTGATCGGATCCGA
>CAYFLU010000260.1:0-3964 GCA_964343975.1 uncultured Solibacteraceae bacterium
GTGAAACTGCCGGACGAGCCGAGTCCCGTGCCCGACGGAATATCCGCGAGCGTGGTGATCTCGATCTGCGGCGTCTTGAAATCGAGGATCCGGATGGCTTCGCGGATGATCGGGTGATGCACGTCATCCACCTTCTCGACGTGCTCGAGTTGCGAGTACTTCAGGAAGATGCCCTCGATGAACGGGCGCATCGCGGTGACGTACACGTACTTGTCGATCGCCGCCGCAATCAGGAACCCGCCCTCCTGCCGATAGAACGACGGCAGATCCGACCCGCCGCCGCCAAGCGTGATGCGCAGGGGACTGCGCGTGATGATCATGATCGGGCTCCGAGCGCCGCCGAGAAATCGTAGCCAGACTGCTGATGCACCGCTTCGACGACCGCCAGCGCCGCGCGCGCGTCAGTCAATCCGGCGGACGGTTCACGATCGGCGCGAATGTCTTCCAGAAATTCCGCGAACTCCAGGGCCCACGACTGATCGCCACGCGGGAATTCCCAGACGGTCGTTTCCGGCGGGCCCATCTCCGGCAGCATCTTGTAATACGCGATCCGCTCGAGACCGTAACTGCCGCCAAGACCGTCGATGTGCAGCTTGCCGTCGCGGCCGTAAATCTCGAACGAGAAGAGGTTCTTCCACTCCGTGCAGCTGACATGCAGAAACGCCGTCTGCTGCCGGTCGGTCCGCAAGGTGAGGAACGCATTGTCATCGACCGGCATCTGCCAGTAGAAGGTATGCGCGAAGCCCTGCACGTGCGGAAAGTCCCCGAGAAACCAGCGCGAGAGGTCGATCACGTGCACGCCCTGATCGATCAGTTCTCCGCCGCCGGACAGCGCCGGGTTCGCGCGCCACTCGCGGTCATAGCCGACGCGCCCGCCGTGCCCGTACCGGCCACGAATGAACATCAGGTCGCCGAGCGCACCGCTGTCGATGATCGCGCGCGCCTTCTGCAGCGCCGGATGATAGCGATGGTTGAAGCCCACGCGGACACGACGCGCTGCGCGTCGAGCGGCCGCGATGACCGGTTCGATCTCCGCCACCGAGCGCGCGGCGGGCTTCTCGACGAGCACGTGTTTGCCCGCCTCGACGGCCCCGAGGGCGATCTCCGCGAGCCACTCATTGGTCGTGGCCACGACGACCACATCGACATCGGGGCGGCTGACAACCGCGCGCCACTCGGTGCTGGAGACGGCGCCGGCCGACGCGGCGAGTTGTGCAGCGCGCGCCGCATTCACGTCGGCGCACGCCACGAGACGAGCCCCGGCGAGCGCCTTCGCCCGCTTCTGCCCGATCAGGCCACACCCGACGATCGCGACGCCGAGACTCACGCCGTCACACGACGCCGGGAGATCGCGTCCCAGGCGAGGACGCCCGCCAGGGCGAGGCACAACCAGGTGACGAGCGCCACGACCGCATTGCGCAGCGCGTGCTTCGAGGCCGGCCGGTCCGAGGGACGTGCCGGATCGATGACGACAAACTCCGAGCTCTTGCCGATGACCTGCAGCCGGGCTTCCTGATACTTCTGCGTGAGATCGCCGTACGTGCGCTCCGCCACCGTCTGCTCGACCTGCAGCCGGGCCAGTTCCGCCTCGATCGTGTAGAGCTTGTCGAGAGCCCGCTGCAATCCGGCATCCACGGTGTGATCAGCCAGCATCTCGGCACGCTGACGCCGCAACGCCGCCACCTCCGACCGAGCCGACGACACCTGCGCCTCGAGGCCATCAGGATTGGCGCCCCGCGCGCGCCGCGCCGCGAGGTCCTTCTCGAGCGACTCCACGCGCGCTTCTTCCGCGGCAATCTTCACCGACAGTTCCACCACACCCGGACGGCCGCCGTCGTGATCCTGCGACATCATCACGGTCGGGCTGTTGGACGGCGGTTTGAGAGGCCAGAGCACCGGCGACTGCGGACCACCGAGCCGCGTCTCGACGTCCTTGCGGACCGCTTCAACACGCGACGCCTTCCGGTAGTCGCGCAGACGCGCTTCGGTCTCCTCGACCGTGTGGCGCGCCACGTCCACTTCGGCCTTGATCAGATCACGCGCGTAGGTCGCCTCACTCGCGCTGACCCGTCGCGCAGCCGCCACGGCCCGGTCGGCCACCGCGTTGGCGACCCGTGCGGCGAGGGCGGGATCGCCCATCGTCACCTTGACGCTCATCAAACTCGTGCCACGAATCTCCGTTACGCCGAGCGAATCCAGGAAGGTCGACGGCGTCATGCCGTAGGGCGCTTTGTCGAGGCCGAGATCGCGGATCACTTCCTCGGCCACGGTCATGCTTTCGACCATCGGCCGAAACGCCGCCGTGTTGGGCTGAAACTGGCCGCCGCCATCGCCGATCTTCGACTGAGTCGCCGCGAAGGTCACCGTGGCTTCATAACCGGCCGGGCGCAGCCAGCTGTAGAGAAACGCGCTCAGCGTCACGACAACGGCGATGACACCGATCGGGAGCCGATGCGTCCAGACGGCCGCCACGAAATCGCCGAGATTCGATACCCCGTCCGCCGCACCCGTGCCCGGCCGCTCGCTCATGCCGGTCATTCTATCGGCTCCCCGCCGCACTCGACGCCCGATACCACTCCACCGTCCGGCGCAGTCCGTCCTCGAAGGTCACCTTCGATTCAAATCCAAAGAGCGCCCGCGCCCGCGCCGTATCCAGCTTGCGACGCGGCTGGCCGTTGGGCTTCGACGCATCCCACACCACCCGCCCTTCGAACCCGGTGACGCGGGCGATGGTGTCGGTCAGATCCTTGATGCTGATTTCGAAAGCACTACCCAAGTTCACCGGCTCACTACCGTCATAGCGCTCGGTCGCCAGCAGGATGCCCTCCGCCGCGTCGTCCACGTACAGAAACTCGCGGGTCGGGCTGCCGTCGCCCCACACGACCAGTTCGTGCTGTCCGGCACGCTGCGCGTCGATCGCTTTCTTGATGAGCGCCGGGATGACGTGCGACGACTCCGGATCGAAGTTGTCGCCCGGACCATAGAGGTTCACCGGCAGCAGGAACAGCGAGTTGAAGCCGTATTGCTGGCGATAGGCCTGCGACTGGACGAGCAGCATTTTCTTGGCCAGTCCGTACGGGGCGTTGGTCTCTTCCGGATAGCCGATCCAGAGATCATCTTCCTTGAACGGCACCGGCGTGAACTTCGGATAGGCGCACACCGTGCCGATCGCCACGAACTTCTCGACGCCGGCCTGCCACGACTCGTGCAGCAACTGCACGCCCATCATCAGGTTGTCGTAGAAGAAATCCGCCGGGTGTTCGCGGTTGGCGCCGATGCCGCCGACTCGGGCGGCCAGGTGCAACACGATGTGCGGGCGCACATCGGTCAGCAGGCGCCGGATGGCGCCGAGATCGCGGAGGTCATAGTCGCGAGTGCGCGGCGCCACGATTTCGGCCGCCCCGCGAGCCCGCAACTGGGCAACCACCACCGATCCGAGAAAGCCGGCGCCACCCGTCACGATGACGCGCTTGCCTCGCCAGAATGCCCCGCTCTCGGGCCACTGCCCGCTCATTTCAGACTCCGATTCTCTCGGCAGCCCTCAGCGAGAGGCCGAGTCTACCGTTACAAATTCGCGCATGGCCGCCACAAACGCGCCGACATCGAATCGTTCGACGGTCGCGCGCACGCGAGCGGGGTCGAACACCGCCCGTTCGAACCTCCCCATGGCTTCCATGAGACTGTCCGTGGTTTGCGCACTAAAGAAGATACCACTTTGACCTTCCACCACGGTCTCGAGCGCGCCCCCGGCGCCGTAGGCAATGACGGGCCGTCCCGACGCCTGCGCTTCGATCGGCGTCAGACCGTAGTCTTCCTCGCTGCAGAACAGGAGGGCACGGCAGCCGGCATAGAGCGCGGTCAATTGCTCCGTATCCACCAGCCCGGCAAACGTGACCGCCTCCCCGCCCAAGCGCTCGAGTCGCGCTCGTTCCGGGCCATCGCCGACGACAATCAGCTTCCGGCC
>CAYFLU010000261.1:0-3960 GCA_964343975.1 uncultured Solibacteraceae bacterium
CTCGGCGTGGTGGCGGGGATCGCGACGGGCAATACCTTCATCGGCGGGTGGGAGAACCTCGGGGTGGGGACGCCTGGTGACCGGCTCACGGAGTACTACCTGAAGCAGTTCTACGTCAACCTCGTGCCCGAGACGGGTGTGGAAGTGCAGGCCGGCGGCCTGTATGTCGTCCGCGGCGAGTCGACGGAGATCACGTCCTACGACAACGACGGCTACCTCATGGGCGAGCGGCTGAGTCTCAAGCGGCCCCGCGATCTCTACTTCGATGAGATCAGCGTCACCCGGGGCTATCTCGGCGACACGGCACAGCCGAGCTGGTTCCGGCGCAACAACCGGTTGGGGGAGTGGAACTACTTCCACGTGCTGGTGGACAAGAAGTTCTCCTCGCGCCTGGCGGTGTCGGCGGATCTCACCGGCGTCGCCGGTGTGCGTACCGGGCGTGCCGCAGCACTGATCAAAGTGCCCGACGCGGTGGTGCTCGATGCGGTGCGGGTGGAAGGCTATCGGCGTTTCGATGGCGCCGCCGGCGGCTATGCGGTGACGGTCGAACGCACGCCGCGCACGGGGCTGACGATCGGCGGTGGTCTCGCGAACGTCGATCTCAACTACGGCGGTCTGAACGCCGACCGTTTCGGCAAGGGACAACGCTGGTTCGTGAACGGCTCGCTGGCGCTCGTGCCGGACCTGTCGCTGCTCGTGTTCTATCAGCACGCATTCAACAACGACGTCGCGCTCGCCAACCGCCAGCGCCTGGACGTGATCGTGCAGATGAACGTGCTCAAGGCGCTGCAGCGCCACGGCATCTTCTAAGAGACATCGGGCCCGGCGGATCTGGGGATCCGCCGGGCCCGACGTGTGTACGGCCGCTGCGACGTCGTCGCCGGCTATTTCTTCGCAGCGGGGCGGGCCTTCGCGAGATCGCGGAAGTACACCTGCTCGCGCCGCACCACGCGATTCTTGCCCTGGCGTTTGGCGTCGTAGAGCGCATCGTCCGCGCGCTGCAGGAGACTGCGCGTCGTGTCGCCCGCGGAGAACTCGGCGAGGCCGACCGACAGCGTGAACGGGATCTGCTCGCCGTCGGCGCTGTACGGACGGTTGGCGACCATCGAGTCGAGCGCACCGCAGATGCGGGTTTCCGCCTGATAGAGCGACACGTCCTTGATGAGCGCGGCGAACTCGTCGCCGCCGATCCGTGCGATCAGATCCTCCGAGCGGAACGCGCCTTTCAGGCAGGTCGCCACGATGTTCAGCACGTCATCGCCCGTGGGATGGCCGTGCGTGTCGTTGATGCCTTTGAAGTTGTCGACGTCGAGCAGCGCCAGCACGAAGTGCGAGCCGAGCGTGTTCGCCTTTTCCTTCAGCGTCCGGTCGAACGTGGCGCGGTTGGCGAGGCCCGTGACCGCATCGGTCGTGGCCTGTTGTTCGCTCTGCTGGAGCTGGTCTTCGAGTTCCTGAATGCGTGTGGAGAAGCCGGTCAGCGTCCGGTTCCACGACTGCTGGCGCTCTTCGGTGAGCTTCTTCAGTTCGCCGACTTCCCGTGTGAGCTGAATCTTGATCTGGGTCAGGCTGTCGAGTCGCAGCATCGCGTCGAAGCGCTGTGCGGAGGCCTGGAGGCCGGTATCGAACTCGGTGGCATCGCCGGCGAGCGACGTCATCGCGTCGCGCACGAGGGTCACGAATTCGACCATCTGCCGGTGGCGCGCCGACTCGGTGGCGTCGTGGCGCGCGAGAAACTGGCGCGAGGCTTCGAGCGCCGTGAGGCACAGATCGGCGTCGTGTTTGATGAACGTACCCTTTTGTAACTCGTTGAATGCCGTCTGGAGCTCGGCCTGAGTATTCATGACGATCGGGCCGTACCACGCCACCGGCTCTTCAATCGGCCGGCCGGACACGAGCAGGAATCGCATGCCCTCGTCGCCCGACCGCACGACCACCTCGTCCCCGCGATCAAACAGGATCAACGTGCGATTGCCGTGCGTGGTGAGAATCGGCGACTCGTCGAGTTCACCGGTCATGTCGGTCAACACGGCCTGTGGTGCGGACGCGTCGCGGAACGTGCCGGATCCGGCGAAGACGTACGCAAAGGCGTGGCGGTCGAGTGAGACCGGCAGGACCTTCCGTGTGTTGGGCGGCACGGAGATGTCGAGATAGGTCGGATCGGCCGCGATGCCGTCGACCGGTCCGCGCTTGCCCCAGAACTCGCCGCAGATGATCCGCACCTTCGTGCCGTCATCGTCGATCACTTCGGCGATGTCTTGGGACTTCACGTCCTGATAGCGCGGGTGGACCATCTTGTACTGGCTCGGCAGATTGGCCCACAGCTGGAAGCCGTGCATCCGCCCGTCGGCGTCGCCGTGCGGCATCTCCTGATGAATGATGCCGCTGCCGGCGGTCATCCATTGCACATCGCCCGCGCCCATGGCGCCGCGATTGCCGAGGCTGTCACCGTGTTCCACGGTGCCGGCCAACACGTAGGTGATCGTCTCGATACCGCGATGCGGATGCCACGGAAAGCCCGCGATGTAGTCGCTCGGCCGGTCGCCGCGAAAGTCGTCGAAGAGCAGGAACGGATCGAAGTCACTGGTCTTGCCGAAGCCGAAGCCGCGGTGCAGATGGACGCCGGCTCCTTCCACGGTAGGCGATGCGTGCGAGACCTGCTTCACGGCTCGAATGGACATAGGCACCTCGAATGGCGGGATGAGCGATTATAGTCGCCGCATGCTGAGTCCTCTCTACGCAGACGTCCTCACGTTTTGCCGCACGCAGTTGGCCGCCCATCCCGCGCGTCCGCTCGTCGTCGGCGTGCAAGGCCCGCAAGGCGCGGGCAAGACGACGCTGACGCGCGCGCTGATCGACGCGCTCCCCGGCTTGGGACTGCGCGGCGTGACCGTGTCGATCGACGACTTCTATCTCACGCGCGCGGAGCAGTTGGCGGTCGCGGCGGCGCATCCCGGCAATCCGTATCTCGAACACCGCGGCTATCCCGGCACGCACGACATCGCGCTGGGTGAGGCGACGCTCGCGGCCGCTCACACCACGGCGCCGCTCACGGTGCCGGTGTACGACAAGTCGGCGCACGGCGGTCGCGGCGATCGCACGCCGGTCGGTGAGTGGCGGACGGTCGAGCGGCCGATCGACATCGTGTTTGTGGAAGGGTGGATGTTGGGGTTCGAGCCGGTGGCCGAGGCGTCGCTGGAAGACGCACAGCTCGCCCCCGCGAATCAGGCGCTCGCGGAGTACGCGCGTTGGTACCGGCACATCGATGCGTGGGTCGTGCTGCGCGCAGAGGATCCGACGTTTGTATTGACGTGGCGCGTCGAGGCGGAGGAGCGGATGAAGGCCAGCGGCAAGCCCGGTCTCAGCCGCGCCGACATCGAAGACTACATCCGGCGCTTTCTGCCGGCGTATCGGACGTGGGGCGGCGCACCAGCGAGCGTGCCGCCGGCGCGCCAGCTCACGCTGACGATCGACTTGCAGCGCCAGAAGATCTGAATCGACCTACTTCTTGTAGGCGATGCAGTCGATTTCGACCTTGAGGCCCTTGCCCGGCAGTGCGGCGGCCTGAATCGTCGTGCGTGCCGGCCGGTGGTCGCCGAACATCCGCATGTACACGGCGTTCATCTCCGCGAAGTCGTTCATGTCGAGCAGGAACACGCCGCAGCGCAGCACGTGCTGCAAGTCGCTGCCGCCGGCTTTGAGAATCGCCTCGACGTTCTTCAAACACTGCTCGGTCTGCGCCGCCGCGGTATCACCCGCAAGCTGACCGGTCTCGGGGTTCGTGGCCCCCTGACCCGACACGAAGATGAGACGCTCGAAACCCATGCCCGGCGAATACGGGCCGACCGGCTTCGGAAGGTTCGGGGCATGCACAGGTGAATGGCTCATGGCGCGCGATTGTACCGGATCGTGCCGACCAGATGGCCGCGACCGGTGTCAAAGCTCCTGAGGAGTGTGCGCATG
>CAYFLU010000262.1:0-3956 GCA_964343975.1 uncultured Solibacteraceae bacterium
CGAGCCGGCCGGCTCGGCGTAGCGGTTCGTGTCGCTCGTGGACGTGCCGATGATCGACGTCGGATACGCGAACCGGTCGATCGCTTCCCACGGCTGACCCGACTGGTACACCGCGTAGAAGCCCGCGCTCGCGTTCCACGGCAGGATGTACGTGCCGTAGACCTTCGCCATGTTGCGGCGATCGCCGTGCAGGTCGCCGAGCTTGTAGTCCCACAGCTGGCGGCCGCCACCGTCACCGATGTTCGACGAACCGATGAAGATGTTCGCGTCGTTGGACGCCGCGGTCGTGCTGCCGTCCTGGTCGACGTTGCCGTAGTAGTGGCTCCACGTGTAGCTGCCACGCAGGAAGAGCTGGTGGCCGAACACGTTCCCGCGCCACTCGGCTTCGGTCGTCACTTCCTTGTACTTCGTGAACGAGCCGTCGAGTTCCGCGATGACGTAGGTCGAGCCGCTGCCGATCTGCGCGATGCGGGCCGACAGGTCGTCGATGTAGAGGGCGTTCGGCACGCTGTCCGGCGTGGCCGTGGCACCCGTTTCGCGGAACGCGACGCGGGCGTTGTTGTTCGTGTCTTCCCAGAAGTGCTTCGTCTCGCGGTAGCGGAAGTACACGCGCATCGAGAGGTTGCCGAACTGACGCGCCGTGCCCGCCATGTATTCCTGCGTGGTGCGCGGCGTGAGGCCCTGCACGAAGAGCTTGCCGGAGGACGACGCCACCGTGTCGGTCGCGATCAGCTTGCCGGTCGCGTCGAAGTAGGCGTTGATCGTCGTCGCGAGGTTACGGTCCCACGACGCGGCGCGCGGCAGCGAGCTGGCCGCCGGCATGTAGGTGGCCCAGCTGCCGTACACGGTGTTCGTGCCGTCGTAGGCGTAGGTCGCGCTGACGCGCGGCTGGATCATCTTCTTCCACGGAATCTCGTACATCTTGTACTGACGGAGTTCCGTGAGGTTGCCCTGCGCCTTGATGTAGCCCGACAGCGTGCCCGGCGCTTCATTCAGACCCTGGCCGTAGAGCGTGTCGTTGCTGGCGAGCAGGCCGAGGTTCAACGCGAGGTTCTTGTAGCTGATCGCGTCGTTGATCTCGAAGTTCTGCGAGCGGTATTCCGAGTGGATCTTCGGGATGACGCCCGTGGTCTGCTGCTGGAACGCCGCGTTGAAGAAGTACGGCGTGCCGTTGATCGACGACAGGCCACCGTTGACCGCGACCGAGCCCCAGCCGTTCGAGTTGCGGTTCAGGTCCTCGGCGTCCATGTAGGCCTGGTAGCCGACGTGGATGTCGTGGCGCGACTGGCCCGCGTTGACCGTCAGGTTGTACGAGATCTGACCCGCCGTGCGGAAGAAGTCGTCGTTGTCGAACGTCGACGCGTAGCCGACCGAGCCTCCGCCCTGCTTGACGCCGTTCGCGTCCGTGTAGCCGTAGCGGTTGATGTAGGTCTGACGGAACGCGTTCACCGTCGCGTTGGTGCTGTTGGCGAGCGGCACCGTCAGGAGACCCATCGTGTCGAGGTTGTTGATGTCGAGCTGCGTGCCGATCGCCGTGCTGACCACCGCCGACGAGATGTTGTCCGGCGTGCTCTGGTTCGGGTTGCGGAAGTTCGTCAGCTTGAACGAGATGAAGCTCTTGTCGTTGATGATCCACGAGCCGTCGGCCGTGAGGATCTGCTGCGACGTCTTGTTGCCCGTGCCCGTCGAGACGGCCGCGCTCGAGCCGAACGCGTTGCTCTTGTCACGACGCGTCGAGCCGCGCATGCTCATGTTGAGCAGCACGCCGCTCTGCGGGGTGATCGTCAGCTTGCCGAAGCCCTCGTACCGGTCGCTGCTGTAGTTGGGCAGCGGACCGTAGTTGTTGGCCACGTTCTGACGCGAGATGTGCGGCTGGTAGTAGGAGCCGTAGAAGAAGATCTTGTCCGTGAGCCCCGGCACCGGACCGCCGATGTTCACGTCCGTGTACATCTTCGTGCTGTTGTAGCAGGACGTCGGCAGCGTCGACAGGCCCTTGCACGAGATGAGCAGGGCGCGCATGTCCGGCGACTGGAAGCGGTAGGTCGCTTCGGCCGAGTACTTGCTCGTGCCCGACTTGGACACCGAGTCCATGAAGAAGCCGCCGGCGCGGTTGAAGTCCACCGCGCGCGCGCCGCCCTTGACGACCGCGATCTGCGCGATGTCATGCGACGCCGGCTCACTCGCCAGCGTGCCGAAGAGCGGCAACGTGACGTTCACGCCGTCCATGTTGTAGACGTTGTCCTGACCGCTGCCGCCGGCGCTCGGGCCGCGCGTCGCGTCCTGCGTGTACTGCACGCCCGGGATCAGCTTCACGAGGTCGCGGTATTCCGTGCCGACCGGCAGGTTGTTGAAGATCTCGTTCGACAGCGTGCTGTTGATCTGCGCCGACGACTTCTCGATGTAACCGCTCTGGCCCGTGACCGTGACGGTTTCGTTCACCGCCTGCACGGACATCGTGGCGTTGACCGCCGTGTCCTGCGCCAGCAGGACGCCGACCTTGCGGGTCACCGTCTGCATGCCGGACAACGTGAACGTCACCGTGTAATCGCCCGGGGGCAGTGCCGGCAACAGGTACGTGCCGTTGGCCGCGGACACCGTGGTGCGGGCGCTCGGCAGGACCGGGGACTTCGCTTCCACGGTCACGCCCGGCATGGCCAGGCCCTGCTGATCCGCCACCTTGCCGCTGATCGTCCCGGTCTGCTGGGCGAACGCCGGCACGGCGCAGAGCACCATGAGGAGCACTAACAAAGAACGCATAACGCGTGAATACATTCGGGTCTCCTTAATACGACTTTGGAACTTGCGATTATAACGTCCGTGTAACCGCGTGTAACACGCTGAATAAGCAGGGGCTAGCAGTACGGTATTGTTCGATCGTGACGGCCTCCTTCCCCCTCGGAATCGCCCGCCCCTTCGAGGGCCAGCGGGTCGCCGTGGCCGGGAAATTGACCCGACTGACCCGGCGAGATGCCCGGGCCATCGTGGAGCGCCTCGGCGGCACCCTCCGGCCCGCCAGCGCGGCCGACGCCACCCTGACCCTGTCGGAAGACGACCTCTGCCGGGCCGGGGGCCTGCCCGACGCCGATACCCTCAAAGGCCAGTACTACTCGTCCCGCGACCTCCGCGGCATGTACCCGGTGCTCCGCGACGACCACCTCCGGTACCTCGAGAAGTGCGGCCTCGTGCATCCCCTGGCCGGCCGCTACTACTCCTTCAACGACCTGCACGTCGTCCGTCAGGCCGCCGCGGAACTCGAACAGGGCGCCCCGATGAACGTCGCGCTCCGCGCGCTCGTCGCCGCCCGCGACGGCCAGCTGGCCTTCGACTTCCAGCCGACGCGCGCCGATCGCGCGCCGGCGCGCGTGGTCACCCTCCGCGCCCACACGCCGGCCGAGCCGTCCCGCGTCGACCTGTCGGGCGCACCCGGCACCGGTCTCACCAGTCCGGATCGCGACGAACGGATCGCCGCGGCCAACTACACGATGGCCGCCAAGTTCTTCCTCGAAGGCGCGGAGTTTGACGATGGGGAGGATCCGGATCTCGACGCGGCCGCGTCGTCCTATCGGAAGGCCCTGATGTTCGACCCGGTGCTCGTGCCGGCGCTCGTGAATCTGGCCAACATCCACTACGAGCGCGACCAGCTCGTGGAAGCCGAAGCGCTCTACGAGCGTGCCATCCGGCTCGATCCGGAGTGCTTCGAGGCCTACTTCAACCTCGGCAACATCCATCACGACCTCACGCGCTATCCCGAGGCCGTGGCGGCGTATCGCGACGCGCTCGCGATCAATCCGGAGTACCCGGAGGCGCATTTCTATCTGGCGGTGGCGCTCGAGAAACTCGGGCGCTCCGCGGAGGCGCGCCCGCATTGGAAGTCGTACTGCGACCTCGCGCCCGACGGCGAGTTCGTGCAACTCGCCCGCGAGTTCGACACCGCCACCAGCTAGCTAGTCGATGAA
>CAYFLU010000263.1:0-3919 GCA_964343975.1 uncultured Solibacteraceae bacterium
CTGCCGAAAGACACGTCGAACCCGTATTTCACGTTCGACTCCGCCAAGTGCATCGTGTGCTCCCGCTGCGTGCGCGCCTGCGAAGAAGTGCAGGGCACGTTCGCGCTCACAATCGAAGGCCGCGGCTTCGAGTCGCGCGTGGCGGCCGGCGCCAACGGCTCCTTCTTTGATTCGCCGTGCGTCTCGTGCGGTGCGTGCGTGCAGGTGTGCCCCACGGCCACGCTGAGCGAGAACACGCTCATCGAGTTCGGCCAGCCGCGCCACACCGTGCTCACCACGTGCGCGTACTGCGGCGTCGGGTGTTCGTTCAAGGCAGAGGTGCAGGGCGAGCAGGTCGTGCTGATGGAGCCGTACAAGGACGGCGGCGCCAACGAAGGCCATTCGTGCGTGAAGGGCCGCTTTGCCTGGGGATACGCCACCCATCCTGATCGCCAGCTCTCGCCGATGATCCGCGAGTCGATCGATCAGGAGTGGCGAACGGTCTCGTGGGACGAGGCCATTCAGTACGCCGCCGCGAAACTGAAGGACATTCAGGCGCGTCACGGCAAGGCCGCGATTGGCGGCATCACGTCCTCACGCTGCACGAACGAAGAAGTGTTCGCGGTGCAGAAGATGATTCGCGCCGCCTTCGGCAACAACAACGTCGACACCTGCGCGCGCGTGTGCCACTCGCCGACCGGCTTCGGCCTCAGCACCGCGTTCGGCACGTCGGCCGGCACGCAGGACTTCAAGTCGGTGGAATACGCCGACGTGATCTTGCTGATCGGCGCGAACCCGACCGACGCCCATCCGGTGTTTGCCTCCCGCATGAAGCGGCGCCTCCGCGCCGGCGCCAAGCTCATCGTCGTCGATCCGCGCCGCATCGATCTCGTGCGGACGGCGCACATCGAAGCGGCGCATCATCTTCAACTCAGACCAGGCACGAACGTGGCCGTGATCAACGCGCTCGCGCACGTCATCGTCACCGAAGGGCTGGCGAACGACGCGTTCATTGCCGAGCGCACGGATCCGGCGGAGGCCGCGGCGTGGAAGGCCTTCGTGTCGCGGCCGGAGAACAGCCCGGAGGCCACCGAAGTGCACACCGGTGTGCCGGCGGCGGAGTTGCGTGCCGCCGCGCGGTTGTACGCGACGGGCGGCAACGGCGCGATCTACTACGGTCTCGGCGTCACCGAGCACAGCCAGGGCTCGACGATGGTCATGGGCATGGCGAATCTCGCGATGGCCACGGGCAATCTCGGGCGCGACGGCGTCGGCGTGAATCCGCTCCGCGGGCAGAACAACGTGCAGGGCTCGTGCGACATGGGCTCGTTCCCGCATGAACTCTCGGGCTACCGCCACGTGTCGACCGATGCGGTGCGCGAGATGTTCGAGGCGCTGTGGGGCGCGACGATCCAGAAAGAACCGGGCCTGCGCATTCCGAACATGCTCGATGCAGCCATCGATGGTCACTTCAAGGGCCTCTTCGTGCAGGGCGAAGACATCGCGCAGTCGGATCCGAACACCGTGCACGTGCAGGCGGCGCTCCGCGCGATGGAGCTCGTGATCGTGCAGGATCTCTTCATCAACGAAACGGCGAAGCTCGCGCACGTGTTCTTCCCGGGCACCTCGTTCCTCGAGAAGGACGGCACGTTCACCAACGCCGAGCGGCGCATCAACCGCGTGCGTCCGGCGATGCGTCCGCGCACAGGCAAGCAGGAGTGGGAAGTGGTCTGCGAGCTGTCGCAGGCGCTCGGCTATCCGATGCACTACGCGAACGCGGCCGAGATCATGGATGAGATCGCGCGGTTGACGCCGACATTCGCGGGCGTCTCGTTTGCCGCGCTCGACGCGAAGGGCAGCGTGCAGTGGCCGTGCAACGACGCCGCGCCGGCCGGCACGCCGATCATGCACAAGGGGAAGTTCGTGCACGGCCTGGGCAAGTTCACGGTGACGCCATACGTGGCGACCGAAGAGCACTCGACGCGCAAGTTTCCGCTGCTGCTCACGACCGGGCGCATCCTCAGCCAGTACAACGTCGGTGCGCAGACGCGGCGCACGGACAACACGCGGTGGCATCCGGAAGACCTGCTCGAAATTCATCCGTCCGACGCCGAAGCGCGCGGCATCGTGGACGGCGCCGACGTGACGTTGGCCAGCCGTGTCGGCGCGACGGTGTTGCGCGCGCATCTGACGACGCGCGTGGCGCCGGGCGTGGTGTATACGACGTTCCATCATCCGGTCAGCGGCGCGAACGTCGTCACGACGGAGCACAGCGACTGGGCGACCAACTGTCCGGAATACAAGGTGACGGCGGTGCAGGTGTCGCCGGGCCGCACGGCGGCGACGGTGGAACTTGGCAGTCCCGAACACCGCCTCGGCGCGCTCGTGCGCATGGCGAATCAGATCGCGCGCCAGTGGGCGGCCGATCCGACGGCGGATCCGGTGTCGGCCGTGGCGACGCATCTCGGCAAGTTCTGGGAACACGACATGCGCGTGGATCTGTCACGCGCGGTCGATGCCGGGTCGGTCACCGTCGACGACCTCGTGGCGCAAGCCGTGCGGCGGCTTGACGTGCACGCGTAAACGAAGGAAGGTCTCCATGTCCCGTCTGAAGCTGTTGGTGACGAGTGCGCTCGTTGCGCTCGCCGTGTCTGTGTCTCTCCATGCGCAGTCGAAGCGCGCCATGTCGCTGAACGATGTGTTGACCGCCGTGCGTGTGGCGGATGCGCAGCTGTCGCCTGACGGCAAGACCGTGCTGTATCAGCGGACGACGACCGATCTCGCGAAGAACAAGCGGCATTCGGAAGTGTGGAGCGTGCCGGCGGCCGGTGGGACGCCGAAGGCGTTCCTCTCCAGCGACAAGAACGACACGACCGCGCGCTGGTCGCCCGATGGCACGAAGGTGGCGTTCCTGTCGACGCGTGAGGCCGGGTCGCAGGTGTGGATCGCCAATGCGGACGGCAGCGGTGCCAAGCGCGTGTCGAACATCGCCGGCGGCGCGCAGCCGCCGCTCGTGTGGTCGCCCGACGGCACGATGGTGGCCTTCGTGGCGGACGTCTATCCCGACTGCGCGGACAACGCGTGCAACCAGAAGAAGATGGACGAGGTCGAGGCGAACCCGGTCAAGGCGCACGTGCTGGCGCGCCTCTTCTATCGCCATTGGGACGAATGGCGCGACGGGTTGCGGCATCACGTGTTCGTGCAGCCGGTGGCCGGCGGCGCGGCGAAAGACGTGACGCCCGGTGACTTCGATTCGCCGCCGACGCAGCAGGAAGATGGCGGCGTGGTCTTCAGCCGCGACAGCAAGAGCGTGCTCTTTGTCTCGAACCGTGAGGGCAACGACAAGGAAGCCTGGACGACCAACAACGACGTGTTCATGGTGCCGGTCGCGGGCGGCGCGGCGAAGAAGCTCACGACCAATCCGGCGTCCGATCTGCAGCCGACGCTCACCAAGGACGGCGCATCGCTGATCGTGCGCGCGCAGCGGCGGCCGGGCTTCGAGTCGGATCGGTTCTGGCTCGACGTCTATACGCTCGCGACCGGCGCGAAGCGCACGGTGTTCACGACGCCGGATCTGTCGGTGGGTGACTATGCGCTCTCACCCGATGGCGCCACGATCTACTTCACCGCGACGAACAACGCGACCGACAACCTCTACAGTGTGCCGCTGGCCGGTGGCATGCCGAAGGAACTCCTGCGCGGCGGCGCGATCTCCGGGATCAGCGTGGGCAACGGTATCGGCGCGTTCTCGCGCGCGTCGCTGCGCGCGCCGGCCGAGATCTGGTCGTCGGCGCTGCCTGGTGGCGCCCAGCACCAGCTCACGCACGAGAACCAGTCGTGGCTCGACCAGGTGGAGACGGCGGTGCCGGAGAGCAAGACCGTGCCCGGCGCCGGCGGCACGCCCATTCAGTACTGGATCGTGAAGCCGCCGAAGTTCGAT
>CAYFLU010000264.1:0-3919 GCA_964343975.1 uncultured Solibacteraceae bacterium
GCATGTAGGCCAGCGGCGCCGCGTTGCGCTTGGCGATCGTGAGGCGGTTGCGCAGCCCGCCGTCGACTTGAATTTCGGCGATGGGGCTCACGCCGAAGCTGAACCCGAACGTGCCGAGCCGCCAAAGATCGCCCTGCAGGCCCGACGCCGGATACGTCACGCCTTGCTGGCGGTCCACACCAGCCTCGATCAGCATCTGGCCGGCCCCGACGACCTCCGGGTCCTCGGTCACCAGCGGGCGCGACTGCGCCGCGGCCATGGTCGTCGCCAGCGCGAACGCGCCGGCCGTCATCATCATCGTTCGCAGTGCTCTCACGTCGTCACTCCCTGTTGGGCGTCGTTTTCAGAAAAGTCGCGGTCAAAACAGTCGCGTGCTGTCGAGCAAGATTGTGACGGGGCCATCGTTCACCGAGGCCACGTGCATGTGCGCCTGAAAGACGCCGCTCGCGACCGGCAGGCCGGTGGCGCGAAAGGCGTCGAGCACTTCTTCGTAGCGGCCGCGTGCCGTGTCGGGCTTCTCGGCCTTGTCGAATGACGGCCGTCGGCCCTTCCGCACATCGCCGCTCAAGGTGAACTGCGAGATCAAGAGCAGGCCGCCACCGGCGTCGACGACCGACCGGTTCATCTTGCCGTCGGCATCCTCGAAGATCCGCAGGTCGCGGACCTTGTTCACGATGTACTCGATATCGGCCGCACCGTCACCCGCCGCCACCCCAAGGTAGACGAGCAAGCCAAACGGCGTCTGTCCCACGACCTGTCCGTCCACGGACACCGACGCGTCTCGCACACGCTGGACAACCGCGCGCACGGTCAGACCGCCGCGGTCGCGACCAGATTGGCGACCGGATTCAACCGCCGATCGAGCAGATGGCTCGGCGCGACATTGCCGAGCGCTTTGATCATGGAGTTCTTGATCTCGGGATGTTCGATCTCGAGCTCGGTCAGCAGGCGCTTGATCCGCTGGCGCTTGAGGCTGAGGTCGCCGCACGCCGGGCAACAGCACCCGATCACCGGTAACTCGCACTCCTGCGTGTAGGCACGCGCCTCTTCTTCCGTGACGTACACCAGCGGGCGAATCACGACGTGCTGCTTGTTGTCCGACACGAGCCGCGCCGGCATCGCCTTGAGCGCACCCTGAAAGAACAGGTTCAACAACACGGTCTCGACGAAATCGTCCATGTGGTGACCGAGCGCGATCTTGGTGGCGCCAACTTCCTTGGCGACGCGATACAGCACGCCGCGGCGGAGCCGCGCGCACAGCGAGCACGGCGTCTCGCCGTCATCCAGGATGTCGTCGATCAACTCGCCGATGTTCGTGTGCTCGATCCGCAGTTCCCAGCCGCGCTCTTGGCAGGCCTTGGTCACCACCGGATGCTTGTATTCCTTGTAGCCGGAATCGATATTGACGGCGACGAGCGTGAAGTTCACCGGCGCGCGCTTCCGCAGCAGATCGAGCATCTGCATCAGCGCCCAGCTGTCTTTCCCGCCGGACAACCCGACCATGATCCGGTCGCCGTCTTCGATCATGTTGAAGTCGGCGATGGCGGTGCCGACCTTCTTGGCGACGCGCGCCTCCAGGGCAGAGCGATAACTCATGGGATGAGATTTACCTTAGCACCAGTGTGTCGACCGCGCGCGCCCAGCTGAGCGACTGCGCCTGCCGTGCGGCGGCCTGGCCCAGCGCCTCGGCCAGCCCGGCGTCGTGCATGACTTCCCCGATCGCCTGCCCGAGGCCATCCGGCGTCGGCGAGGCAACGCGCCCGGTGGCCGGCGAGACGAGTTCGGTCGGCGCGCCGCTATCGGTGGCGGTGATCACGGCCTTGCCTGACACAAACGCCTCCACGGTGACCATGCCGAAGTCTTCATCGCGCGGGACGAAACACACGGCGCGACACGTGGCCAGATAGTCCGTGAGCGCGTCGTCGGTGATGTGGCCGACGAACGTCACACGTGCGTCGAGACCCAGCGCGCGGACGCGCGCCTCGAGGGCCGCGCGCTCCTCCCCGTCGCCGGCGATCACGCAGCGCACACCGGCGGCGGCCGGCGTGGCCAGGGCTTCCACGACGAGCCCAATGCGTTTGAGCGGCGCGAGCCGGGAATACACGAACAGGAAATCGCCGTACGCGTCGCACCGGTAGTGCCGCTGTGGCGGCGGCGGGTACAGCACCTCCGAGGCGACGCGGTTCCACTTGAGCAGTCGCGCCTGCACCACCTTCGACTGCGCGAAGAGCTTCGTGACGTTGTGCTTGAAGAGGTACGTGTCGGCTGCGTGAATCGCGGCACGCCGCACGCGTTCCTTCAACCGGCCTTGCGGGGACAGACGCGCGGAGAACGTGTCCCACAGATCGTAGTACTCCCGCATCGGATGGTTGAGCCAGCACACATGCCGCGGATGGCGCACCGCGTAGCTCGGATAGCGGAGGCTGATCACCTGATCCACGCGTTCGCCTGCGCCGGTCTGGCCGACGTCGGTCATCCAATTCGCAACGTATGCCGAGGCCTGCCGGCCAAAGCGATTCGACGGCGTGGTGATGAGGTCCGCCTGATGGCCGTGCTCGCGGAGCGCCTGCACGAGCGCACGAGCGATCACGATGTGGCCACCCTCGACAAACGGCGGCGACGACGTGACAACGGCGACGCGCGACACGAGCTAGCGCTGCCCCACCACGCGCGCGGGAATGCCCACGGCAATCGCGCCGTCCGCCACGGCCCCACGGACGACGGCGCCCGCGCCAATCACGGCACGATCGCCGATCGTCACACCATCGAGGATTTTCGCGCCGGCGCCGAGCCAGGCGCCTGCGCCCACGCGCACGCCCACGGACGTGCGCCCCTGCTCGATGACCGGCGCCTCGGGATCGCTGAAGGCGTGATCGCCGCCGATGACATAGCAATACGCCGCGATCAGGGTATTCGCGCCGATGCGGACGTCGCTCGCCGAGAAGAGTTCGCAGTTGAAGCCGATGTTCGCGCCGTCGGCGAGCGTGATGTCGCCGTTCTTGCACGACAGAATCGAGTTGCGGCCGATGAAGACGCCGCTGCCGATACGGATCCCGGCGTTGGTCGTGCCCTTCGCATCGAGCAGGCAGTGGTCGTCGATCATCACGTTGTCGCCGACGTGGATCTTGTGCGGATGCCGGAGGACCACGTTCTGGCCGAAGATCACGTTGCGCCCGCACGATCCGAGCAGCTTCGGATACAGCCACTTGCGCATCGCGAGCCCGAACGCGCCAGGCACGTGCTGCGACAGCATCACGATCAGTTCGTGTTTGAGGAGCGCACCGAGACCGGGGCGGCCGACGACGAGCGCGGCGTATTTGGCGCGGGCGCCGCCAGGCGCGTCGAACAGCTGTTGCTGTGCGCGCGGGATGTCGGTGGTCGGGCCTCGGTCAGATCCAGCCGTGCTCACGGTACCACTCCAGTGTGCGCCCGATGCCCTCGCGCAACCCGATGCGCGGCGCAAAGCCGAGCTCTGTCCGCGCCCGCGTGATGTCGAAGGCGCGGCTCTTCGTGAAGAAGTCTACACGGCGCCGGAAGATCGGGGGCTCGATCCCGAACGGCGCGCAGACGAGCTCGCAGAGGGCTCCGGCGGTCCAGAACGGCCACACCGGCCAGTGCCGGCGCGGTGGTGCGACCCGAGCCAGATCCGCGGTGATCGCGATCAGCTCGTTCAGCGTGGTCACTTCCCCGCCGGCCAGGATGTAAGTGCGCCCGGCCGCGCCCGGCACCGTGCCACAGAGGCGGAAGCCGTCGCAGAGGTCGTGCACGTGCGTGAGGTGATAGAAGATCGTGCCGTCGCCGAGGAGCAGAAACCGCCCCTTCGCGACCCCGCCAAACAGCTTGAAGAGGCGCCGATCGCCGGGGCCGTAGATGCCGGACGGACGCGCGATCACGAGCTCCACGCCCGTGCGGGCCGCCG
>CAYFLU010000265.1:0-3902 GCA_964343975.1 uncultured Solibacteraceae bacterium
CGGCCGTGTCGATCAGCGTGCCGTTCTTGAAGCTCTTCTCGATGATGCCACCCATGGCCGCCATGAGCGCGTCGGGCGGGCGCTGGTTCCGGTGTTTCTCGTCGGACTTGATGAACATCAGATAACGCATCGGTCTCTCCTTCTCCCAAACGTCGAATGGCGGGGCCCGAAATCGACAGAATCGCGGTGAATTGTGGAGCACCCGCAGCCCCCTGCGCTACGATGCCCGTCTATGACACAGCTGCTCTCGTGGCTCCTGCCCGCGCTTCTGGCTCTGGCTCCGCAAACCGCGCCGGCGCAGGCCCCTGCGGCCCCCGCCGCGCCCACGCGGGCGCAATTGCTCCGCGGGGAATACGGCAAGCTGCGCGCGAACAACGACCTGCTCTACTACCACCTCGACGTGAAGGTCGATCCGGACGCGAAGACGATCGCGGGCAAGAACACGATCCGCTTCCGGATGCTGAACGAGGACACCAAGATCCAGATCGACCTCTACGAGAACCTGAAGGTCGACAAGATCCTGTTCGGCAAGACCGAGCTCAAATACACACGCGAAGCGAACGCGGTGTTCATCGAATTCCCGGCGCCGATTCGACCGGGCCGCGAAGAGTCGATCGACTTCTACTACTCCGGCACGCCGAAGACGATCGGCCGCTTCGGCGGCTTCACCTTCAGCAAGGACCCGGCCGGCCGGCCGTGGATCTTCACCGCCTGCGAAGGCGAGGGCTCGAGCATCTGGTGGCCGAGCAAGGATCAGTGGAAGGACGAGCCCGAGTCGATGGACATCAGCGTGTCGGCGCCGTCGGCGCTCACCGATGTCTCGAACGGCCGCTTCGTGAGCAAGAAGGACGTCGGCGGCGGCTACACGCAGTGGAACTACCACGTCGCGTATCCGATCAACTCCTACGACGTGTCGCTCAACATCGGCACCTACGAGCACTTCAGCGACAAGACGGGCACGACCACGCTGGATTTCTACGCACTGCCCGAGGATCTCGACAAGGCCAAAGCGCAATTCGCGCAGGCCAAGCCGATGATCGAGGCGTTCAAGCACTACTTCGGCGAGTACCCGTTCGACCGTGACGGCTACAAGCTGATCCAGGCGCCCTATACGGGCATGGAGCACCAGAGCGCCGTGACCTACGGCAACGGCTTCAAGAACGGCTACGGCGGCCGCGACTGGACCGGGGTCGGCGTGAGCCCGAAGTTCGACTTCATCATCATTCACGAGAGCGGCCACGAGTGGTTCGGCAACGCCGTGTCGGCGAGCGACGTGGCCGACATGTGGATTCAGGAAGGCTGGTGCACGTACCTCGAGGCGATGTACGTCGAGCAGGTCTTCGGCAAAACCGACGCGTTGAAGTACATCAACGGTTACAAGACGAAGGTCAAGAACACCGATGCCATCCTGCGCACGCGCGGCCGGCATGAGTCGCCGAAGACCGACGACCAGTACTTCAAAGGCGCGCTCTTCCTGCACACGCTGCGCGGCGTGATGAACGACGACGCCAAGTGGTGGGCCCTGATCCGCGAGACGTACGACTCGTTCAAGTACAAGAACATCCTCACCGAAGACATCTCGACGCTCTTCACCAAGCGTTTCGGCAAGGACATGGTGCCGGTCTTCAATCAGTACCTCCGCCACACCGCCCTGCCGCAGCTCGAGCTCGTCTTCGACGCGCCGGACAAGAAGGTGTCGTACCGCTGGAAGGCCGACGAGACGAAGTTCGCCATGCCGATTCGCGTCGGCGAGAAGACGGCCTGGCAGACGATCACGCCAACGACGGCGTGGCAAACGATGGACTCGCCGCTCACGAAGGACCAGTTCGACGTGGACGCCGAGTGGTTCTACGTGACCGTGTCGAAGACGGACAAGACCGGAGACCTGCCCGCAGCCCCGGCCGCAGCCGCCGCCCGCGAGACGACTCCCGAGCAGGCGGCCTACAACGAAGCGATGAAGCTCAAAGAGAACGCCGACAAAGTCGCGGCGTTGCGCAAGGTCATCGCCGACTACCCAACGGCCGTGTTCCTCCGCCAGGTGAACGGCAGCCTGTTCAATCTGCTCACGCGCATGCCCGACCGCAAGAGCGAAGTGCCGGCCGCCTTCAACCAGGTCGTCGCCGACGCCGAGAAGATGACGACCGACAAGGGCATCCGCCTCACGCTGATTGCCGGCAACGTCGCGCAGGCCCTCGAGAACGGCATCGTGCTCGACAACGCCGGCACGGTGCTCACCGACCTGCTGCAGGCCGCGGGCCCGGACGCGCAAGCCGCCTTCCGCGCCTCCGGTCTCGAAGCGCTCGGCCGCTGGTATCAGGCCAAGAACGACTCCGCGAAAGCCGAGCAGTACTTCAGTGACGCGTTGAAAGTCGATGCCACGTCGAAGGCGTCCACCCTCGGCTTGGCCAAGCTCGCCGCAACCGCCGGCAACGACCAGAAAGCGCTTGGCTACTACCTGCAGGCCGCGACGATGGGCGCGCTCAAGGGCGACGACGAAAAGGCCTTCCACGCGCTGTATGTGAAGGTGAACGGCAGCGAGAAGAACCTCGAGAAGGACATCGACAAGACCTTCCGCGAGCACTTCGCGAACCCGGTGGAACCGGCGAAGTGGACGGCATCGCCGCTGCGCACCACGCGCATCGTCCTGGCCGAGCTCTTCACCGGATCAGGCTGCCCGCCCTGCGTGGCCGCCGACTACGCGCTCGATGCCGCGATGGAACGATACGGAGAAGCCGATCTGGCCACGCTCGTGTATCACGTGCATGTGCCGCAGCCCGATCCGATGACCACGGCCGCGAGCGTCGCGCGCAAGGACTACTACAAGGAATACGTCCTCGGCGTGCCCACCTTCATCGTCGACGGCGAACTGTCGCGCCTCGGCGGAGGCGGACGCGACAATTCCGGCATCACGTATGGCACCTACGCCAATTCGATCGACCCGCGGATGAACACCGCGCCCGACGCGACGCTGGCCCTGAAGGCGTCGCTGAAGAACGCCACGGTCACGGTGCAGACGTCCGTCTCCGGCCTGTCGGCGAAGTACAAGGACGCCAAGGATCTGACCGTGCACATCGCTCTCGCTGAACAGGAGCTCACCTTCACCGGCGAGAACGGCATGCGATTCCACCCGCTCGTCGTCCGCGCGATGGCGGGCGGCGACAAGCCGGGTGTGGCGCTGAAGACGGACGCCTCGGGCAAGGCGACGATCGACACGACGTTCGACCTCGCGACGATCCCGACCGACATCACGTCGAGCCTCGACGCGGAGATCAAGAAGCGCCGCGGCAACGAAACCGCCGGCAGTACGCCGGCGACCTACAAGGCCGAAGGTCACCCCTACACCACCGTCGACCCGAAGAAGCTGATCGTCGTCGCCTTCGTGCAGGATGCCGACAAGCACGTGCTGCAGGCCGTGCAGCTCCCGGTGGACGCGAAGGCGTGGAAAGCGGGGGAAAGCAAGAAGTGAGACGCAACACGTCGGAAGTAAAGGTGAGCAGTCGGAAGTGGCAAGGGCTCGTCGCGGCCGGGGTGATCATAGGGGCCGCGACGATGTTCGCCGCGGCGCCGCATCAGGTGCCTGAAGAGCCGATCCACTGGACGCTCGCCACAGAGAAGCCGGATGCCAAGACAACGCGCGGGGGCACGATCACGCTCGCGTTGACGGCCACGATCGACGATGGCTGGCATCTGTACTCGTTGAATCTGCCGTCTGGCGGACCGATTCCGACGCGGGTCACAATTCCGGCCGGTCAGGAATTCACGGCGGCCGGCGATGTCGTAGAGCCGCCGACCAAGTCGTCGTTCGACGCAAACTTCAACATGACGCTCGAGTACTTCGAGGACAAGGCCACGTTCGGTGTGCCGCTGAAGGCCTCGATGGCCGCGGGCTGGGGTGATGTGCC
>CAYFLU010000266.1:0-3869 GCA_964343975.1 uncultured Solibacteraceae bacterium
TGAGTGCTTTCACGTGGAGGAAGTACTGAACTAACATCTCCAGCGCATGTTCATGCTCGTGAAAGTCGCACTGATGGCGCTCGCACGCAATGGCCTGCGCACGTCGCTCACGACGCTCGGCATCGCGATCGGGATCGCCGCGGTGATCTGCACGGTGGCCCTTGGCGAGGGCAGTGCCGATCAGGTGCACAAAGACCTCGTCAATCTGGGCGACAACTTCGTGTGGCTCGAGAACGGCAGCGCCAACATCGGCGGTGTGCGCACCGGCAGCGGCGGCGTGTCGCGGCTCACTGAAGATGACATGCGCGCCGTGCTGGCCGAGGTCTCCGAGATCGCCCGGTGTTCGCCGCAAGTCGATTCCCGGACGCAGATCATCTACGGCAATCAGAATTGGAACACCCAGTTTCGCGGCGTGTCTCCGGAGTTCACGCAGATCCGGTCGTGGCCCGTCGAGTCGGGCACCGGGTTCACGGACGTTGATGTCCAGCAAGCCGCGCGCGTGGTCGTGCTCGGTAGCAGCGTGGCGCGTGAACTCGCGCCCGATGGCGACATCATCGGCCAGACGCTTCGTATCGGCCGGGTGCCGTTTACCGTGCTCGGCGTGCTGAAGGCGAAAGGGCAGTCGAGCGTCGGCCAGGATCAGGACGACTTCGTCATCATTCCGTACACCACGGTCATGCGCGTGCTCAAGCGTCAGGTCTATCTCGACGACGTGCTGTGTTCAGCGGTGTCGACGGAAGCGATTCCTGTGGCGCAGGCGAAGATCACCACGTTGATGCGCGATCGCCATCGGATCGCCGACGGGAAAGCGGACGATTTCAACATCCGGGCTCCCGACGAAGCGATCAAGGTCCGCGAGGAGACCACGCGTCAGCTCGGTCTCATGGTGTCGTCGGTGGCGCTCGTCTCGCTCGTCGTTGGTGGCGTGGGCATCATGAACATCATGCTGGTGTCGGTGACCGAGCGGACACGCGAGATCGGACTCCGCATGGCCATCGGCGCCCGGGAGTCGGATGTGCAGGCGCAGTTCATCCTCGAAGCGATCGTGCTCGGATTGATGGGCGGGGCGCTCGGTGTGCTCGTCGGGATCGGCGTCTCGCAGGTACTCACGGATAGTCTGGGCTGGGTGATGGTCATTTCCTGGCGCACCATCGCGGTGGCCGTCGCGTTCTCGTGCGGGATCGGCCTCATCTTTGGCTACTACCCGGCGCGACGCGCCTCGCAGTTGGATCCGATCGAAGCGTTGCGGGTCGAGTAGCGTCACGACCGCTGCGCGTCGGCAGACGCCGGCCAGTTCGGCGGTAGAATTCCCGCATGATCATCCAGCGCATTCTTCTTGTCGCTACTCTCAGTGTGTCTGCTCCGCTCCTGGCACAGACACCTGCGCCCGCGATGCCGCCGGCTTACCAGGCGGTACTCTCGTCACTGGGTCGCGCCGGTGATTTCAAAGACGGCGTGCTCAAAGTCAACTTGCCGCGCACGGATCTCAAGGTCTCGATCAAAGGCCGCGCGGTGCCGACCGCACTCGGCTTCGGCGGTTGGCTCGCGCTCACGAACGACAGCATGGGCGAGAGCGTCATGATGGGCGACTTCGTGCTCACCGAAGATCAGGTCAACCCGGTGATGTCGGCGCTCCTCGATAACGGTCTCGAGGCCAGTGCCGTACACAATCACTTCTTCTGGGAAACGCCGCGCGTGTTCTACATGCACGTGCATGGGCACGGCGCGCCGGCGGATCTCACGCGTCGCGTGAAGCCGGCGGTGGATCTGATGATGAAGGACGTCGCGCCGGCGCCGGCCGCGCCCGCGGCGCCAGCAGCTCCCGCGGCGCCAATGATTGACGGCGCCGCGCTCGCGAAGATCATCGGCACGGCCGGTGAACAGAATGGCGCGGTCTACAAGATCACGATCGGTCGCACGGACCTGAAAGTGCAGGAGATGGGCGCAGTCATCAACGCACGCATGGGCCTCAACACGTGGGCCGCGTTCACGGGCACGAATGACGATGCGGTCGTGGCCGGCGACGTGGCGATGCTCGGCAAGGAAGTGACGCCGGTGATGACGGCGCTGCGCAAGGCCGGCATCGACATCGTGTCGCTGCACCATCACATGATCGGCACGCAGCCCGAGATCTACTTCCTGCACTACTGGGGCCAGGGCAAGGCCGCGACGCTTGCCGCCGGTGTGAAGTCCGCCGTCGATCTGCTCGGCAAATGACACGCGTCGTGGCGTTCGCGCTCGCCGTGGCCGCGGCCACGGTGTGCGCGGCGCGGACCGTGTACGACCCCGACCTGTTCTGGCACCTCGCACAAGGGCGCGAGGTGCTGGCCGGGCACCTCGTCCGCACGAACCTCTTCAGTGCCGCCTACGCGGCCTATCCCCAGCACTACACCTCCTGGCTCTTCGACGCCGCGCTCGCGCTGACGGTGCGCGTGCTCGGCCTCGGCGGTGTTCAGCTCGTGCAAGGCGCGCTCATGGCGCTGGCGCTCGCCGTGCTCTTCGCCAGTGCCCGCGCCCGCGCCTCGGCCACCGCCGCGCTCGCGACGCTGCTCGTGTCGCTGCTCGTACTCGAACCGCGCGCGATGCCGCGGCCCTATCTCATGTCGTGGCTCGCGCTGGCCCTCACTGTTCGTTTCTGGGAAGGCCGCCAGCAAAAAAGCCGGGAGTTAATTCGACGAATTAACTCCCGGCTTTTTTCTGATGTGCCAGGTGGGTTCGGCGCCCTCTGTCTCCTTCTGGTGGTCTGGGCGAACGTCCACGCAGAGGCCGTGTTCGGCCTCGCGTTCCTGGCCATTATCGTGATGCTGGAACAGCCGCGGCGGTGGCCGTGGCTTCTTGCCGCGGCCACCGCCACGCTCGTGACGCCGTACGGCATCGGTCTTTGGCGCTACCTCGCCGAAAACGCTGCCGTGCCGTCGATCCTGCGCATCGCTGAACTCCAGCCGCCGACGCCATCGACCTATCCCGCGTTCTTCGCGTACCTCGCGGTGCTCGGCGCCCTGATTGCGCTCGACGTCGCGCGCGTCGGGGCGATGACGACCGACGATCGTCGCCGCCTCATCACCGACCTCGTCATCGTCATCGTCTTCGCGGCGTTCGGGCTGCGCTACGTGCGCATGATGCCGCTCGTCGTGTTCGTGGCGGCGCCGGTGCTGGCCGCGCGCGTCGACGCGCTGATCGCGCGCGGCTGGGATCGCCGCGCCGTGCTGGTCACCGCCACCGCCATCGCGATCGCCACGCTTCCCGCCACGCCCGCGCGGATGGCGCGGGCGTGGCGGGTGGGCGCGGAGGCGGTGGAACCGCGCGATGTCTTTTCACCGGCCGCGCTCGCGTTCGCACGCGAGCGCGGCCTCACGGGCCCGGTGTTCACGTCGATGAATCTGGGCGGCTGGGTCGCGTGGTCGCTGCCGTCGGCGCGCGTGTCACTCGACAGCCGCTTGCAGGCGTATCCGCCGGAGGCGTTCGCGCGTGTGCTGTCCGCGTCGCAGGCGCCAGAAGAATGGCGAGCGCTCGTCAGCGATGTGCATTGGGCTGTGGTATCGCGCGCACGCCCGAACGAGTTGTCGGGCGTGGGGCAGTTCAGCGCAGAAGAGTGGACGTCAGTATTCCGTGACCGCGCCGTTGAGATCTTCGAGCGTCGCGCGGTGCCGCTGGGTATGCCGGCCCGTTGAGGTCGAGGTCAGTACTTTCCACTTCCCCCTTCCCACTTCAACTTCTTACTTCCCGCTTCTTCCTTCCAACTTGCCCTACTTCACGTTCACCGTGAAGGTCGCCGTCTTCTTGTTGCCCTTCTTGTCCTGGGCGTTGCACGTCACCGTGGTCGGCCCCATCGGGAACGTCGCGCCCGACTTCGGCGCGCAGGTCACGGC
>CAYFLU010000267.1:0-3852 GCA_964343975.1 uncultured Solibacteraceae bacterium
CGCCCAGCAGAAGGGACTTCATCGGGCTATTGCGGCGGGAACTTGGTCGAGTAGAACTTGATCTGACCGAGCGCCGGGTTCGACGCCATCTGCACCGACTGCGGCGGCGCGCCGGCCGGGCGCATGTACTTCATCTCGTACTGCGCATTCAGGATGTCGGCGTACGCCTTCAGCTGGTCCACGAGCGCGGACTGGCCGACGATGTCGTCGTGGTGGCCGCCGGTGAGATCCGCGAAGCCCTGCAGCACCGTGCCGCGCGTGGAGTTGCGCGAGTCGCCCTTCTGCAGCGACACCGAGAAGATCCACGCCTGATCCTTCGCGAGCTCCTTCATGATGTTGTTGGCCGGTTCGCGGCTGCGCTCGCTATCGGGCATCACGTTGATCGAGACGATCGCGCGACGCGCGTTCTTGCGCTTGCCGAGTTCCTTCGACGATTCCATGATCGCTTCGAGGAGCACCGAGTCCGCGTCGGGCTTCGACACGAGGCGCGTGACCGACTTGTCGAGCTCCTCCGGCTTGGACGTGAAGTCCTGCACCATGATCGACGCCTGACCGAACTCCATGAGCGCGAGTTCGTTCTGCGGGTTGGCCTTGATCATGTACCGGGCGAATTCCTGGAAGGCCTGTTTGATGTCATGCATCATGTCGCCCGCCGCCGTTGCGCTGGTGCTGCGGCGATCAAGGCCGGCGCCGCCGGCCACCGCCGACGTGTCCGCGAGCATGACGATCGAGATCGGCGTCGTCGCGAGCTTCAGCGAGCTGGCCGGGTAGAACTTGGTCTTGTCTTCAGCAGCCGCCACGTCCGCGGCCTTCAGGTCCTTCATCGGCTTGTTGTCTTTCATCGCCGTGAAGTAGATCGTCTTCTCGCTCTCCTGCCGGCGGGCGCTGGCGGGCGTCGAGAAGAACAGCGTGAGCAGGGCGGTCGAGAGGATCAGGGCGGTTCCGAGCACGCGTTTCATAAGGCTTCTCCAGTCCGAAAGTATAGCTGCTCTCATCGCAGGGCCGCGGCCAGTTGCGCGGCCATCGGTTCCGATGGATCAAGTGCGAGCGCGGTGGCGACATGCTGCCGGGCCTCGGCGAGCCGGCCGAGACGGAACTCGGCGAGCGCGAGTTGGGCCCAGGCGGACGCATTGCGCGGGTCGATCGTGACCGCCGCGTTCAGTTCACGTGCGGCGTCGTCGAAGCGAGTGAGCACGAGGAGGGCGACGCCGTACTGCAGGCGTGCATCCGCGCGGGCCGGCGCCAGACTGGCGGCGCGGCGGAAGTAGGGTTCGGCGGCGGCCGGCGCGCGCAGTTCCATGCCGAGCCGGCCGACACGCAGCCAGTCGTCCACCGGGGCGTCGTCGCTCATGGTGATGCGGGGCAGGACGGAGGCCGCGCCCGTGAGGTCGCCGGTTTGTTGCAGGGCGAGCGCGAGGTGGTACCCGGCCATCGGGAGCAGCGCGCCGCCGTCGAGTCCGCGGCGCAAGGGCGCGATGGCGTCGGCGGGACGGTTGAGGGCGAGCAGCGTCTCGCCGAGTGCGTACTGGATCATCGGCCGCGACGGGTCGAGCGCCGCCGCGCGCTCGAAGTGCGGCAACGCGCGCGCGTACTGACCCGCCTGCAGGTATTGCATGCCCATGCCGTCGTGCACCATGCCTTTGCGCGGCGCGGTGGCTTCGAGGCGGTCGACCCAGGTTTCGGCCTCATCGTAGCGGCCGATGAGCACCAGCTGTTGCGCCATGCGCAGGCCTTCTTCCCAGCGTCCGTCATTGGCGATGCCGCGCGTGTTGACGAGCACGAGCAGCACCAGCGCCGTGGCGAGCGGTGCGGCCAGACTGCGCAGGTCGCGGGTGGCTGCGCGGCGCCACACGAGATCGATGGCGGCTCCGGCGCCGGCGGCGAGCGGCACGAGCAGCGGCAGCCGGTAGCGCTCGCTCATGAAGAACACGGCGACGGCCCCGGCGTAGCACGGCACGAACGCCGCCCAGATCAGGTAGTCGCGCCAGCGGTCGCGTGGCGCGGCCCACACGAGCCCGACGAGACCGAGCGGCACGAGCAGCCACGGGCCGATCACGTAGAAGCGGAGCCACGTCGGGACGTCGTACTGGTAGAACGGGTAGCTGTACGGCAGCGCGATGTGCTGCGCATGAAACACCCACGCGTACTTGCGCACGAAGAGCCAGGCGGCATCGATCGGATGCGACGTCATCCATTGCAGCGAGAGTCCCACGAAGTAGTCGGAGGCTTCCGCATCGGTGAGCGCGTGGCCCACGGCCTTTTCTGCCACGCGCCGCACGTCGTCTTGCTGGCCCTTGATGCTCGGGGTAATGCCGGGCACGACCTGATAGAAGCCGTTCGCGCCGTCGTGATTCCCGATGTACAGGTTCAGGCCGCCGTGGGAGGACACGAGCGAGAACTCGTGGGCGACGACGACGTTGCGGATCACGGCGGGCGAGAGGCCGAGCGCGAGTCCGAGGGCGAGCCATGCGGTGGCGCGCGTGTGGCGGAGCGCGAGCAGGATCAGGAGCAGTGCACTCGCGGCGAGCAGGATGTTGGGCCGGTTGAGCGTGTGCAGGCCGAAGATGGCGCCGGTGAGCAGCCAGCCGCGCCAGTCGGCGCGCGTGATGGCGTAGGTGAGTGCGCACAGTCCGAATGCGGTCAGTGCTGCGTCGATTCCGGTCTGCAGTAGTAGCGCTTCGTAGAACGTGAAGAGTCCGGTGGCCGCGGTGAGTGCGACCGTGATCCACGCGGCGCGGGTGCCGAACCACTCGCGGGTCATCCAGAACACTGCCGGGATGGCGGCGGTGCCCAGTATGGTTTGGATCAATCGGACGCCTGTGAAGGAGCCGGCGAGGCTCCGGCAGGCCGCCAAGAAATAAATGTAGAGGGGGGAGACGAAGTACAGGCCAGGTCCGAGGCCCCATTCTCCTGACCTAACTCGTTGAGCCAATTCGACATACGCCTGAGTGTCGAGACCGGATTTTGGCTGGACGAGGGGGTGGTGGCGGAGCTGCCAGACCACGGTGGCCTTGAGGCCCCCTATAAGCAGGAGGACAAGGATCCATACCCATCTGGGTGTACCCCCTTGACCTTTCCATACTCCGGCACTAGCATTCGGCAACCTTGATTGCAACTTCGCGGTAGGCCGATCTGCGCGGTCGAGTGGTCTCGTAGTGTTCCTGGCACTCATGAGCGGTCGTGTGTGGCGTGACTATCGTCGGGGGTTGTGGATTGGCAGTCAAGGATTTGAGGAGGCAGTGCAGATGATGCGAGGCGTTCGAGGGTTCCTGCTGGTGGCAGGCATTCTCTTGTTGTCTGCCGTGTCGGCCAACGCTCAGGCGATTGGTTCGATCTTCGGCAAGGTCACCGATTCGACCGGCGGCGTGATGCCGGGCGTGACGGTTACCGTTGCGGGCACGGGGTTGCAGCAGCCCCTGGTGGCCGTGACGGGTGCATCGGGAGCCTACCAGTTCCCGAACGTGCCGATCGGCACGTACAGCGTGACGTTCGAACTCGAGGGCTTCAAGAAGTCCGTCCGTCCGAACATCGTGATTACCTCCGGCTTCCAGGCGCCGGTTGATCAGAAGCTCGAAGTCGGTAACAAGACGGAAGAAGTGACCGTCTCGGCCGCGCCGCCGGTCGTCGACACGAAGAAGACCACCACGGGTGGCACCTTCACGAAGGACATCCTCGAGAACATCCCGACGGCGCGCGATCCGTGGCAGGTCATCAACATGACCCCGGGCGTGCAGGCGGGTCTGAACGTCGGCGGTTCGTCGTCGGGTCAGCAGGTCGGCTTGGCGACGCGCGGCACGTCGGCGAACGTGCAGTGGAACCTCGAAGGCGGGTCGATCACGGACCTGTCGTCGA
>CAYFLU010000268.1:0-1126 GCA_964343975.1 uncultured Solibacteraceae bacterium
TCGAATTTGTCGAGCGTGAACGGCGTCTGGGTCATCTGCGCGCCGGTGGCGCTGATGAGCCAGCCGCCCGTCTCGGTTTTCGAGAGCGTGACCGACTCCTGGCCCACACGCTGGCCGCGGATCGAGATGTCGAAGATCGCGGAACCCGGCTGCGGCGCGGAGGCCACCTGTGCATTCAGCGCTGTTCCCGCGAGGAGGGCGACGATAAGATGTCGGGCGAGTCGGGTCATGAAGCCCTATCAGCATACCGCCAACTCCAGCAGCACCGGCGATCGCACCGGATGGGTGGGGTGGTACGCGCGCATCGACCGGGGGCGGCTTCGGTTGACGGGCGCGGACACGCTCGGATTCCTCCAGGCACTGGTCACCAACGACGTCGCGGCCCTGGCCGTTGGCGAGTCGCGCGATGCGGCCTACCTCACGAAGGAAGGCCGCATGATCACCGACATGCGGATCTTCCGCGGCGCCGACGACGTGATCGTGTCGGTGCCGGCGGAGCTGGCCGAATCACTGGCCGTGCGGCTCGATTTTCTGATCTTCGCGGAAGACGTGCAGATCGCCGACGCCTCCCAGTTGCTCCACGAGATCACGCTCGTCGGCGCCACCATGGCGCACACGAAAGACGTGTTCTTTCCGGTGGAGCAAGACGCCGCGGTGCGGGCCGAGCTCGTGAACGACGGCCTGCCCGAGCTCGACGCCACCG
Source organism: uncultured Solibacteraceae bacterium (assembly GCA_964343975.1). Classification (GTDB taxonomy): domain Bacteria; phylum Acidobacteriota; class Vicinamibacteria; order Vicinamibacterales; family SCN-69-37; genus SCUN01. The sequence goes on from CAYFLU010000268.1 coordinate 704, forward strand.
AAGTGGAAGCGATGCGCATCGAGGCCGGCATCCCGAAGTGGGGGCTCGACCTCACCGACCACACGATTCCGATCGAGGCCGGCTTGCTCGATCGCGCGATCAGCCGCACGAAGGGCTGCTACGTCGGGCAGGAAGTGATCGTGCGGATTCTTGATCGCGGTGAAGGCCGCGTCGCCAAGCGCCTCATGAAGATGGCGTTCGGGCCCGACGTCGTCGATCCGCCGGCGCCGGGCACCCAAATACAGATCGATCACGCGACGGTCGGTTACGTGACGAGCTCCGCGCGATCCAAGCGCCTCGGTCGCGTCGTTGCGATGGGCTACATCAACCGCGATCACGCGAACGACGGCGTGGTGGTGGCGGCTGGCCCTGCGGTTGCGGTGTTACAAGGCACGGCTGGATAGAGCGGCCAGCCGGGTCCCG
>CAYFLU010000268.1:1226-3808 GCA_964343975.1 uncultured Solibacteraceae bacterium
CCGGGTCCCGAGTCCAGGTCCTCGGTTCAGTCCCGAGTGCGCTGGCTCAGCTGCGTGATGAGATCGCGGTCGGCTTCCGGGAATTCCAGCGTCGGCAGTTCCGCGCGTGTGGCCCAGCGCATCTCCTGACCGAGCATCGGCGTGGGTTCGCCATTGAGCGTGCACGTGCGGAAGTGCAGCTCCACCGTTTTTTCCGGATACGCGTGCGTGATCGTGAAGATCTCGGCGCCGACTTCCACGTCCACATTCAGCTCCTCGCGCATCTCGCGGTGGAGGCACGCCTCATGTGATTCGCCGGGCTCGCACTTGCCGCCCGGAAACTCCCACGTGCCGGCCAGATGCGTGCCCTTCAGCCGGCGCGTCAGCAGAAACGCGCCGTCGCGTTCAACGACGGCGGCGAGTACGACGATGGAGGTCATGGCACTTGGCTTTCATCGGACACTGCTCGCACAGCGGCTTGCGCGCCGTGCACACGGTGGCGCCGAAATCCATCAGCGCCTGATTGAAGTCGAACACGTGCTTGAACGGCAGCACCGCGCGCGAGAGTTCCCACAGGAACTTGTCCATCGTGTGGCCGCGGTGGTCGCCCTTGGCGACGAACACGCGGAACAGCACGCGGGCCACATTGGTGTCGAGAATCGCGGCGCGCTTGCGGAACGCGAACGCCTGAATCGCACCGGCCGTGTAGGGGCCGATGCCCTTGAACGAGAGCAACGTCTCTTCGTCGCTCGGTAGCGCGCCGCCGAACTTCGCCACCGACTCACGCGCGATGCTTTGCAGGCGCTTCGGCCGGATGTTGTAGCCGAGCGGGTACCAGGTCTTGACGACGTCGCGTTCGTCGGCGTCGGCGAGGGCTTCGAGCGACGGGTACTTGCCGAGCCACTCGTGATACTTCGGCAGCACACGGTCGACCTGCGTCTGCTGGAGCATGACCTCCGACACGAGGATGTGGTACGGATCGTCCGTCGTCCGCCACGGCAGATCACGGCCGTGCTTCCAATACCACTGCAGGAGACGACGACGGAACCAGGACCGGTCACGCGCCGAGGGCAGCGGCGCCGGCTTCTTTTGCGGTCGAGTGGGCACGCGAGTCCTCACTATAATCGTGACGTGAAGATCTACACAAAGACCGGCGACACGGGCGAAACCGGATTGATCGGCGGGTTGCGTGTGTCGAAGGCCGATCCGCGTGTGGATGCCTATGGCGCCGTCGACGAAGCCAACGCCTGCCTCGGCGTGGTGCGCGCCACCGGCGTGCCCCACGACATCGACGTGATGCTCGATCGGATCCAGCGCGACCTCTTCGCGCTCGGCGCCCAGCTGGCCGACGGCCGGCCCGACCCGCGGATGTACGAAGGTAAGACGCGCCTCGGCGACGAGGACATCACTCGGCTCGAGCAGTGGATCGACCAACTCGAGAAGGAACTGCCGCCGCTGAAGCACTTCATTCTCGCCGGCGGGTCGCCGGCCGGCGCCGCGCTGCATCTGGCGCGCACGGTGTGCCGCCGCGCCGAACGGCGCATGGTGACGATGCCCGGCGTGCACACGGTGCAGCTCGTGTACGTGAACCGCCTCTCGGATCTGCTCTTCGTGATCGCGCGCGCGGTGAATGCCCGCGCCGGTGTCCCGGAAGTCGAGTGGTAACCGCCGAGGCCTACGCAGTTTGCGAACGGCTCGCGCGCTCGCACTACGAGAATTTTCCTGTCGCGTCCTGGCTCCTGCCCGCACGGATGCGTCCGCATATCGCCGCCATCTACGCGTTCGCCCGCACCGCCGACGACTTCGCGGATGAAGGCGCCGACACGCCCGATGCCCGCTTGGCCAAACTCGACGCGTGGCGCGCGCAACTCCATGGTGAAAGCGCGCATCCGATCTTCGTGGCGCTCAAAGACACGATCGCGCGCTGCGGCCTCGACGTGCAGCTCTGCGACGATCTGCTCAGCGCGTTTCGGCAGGACGTGACGACCACCCGCTACGCCACGTGGACGGATCTCCTCGACTATTGCCGCCGCTCCGCGAATCCGGTCGGGCGCCTCGTGCTCGGCGTGGCGGGCTATCACGACGAGAACCTGGCGAAACAGTCCGACGCCGTGTGCACCGCGCTCCAGCTCGTGAACTTCTGGCAGGACATCGAGCGCGACTGGGCGAAGGGGCGCGTGTACGTGCCGGCCGACGTGAGTGGACCGGCCGGCGCCGCCGAAGGCGACCTGGCGGCGCGCCGGCTGACGCCGGCGTGGGCCGCGGCTCTCGCCGATGCGGCGCAGCGCACGCGCGCGCTCTTCAATGAAGGGCGCCCCGTCGCCGATGGCGTGACCGGCCGCCTGCGCTGGGAACTGCGCGCCACCTGGCTCGGCGGCGTCCGGATCCTCGACCGGCTCGAAGCCCATGACTTCGATGTGTTCCGTCACCGGCCCACGCTGGGCGCCGCCGACCTGCCGGCGCTCGCTTGGGATATGGTGAGCTGGCGATCGTAATGAGGCGGATCCCGGCGTGACGCGCAAGACGAGCTTCTACTACTCCTTCCTGGTCCTCCCCCGGGCCAAGCGCGACGTCATCGTCGCCGTCTGGGATTTCTGCCGCGC
>CAYFLU010000269.1:0-3804 GCA_964343975.1 uncultured Solibacteraceae bacterium
GACGGCTAGTGCCACGCCGCTGATCGGGTCCGCCAACAGGCGCCCGGCGCGCAACGCCTCGGTGTCTGTAACCGGAACCTGTGCCGTGCGCGGCTGTCGTGCGAGTGTCGCGAGCACGAGCGTGAAGAGTGCGAACACGCGCAGCGGCCCGAGGGCGTAGGCCGGGCCCCACAGCGCGGACAGCGACGCAAACCGGAACGAGAGCTCTCGGAGAATCAACGGCACGTCGAGCAGACCGAAGGTGACGTAGGCCGCGACCAGGCCGATGCGCCAGCGGCGGTTCGGGATTATGCCGCTCTCCGGCCACATCATCAGCCAGAGTGCCGGGGCGGCCAGAATGACGTTGTAACGCTGATGCGGCAGAAAGACGACCGACCAGAGGATCGCGGCGATGGTCGTCAGGGTCTGACTCACGGGTGTGCTGACGCGCGTGCGCGCGAGCCAGACGATCCACGCGAGTGAGCCGACCGCGAGCGCGAGATAGATCGCGGTTGAGACCGGGTAGACGCCGATGGCGTCGTCGAGCACATGACGGATGCTGAGCAGGCCGCGCACGCGATCGACGCCGCCGTAGAGCGTGATCAGATTCGCCGCGTATTCCCCGAAGAGCGCGAGCAGCGAGTGGCCGATCGACGCGGCGAAGAGCAGCGACAGCGACATGACCATCGCGACGGCCAGGAGCACGACGCCGGCGTGGCCCGTCAGGAAGAGACCGAGACCGAAGCCGAGCGCGATGTGCGGCTTGAATGAGCAGAGCGCGAGCAGCAGCGCCGCGAGCCACGTGCGGCGTCGTTGAGCGAGGCGCATCGCGAGTACGCCGAAGTGCAGGCTCAGCGCGAGCGTCTGGCCGTGCCAGATGGAGAGTCGCACGCCGCTGCCGGCGAGCATCAGCGCCACGAGCCCGATCCGCTCCGCGCGCGTGAGCGGGACGTGCGTGGCCTCGGCGATCCATCCGGTCATCTGCCATCCGGCCACGGTCGTGATGAGGATGGCGGTGGGCAGATACCACGCGGCGAGAGTGGCCTCGGACGGCAGCGCGGCCGGCCACAGGAGCAGGAACGCGATCGGCGGATAGTCCAGAGCGGCGCCGAAATGCGCGTAGGGATTCAGGCCCGAGTCGAGCCAGTAATGCAGCCACACACGAACGGTGTCGAGATCATCGAGCTGCTCTGGACGGAGCGCGACGAGGCAGGCGAGTACCAGATTGATTACAGCGATGCCGCACCACAGCAGGGCCGCTCGGCGCGGACGATTGGTCGGCCGCACCATAAGCACGTCGGCGAGGCGTTCGATTACTTGATTCCGCACGTTCGTTCATTGTTGCACTTTCAGAAATTCTTTCGGGCAATCCAAGAACCCATGTGAATTTCTCGCAGGAATCACGGTCTAACACTTCTGCGTGTCTCACTCTCGTCAACGGATTCTGTACCCAGCGGTTGTCGCGATCGTGTTCGTCCTGATCGTGGCGCGCTCCGTGTTCACGCACATCGACTTTGTCCGCTACCGCGTCGTGCGCGCGCCGATCACGAGCGTCGACCAGACGCTCCTGGTTGAGGTGCCGGTCAATCCGGAACGCATGCTGCCCGATCGTGTCGTGCTGATCGCCACGGCGACGCCCCGGATCGGATCGACGATGACGCTCGAGGCCACGCTGGACGATCGCGCGGTCTGTACGTGGCGCGTGAGGGCCAAGCGGCAGGATGCACGTTGTGTGATCGCCGGCTGGACGGCTGGCGAGGCACATCGTTTGCGACTCACGAGCGATGCCGCGGGCTGGCAGCTCGATGCGCTCGAGATCTCGACCCACGCCGGCCGTTCCAACGGGATCGGCGACATCGTGGTCCTGCCGATTGGCGCAGACGTGACGGCACCGGGTCTGTTCCTCATGGTGATGGTCGGCGTGCTGGCGTTCGCGGTCGCGTGGGCCACGCCCTGGGCCTGGCCCCGCAGCGTCACGGTGGCGCACCGGGTCGTTGTCGGCGGCGTCGCCCTGCTGACGGTTGCGTGTATCGTCACGCCGTTCGTCTCGCCATACCGCCTTCTCCTCTCGCTCAACACCGCGATCGGTCTGTGTGCGATGGTCGTGCTGCCGCAGTTGCTCGGAATCGCGGTGCGCGGTGTGCTGAGGGCGGGCCGCGCACTGACGCCGGCGGTGCTGGCGCAGCTCGCAGCGATCGCTGTCGCGGCGCTCGTGGCCGCTCCGTATTTGTCGGTGCTCGACGAACGTCTGGATCGGCACGGTCGCAACGTGAGCGCGTTCATCCACATCAATGCCGACTACATCGGCCAGCATCCGGTGCTCGCTACGAGCCCCATTCGCGCCACGCTGGCCGTGGAAGAGGTCGGCGGCTACGACGGCCAGTTCGCCTACTTCGAAGCGTACGATCCGTTCGCGCGCGCGTACGCGGCCACGCCGAAACTGTATGAGCGCTTCATTGATCTTCCCGTGTACCGCTACGGCCGCGCTGGGTATGTCTGGCTGATCTGGCTCGCGTCGCTGGGCGACTGGCAGCGGTTTCCCTGGGCGATGCTCTGGCTCAATCTCGGTGCGGCCGCGTGCCTCGCGTATCTGCTGGCCCGCCTGAGTCAGCGCCACGGTGGATCGCCGCTCGTCGGCGCGGTGGTCTTCGTCATCCCCGCGTTCTGGCAGTCGATCTTCTTCTGTTTGCCCGAGTCGATTGCCGCGCTGCTGCTTGTGGCCGCCATCACCGCGCTCATCGATCGCCGCATCGGGCTCGCGGCGCTCGCCCTGGCCGCGGCACTCTTGATTCGTGAAACGCTCCTGATCTGCGTCGGGCTGGCCGCCATTCACGTGTGGCGCACCTCACCGCGCCGGCGTGATGTGCTCTGGCTCGCGGCCTCCGTGCTGCCGTGGCTCGCGTGGCGCGGGTATCTGGCCGTCGTGTTCTGGCCGGCCTACGGCGACCATGCGCTTCTGGCGTCGTCGCCGGTCCTCGGCGTGCCGCTCGGTGGCATGCTCGACGCCTTCGCGCAGATTCGCACTGGCGCGTACTATCCGCAGAATCTCACCCTCGCGCCGGCGGCGGTGTGGCTGTCGCTCCTGCTCGTGATCGCGTGTGTGCTCGCACTGGTCTTCGCGTGGCTGCAGCCGAATGCCCTCACGATCGGCGCGGCCATCTACGGTGTGCTGGCCATCTCGCTCAACTATCGTCAGGTGTGGGTGCATGTCGGCAACGCGCAGCGCACCACGTATGAAGTGTTCGTGCTGCTGGCGGTGATGACGACGATGCTGCCGCGGTGGCGGGGGCCGGTGTGGGCCAGCCGCGCGCTGTGGGGGCCGTGGGGCGCGGCCGCGCTCTACGGCGTGTTCGCGAATTTCGATCAGGACGTGCACGCGCGCACGCTCGCGACGATCGGCGGCGTCATCGCGTGGATGGTCGTTGCGACAATTGTCGCGCGGCGGGCGGCGCCGGACCCGGTCGCGACCGTCTGACGCGGGAGTTCGGCTACAATCCGCCGCATGGACACAAGCGGACGCAAGACCGCTGCGGACTATCCGCAGGAACTGCTCGATCTCTTCCACGAATACCAGCACGGCGACATCGACCGGCGCGAGTTCTTCGAGCGCGCCAAGCGGTTCGCCATCGGCGGTCTGACGGTCGCGGCGATCTTCGAGACCCTGAAGCCCAACTACGCGTGGGCGCAGCAGGTCGCGAAAGATGACAAGGACATCACCACGAGCGTCGAGACGGTGCCGTCGCCCCAGGGCAACGGCTCGATCAAGGGCTACTTCGCGAAGCCCGCGAAGCTCACGGGCAAGGCGGGCGCGATCCTCGTGATCCA
>CAYFLU010000270.1:0-3795 GCA_964343975.1 uncultured Solibacteraceae bacterium
GCCGCCGGCCGTCCAGCCGGCGCCGGGGGCGGCGGCGGAGGCGGCGCCGGCTGGACGGCCGGCGGCTGCTTCTTCCCGCATGCCGCGGTGAACATCACAGGCGCCGCAAGGGCGCACACCATCAACAATCCGGACATCGCTCGACGCATAGGCAACAACTCCTGCGGTATCTTGCCATAATTCAGCGCATGGATCGTTTGCTCTCGGCCACCGCGCGTGCCGAAGATCATCATTTTTGGTTCGTCGGCATGCGCCGATTCGCGCGCCTTATGCTCGACCGCGTCATCCCGGCGCGGCGGCCGCTCCGGATCATCGACTGCGGCGCGGGCACGGGCCGCAATCTCGACTGGCTGCGGGACTACGGCTGGGTCATGGGCCTCGAGCTTTCCCCGACCGGCCTCGCCATCGCCCGCCGGCACGGTCGCCCCCGGCTCGTCCGGGGTACCGTGGCGGCCCTCCCCGTCCCCGACGGGGCGTTCGACCTCGCCACATCGTTTGACGTCATATATTCTCTGGACGACGAGACGGAACGGCGCGCCCTGGCGGAGATGCACCGCGTCCTGCGACCGGGCGGCATCGCGCTCGTGAACGCCGCCGCGCTCGACATCCTCACCGGCTCGCATGCCACGCTCGCGCAGGAACGCCGGCGCTACACGACGACGCGCCTGCGCGCCAAGCTCGACGCGGCCGGCTTCGACGTGCTCTCGCTCTCCTACACGATGATGACCACGCTCCCGCTCACGCTCGCGGTGCGGCTGGCGCAGCGCGCGTCGGGCCACGGCGGGGAGGCCGCAGAAACAGAAATGGCCGTCCCGGCGGCGCCGGTGAACGGCCTGTTGAAGGGGATGTTGTGGATGGAGGCGGCGCTCCTGAGGATCACCGCCCTGCCCGTGGGCTCGTCTGTGCTCTGCGTGGCCCGGCGCCGCTAGCGCCGTGCCGCAGGTCTTCAGCGTCTCCGGCAGCTACTCGTCCCAGCCGTCGTCGTCGCTGTCGTCGTCCTCGTCTTCGTCGAGCTCGTCGAACTCGCCCCCTTCGTCGTCCGACTCTTCCTCGTCGTCCTCGTCTTCGTCGTCGAGGTCTTCATCGGGGTCGAACTCGAGCGGCACGAGCGTGGCGACACGCAGCATGCTGCCGCATTCCTCGCACTCGTACGGATCGCCGATCCCCAATTCGTCGAGATCGTCGTCGTCGATTTCAATTTCCGCGTCGCATTCAGGACAGGTCGCCATAGACTGCTCCGAGATCAGGAATTATACATGTCGCTCTCAAAAACAATTCTCATCGCGCACCGCGTGAGCGACGTGCGGCAGCGCATGGCGGCCGCATTGACCGATGCGCGTCACGATGCGGTCACCGCCGACACCGTGAGTGCGGCCGGCACCGCGATGGCCGACGCCGCGCGGCCGGTGAGTCTCGTGTTGCTCGATCTGGGACTCGGCGCGGACGGCCCGGCGCTCGTCACGGAATTGCGACGTCGCGCGGCGCGGCCCGTGCCGGTCGTGGCATTTGCGGGCAGCGTCGCGTCCGGCAGCGATGTGCCCGCGCTCCACGCGGCGGGCGTGGCCGGCTATCTCAATGAGCACGCGGCGACGGCGCAGATCCTGCCGGCCCTCGCGCCCCACCTCTTTCCCCACAGTTTTGACCGCCGCACGAGTGCGCGCGTCACCCTCGGCGTGCCCGTGTCGTATCGCGCCGGGCAGACCATTGCCGGGGCGCTCACGTCGAATATCGGCAAAGGCGGGATCGGTATCCGCACGATGACGCCGCTCTCGACCGGCACGGAGATTCGGGTCAAGTTCCGGCTGCCGACCGGCACCTCCGAGATCGAAGCCGACGGCCGTGTGGCGTGGTCGAACCGGCAGGTCGGCATGGGCATCCAGTTCGAGCGGGTCGCCCGCGAGGTGCAGGACGCGATCGACGCGTTCGTCGACCGCAACGCCTGATGAAATCTGGTTAATCCCCCTGCGGTTGACACCCGCAGGACCGTTGCCTAGCATCTTTGATTACAGCTTTTCCCTAACATCCGACCATGGAGTTCCACCTGTGATTGAGGTACAGCACCTCACGAAACGCTACGGCACGTTCACGGCCGTAGACGACATCAGCTTCCGCGTCGAAAAGGGCGAGATCCTCGGCTTCCTCGGCCCGAACGGCGCCGGCAAGACGACGACGATGCGCATGTTGACCGGCTACATGCCGGCCACGGACGGCTCGGCGATCGTTGCCGGGTACAACGTCTTCGACAAGCCCATCGAGGCCAAGGCGCGCACCGGCTATTTGCCGGAGACGCCGCCGCTCTACCCCGACATGACCGTGAAGGAGTACCTCACGTTCGTGGCGAAGCTGAAGATGGCCAAGACGTCGACGTCGGCGACGCGCAAGGCGCGCGTGGCCGAGGTGATGAAGCAGACGTTCGTGGACGACATGGCGAACCGGCACTGCGGCAAGCTCTCGAAGGGCTACCGTCAGCGCGTGGGTCTCGCGCAGGCGCTCATCCACGATCCGGAAGTGCTCATCCTCGACGAGCCGACCGCGGGTCTCGATCCGAAGCAGATCATGGAGACGCGCGCGCTCATCAAGAGCCTCTCCGGCAATCACACGGTGGTGCTGAGCACGCACATCCTGCCGGAAGTCGCGCAGACCTGTCAGCGCGTCGTCATCATCAATAAAGGCAAGGTCGTGGCGGTGGACACGCCCGACAACCTGACGCGGCAGTTGCGCGGCGCCTCGAGCCTGTATGTGCAGGTGGATGCGGCGGGTGCGAATGCCGAAGACGCCCTGAGTGCGGTGCCGGGCGTGACGAAGGTGGCCGTGGCGGACCGGCACGAAGGGTTCGTCGGCTATGAACTGCACGCCGAACAGCAGCGGGACATCCGGCGCGATGTGGCGCGCGCGATCGTCGACCGCGGCATGGGACTTCTCGAAATGCGACCGATGCGGATGAGCCTCGAAGACATCTTCCTGCAGTTGACCACGCAGGAATCCGGAGACAAGGCCGAGAAGGCCGACAAGACGGCCGAGCCGGCCGACGCGGGCGATGCCCGGGGAGGCGCCCATGCGTAACATCCTCGCCATTGCCGGCAAGGAACTCCGCGGCTACTTCGCCTCGCCGATCGGCTGGGTGATCTGCGGTCTGTTCTCCCTCATGTTCGGCTACTTCTTCTACGCCTACATCGAAGTGTTCCTGCGCAACAGCATGCAGTCACAGATGGGCGGCGGCGGACCGATCAACATCAACATGAACCTGGTGCGGCCGCTGCTGAGCAATGCGACCGTCATCATCCTCTTCGTGCTGCCGAGCATCACGATGCGGACCTACTCGGAAGAGAAGCGCTCGGGCACGATCGAGCTGCTCCTCACCTCGCCGGTCACCGACTGGGAGATCATCCTCGGCAAGTTCGCCGGCGCCATGTCGCTCTACGCGACGATGCTGCTCGCGACGATGGCCTACATGGCGATCCTCTTCGCCTACGGCCAGCCGGAGTGGAAGCCGCTCGTGGCCGGCTACGTCGGCCTCGTGCTGATCGGCGGGTGCTTCATCTCGATGGGGCTCTTCATCTCGAGCCTCACGAAGAACCAGATCATCGCGGGCGTCGGCACGTTCATCACCGGCCTGCTGTTCTGGGTCATCAACTGGCTCGGCGACAACGCGAGCCCGACGACGTCGGCGATCCTCTCCTACCTGTCGATCACGGAGCACTTCGACGATTTCGCCAAGGGCGTGATCGACACGAAGCACGTGATCTTCTACCTGAGCTTCATTTCGTTTGGCCTGTTCCTGACGTCACGGTCGGT
>CAYFLU010000271.1:0-3784 GCA_964343975.1 uncultured Solibacteraceae bacterium
ACGTTGCGAATGCCGAAGGCCACCGACGCGACGTCCACCGACGCGTCGGGCAGCGGCACATTCGTGGCGTCGCCGCGCGACAGGTGAATCTTCGACGCGAGCCCGGCGGCCCGGACCTTGGCCAGCCCGACGCGCAGCATCTCGAACGAGAAGTCGACGCCGACCACATCCGCCGGCGCGCCCGTCGCCGCGGTCACCGCCGCAATCGCGAGGTCGCCCGTGCCCGTGCACATGTCGAGGAGGCGGTCGGTCGGCTGCATGCGCAGCGCGCGGATCGCCTGCCGCCGCCACAGATGATCGAGCCCCGCGCTGAGCACGTGGTTGTTCGTGTCGTACTTGTGCGCGATCGTGTCGAACATGCCCGCGATCTTGGCGGGCTCCCGGGAAGTTGAAACCGTCACGATCCGCCGCCCACTTTCCCGGTCCAGGCCGGAAACAACTGCTGGTCGAAGCCGAGCGCGTTGAGGATCTTGCCGGCGAGGAAATCCGCCAGATCATCGATCGTCTTCGGCAACTGATAGAACGCCGGCATCGCCGGCAGAATCATGGCGCCCGCCTCGGCGCAGAGCACCATGTTGCGCAGGTCGGGCAGGCTGAGCGGCGTCTCGCGCGGCACGATCACCAGCCGGCGCTTCTCCTTCAACATCACATCGGCCGCGCGTTCGATGAGGTTATGCGAGAGCCCGTGCGCGACCCCGGCCAGCGTCTTCATCGTGCACGGCACGATCACCATCGATTCGCAGCGATGGCTGCCGCTGGCGAGCGTCGCGCCGAGGTCCTTGTTGCTGTGGAGCACGAACGACCCGCGGCGCACCGGATCCCCGTAGCGCTCGACGAGCAGCTCCTGCAGACGCTCCACCTTCGCGTCGGGCCCCAGTTCATCAAGGAGCAGCCGCCGTCCGTAGTCGCTGAACACGACTTCGAGCGCACAGCCTTCCGCGAGGAGCGCCGCCATCGTGCGCACGGCATAGATCGCGCCGCTCGCCCCCGTCACTGCCACCGCCACGCGTCGCGCGCTCATCGCCACACCACCGACACCGTGGTCGTCACGAAATACAGAATCCCCACATAGCCGTTGAGGTCGAACGCGCGCTTGACCTGCGAGAGATCGTCGGCGCGCACGAGCGACTGCTCGTAGACGAGCAGCAGCGCGACACCCGCGACACCGACGAAGTACCAGACGTTCGCCACGGCGGCGAGTCCGACACCCACGAGCGCAAGCACCGTGATGACGTGCATGAACCGCGACACACGCAGCGAGCCGGCGATGCCGAACTTCACGGGAATCGACCGCATGCCTTCGCGCACGTCCACGTCGTAGTCCTGACACGCGTAGAGCACATCGAACCCGCCCACCCACGTGCCGATCGCCAGCCCGAGCAGGAACGGCTCGGGCGCGAGCGAACCGCCGACCGCGATCCAGCCGCCGACCGGCGCCACCGCCATCGCGAGGCCCAGAAACAACTGCGCGTAGTACGTGTAGCGCTTGGCCAGCGAATACCAGAAGACGATCCCGAGCGCGACCGGCGCGAGCGCCAAGCAGAGGCGGCTCACCATCCCGGCGGCGGCCAGAAACCCAAGGGACGTCACCACCACGAACGCGATGCCTTCGCCGCGCGACATGCGGCCAGCCGGAATCTCACGACCGGCCGTGCGCGGGTTCTTCGCGTCGTGCGCCGCGTCCACGAGCCGGTTGAAGCCCATGGCGGCGCTCCGCGCCGTGAACATGCAGACGAGGATCCAGCCGAGGCGCGGCCAGGACCACGCGGCGCCGGTCGCGTTCGCACCCAGCAGCGCACCGACCAGCGCAAACGGCAGCGCAAAAACGGTGTGACTAATGCGTACGAACGAGGCGTACGTCCCGAGCCGCGTCAACATCTCCACTCACCAAATATTCTTCCACATCCGTCACGCCGGCCGGCACGGCGACCGCCGCCCACACGGCGCGCTTCCCGGCCTCGAGCGTGCCGAAGTCGCGGCCGTAGCCGAGGGCTTCGGCGCCGATGCGCGTGGCGCTCTCGATGAGACGCGCGGCCGGCACCCCCGGTGCCACACGCCGGAGCGCCGCCAGTTCATCGACCATCTGCAACGACGAGGTCGACGCCAGGCTGTCGGTGCCGACGGCCACACGCACCCCGCTCCGGTAGAACCGCGCCGCATCCGGCGCGCCGCCGCCGACCCACACGTTGCTGCGCGGACACGTGACAAGGACACCGTCCGCGTCGCGGAGGCGCGCGAGGTCGGCATCCGACAAGTGCGTGCCGTGCACCGCCAGCATCCCCGGCGTCAGATACCCGAGCCGCGCGAAATACTCGATCGGGCCGCACTGCGGCGGCACCCACGCCGGATCCCACACGCCGATGTGCTCGAGCAGCTCCCGGAACGGCCCGCGCCCCGTCTGGAGGAACTCGAGTTCCTCCGGCGACTCCCCCGCATGAATCGCGAGCGGCGCGGCGCGCTTGGCGCCCGCGATCGCGCGAAACAACGCCGGCGACACGGAATACGGCGCGTGCGCCACCACGGAGTACTGCCAAAAAAGCCGGGAGTTAATTCGTTGAATTAACTCCCGGCTTTTTTCGACGGCGTCGAGCGCGAGCCAGGCGTCGGACACGAGCTTCGCCACATCCGGCACCGCGAAGCCCAGCAGCTCGCGAAAGAGCACGGCATCGAGGCCGGCCGCTTCGAGCGCCGGCACGGCGGCCAACGTGTTCGTGATGTCGCCAAAAAGCGCCGTGCCGCCCTGCTCTGCCGCGGCCACGGCCTCCGTCACCGCACGTCCCACCTCACCGGCCGATGGCGCCGAGGCGCGCGTGCCGAGCAGCGCGCGCACCCACACCGGCATCGACGCGGCCGGCGGCACACGGCCGGCCATCCAACTCAACTCAAGATGCGTGTGCGCGTTGACGAACGCGGGCAGGAGCGCCACATCGCCGAGATCGGTCCCCGGCCACTCGGCGCGGCCATCACCGACGGCCGTGATGCGGCCGTGCTCGGCCGAGATCCAGCCGTTCTCGATCGGCGGACGGCCGACGGGCAGCACCCATCTGGCGCGGAAGAGTTCCATGGTCAGGCCGCGTGGCGGCTCACTGACTAAGGCCCTGACGGGCGAGTTTCGTGCGGGCGGAGCGCGCTTCGTAGGCCTTCATCTCGTCGGCCTCGCCACCGCGGCCATCGGCACGCGCCACCGCGAGTTCGCGCATGCGCGGCACTTCGCGCTCGCGGAACACGGGCCCGCCGAGCCGCTCGTAGTGCATGTTGCGCCGCATCGGCGCGAAGCCCGCGCTCTCGATGTTGCGCACGACTTCGAATTCGTCCATGCAATACTCCGCGCCGGCCGCGCGGACGACGTTCTCTTCGATCATCACGCTGCCCATGTCGTTGGCGCCATACGCGAGGCTCATCTGCCCCACCTTGCCGCCCTGCGTGACCCACGACGACTGCAGGTTGTCGAAGTTGTCGAGCACGAGCCGAGCGAGCGCGAGTGTGCGCAGATACTCGACCCCGGTCGCTTCCGTGCCGCCGAGCTCGGTGTGCTCGGGCTGATAGCTCCACGCGATGAAGGCGGTGAAGCCGCCCGTCTCATCCTGCAGCTCGCGCAGGCGGAACATGTGCTCGAGCCGCTCTTCCACCGTCTCCACCGTGCCGTACATCATCGTCGCCGTCGTGCGGAGACCGAATTGATGCGCTTCACGCATGACGCCGAGCCACTGATCCGCGGTGGCCTTGTGATAGCAGTGCAGCAGCTTGCGCACGCGATCCACCAGGATCTCGGCGCCGCCGCCGG
>CAYFLU010000272.1:0-3723 GCA_964343975.1 uncultured Solibacteraceae bacterium
CGGCCGACTCGTCGTAGTCGATGCCTTCGATGCGGATCTCGGTGGACCGCAGCACACGCGAGACGAGCGATGTGCCGATGATCGTCGCGATGAACCAACTGGCGATCTTGAGGCCTTCCGGCCGTTCGAACATGTTGAGGATCGTCGTGTAGACGAAGATCACCGCGATCGGCAGGAACTTCCGTCGACTGAGGGGCAGCGCGACGATGACCGCCACGCACGCGGAGGTCATCAGCACGAGCACGCCGGTGGCATAGGCGCCGCCCTGAGCGTCGACGTCGGCGTCGAAGAGGATCGTGACGAAGAAGGCGATTGTCGTGATCAGTGTGACGAGCGGGCGCGTCGCGCGCGCCCAATCCGGGGCCATGCCGTAGCGCGGCAGATACCTCGGCACGAGGTTCAGCAGGCCGGCCATGGCCGACGCGCCCGCGAACCACAGGATCGAGATCGTCGAGATGTCGTAGATCGTGCCGAAAAATTCGCCGAAGTCGCGATGCGCCAGATACGCGAGCGCGCGGCCGTTGGCGGGGCCGCCGCTCAGCATCGCCTCCGCCGGAATCATGGTCGTCGTGACGATCGAGCTGCCGATGAGCAGCACGCTCATGATGATGGCGGCGACCTTCAGGAGCTTGCGCGTGTTGTCGATGCGTGCGCGGAGTTCAATCGCCGGATCGACCGACTTGCCCTCGACGCCGCGCACGAGCGGCATCACCGCCACGCCGGTTTCGAAGCCCGACAGGCCGAGCGCGAGCTTGGGGAAGAGCACCAGCGCGAGCGCGACCATCATCACCGGATTCGACTGTTGCGCGAACAGGTTCTGCTTCCACGCCTGCACGTATTCCGGATGGTGGACGAGCGTCCACAGCCCCCACGACACGATCACGCCGTTGAGGACGAGGTACGCCGCCACGAGCCCGACCGCGAGCCAGATCGCTTCCTTGAAGCCTTTGAGGAAGATGCCGCCGAGCGCGGCGAGGAGCACGAGCGTGATGAGCACGCGGTGATCCATCCAGTGCGGCACGAACGGGTTCTCGATGATGTGCGCGGTCGCATCGGCCGCCGACAGCGTGATCGTGATCACGAAATCGGTGGCGGCAAATCCGAGCAGGCACAAGACGAACGCCTTGCCGCGCCACCGCGGGAGCCGCTCTTCGAGGACGGAGAGGCTGCCCTGGCCGTACGGACTCAGCGCGGCGATGCGGTTGTAGATGGGGAGTGCGCCGAACAGCGTGAGCAGGACGACGACGATGGTCGCCAGTGGGGAGAGGAACTGGGCCGCGACGAACGCGATCGACGGCTGGTACCCGAGGGTCGAGAAGTAGTCGACGCCCGTGAGGCACATGACCTGCCACCACGTCGCTTTGTGCGGCGCCTCTGCGTGGGCGGCCGCGGGAGCCTGAAGCCCCTCAAGAAACCACTGCCGGAAGTTCACAAGCACCCGATTGTAGCCCGTGTTGGTCCCCGCCACCGTGTCTTTGCCCGCCGAACGTCCGGCGCTTGGTACAGTGTGCGTGATGTCTTCCTGGCGCCATCGTCATGCGGCTGTGGCCGCCGCGGTTGCCCTGGTGATCGGGCTTGTCGCCTGGTCGCTCGGCGCGAAGGCCGTGGGTGGCGCCGACAGCTATGGCTATGTGAGTCAGGCGACCGCCTGGCGCGCCGGCGCGCTGGTCGTCCACGATCCGTTGGTCGACCGCGAGCATCCGCCCTTTTCGCGCTGGGCACTGGCGCCCCTCGGATGGCGTCCCGATGTCGACGGGTGGACGCAGGTGCCGGTCTACTCGCCGGGGTATCCGTTGATGCTCGCCGCGGCGTCCGCTGCCGGAGGTGCGCGCGCGGCGTTCGCCGTGGTCCCGTGCTGTGCGGCGCTGCTCGTGCTCGCCACCTACGCGCTCGGACGCGCGCTCGCCCGGCCGTGGTCCGGTGTGGTCGCGGCGGTGCTCGTGGCGACCAGTGCGGCCGTGCTGTATCAGGCGATGCTGCCGATGACCGATATCCCGTCGGCCGCGCTGTGGACACTCGTGCTGGCCGGTTGCCTCGATCGGCGTCGCGTCGCCGTCGCGGCGGTCGGGTTCGCCGCGGCGCTCGGCATTCTGGTGCGTCCGAATCTCGTGGGCATCGTCGCCATCGCGGCGGCGTGGTTGTGCGTGGTCGACGCGCAGGAATATCGCGGTCGTCTGCGCGCGTGGCGCCTCCCGTGGTTTGTGCCGATGCCCATTCTGGCGGCGGTGGTGAACGCCATGCACAACGCCACGCTGTACGGTTCGCCCTGGCGTTCCGGATACGGCGATCTGTCATCGCACTACGCGTGGGCCAAAGCGGCGTCGGGTGCAGCCGACTACCTCCGGTATCTCGCGTCGTCAGCGACGCCGCTCGCGCCCGTGGCCGTGTTGGTCGCGCTGCTATCTCCGTGGCTGCTCGAGCGCGGTCCGGCGCGCCGCGCCGCGTGGCTCTTCGCGCCGGTCACCGCACTCGTGGTCGTCACGTATGTGTTCTACGACGTGCACGACGCGTGGTGGTACCTGCGCTTTGTGCTGCCGGTGTTTCCGATCGCGGCGCTCACGAGCGTGCTCGTGCTCACGTCAGGCTGACACTCGTCGAGTGCCGCGCGGCGCGTGGTCACGGCGTGTGCGGCGGTGGGTGTGGTGGCGTGGGGCCTCGTGTTCGCTGAGCGGCACGCGGCGTTCACGATCGGGCTGACCGAATCGCGGTATCCACAGGTCGCCCGAGTGATGGCGACACTGACCGAGCCCACCGCCGTGGTGATCAGCGCGCAGCACAGTGGCTCGGTGCGGTACTACAGCGGCCGCCTCACGGTGCGATGGGAGTACCTCGACACGGACCTCGACGAGGCGCTGGTGTGGATGCGCGCGCACGGGTACCGGCCCGTGTTCCTGCTCGACAGGGCGGAAGTGGCGGCGTTGCGCGCGACGGCGCGCACGGGCGCCACGTGGGCGGCCCTCGACTGGACGCCGCGCTATTCGTTTTTCAACGGTGAGACGCTCTACTTTGATCCGGCTGATCGTGGCCGGATCGATCTGCGGACGGAAGACTTCGGACGCTACACGCGCGCCATCGTTCCGGCCGCCGCCCCCCAGCCCTGGTAGCGCTCACGCGCGATCGGCCACGATCACCGTGGCGTCGTCATGCGGCGCGCCCCCGCACCAGTCGCGCACCGCGGTCAGGATCGCGTCGGCCGTCTGGGCCGCGCCAGGCGTGATGCGTGAAGTGAACGACCTCGGCACGACGTTGCAGCGGCAGCGCACCGAGGCCGTGGAGTCGACGGCGCTCCTGACGCATGTCATGGAGGAAATTGCCGTCGCCGTCGTGGCGTTCGATCCGGCCGAGCGCGTGCTGCTCGTCAATAAGGCTGGTGAGCGGCTGCTCGGCACGTCCGAAGCCGCGCTCATCGGCCGGCCGGCGTCCGACTTCGGCTTCGGCGAATATCTGACGGGCGAGCCACGTCGCCTCGTCGATCGGACCATCGGCGGTCGCCGCGGCCGGTACGAGGTACGCCGCGCCTCGTTCTACCGCGACGGTCGTCCGCATCATCTCGTGGTGATCGCAGACCTGAGTCAGGCGCTGCGTGAAGAAGAGCAGGCGGCGTGGCAGCGCATCGTGCGCGTGCTCTCGCACGAGATCAACAACTCACTGACGCCGATCAAGTCGATCGCGCATTCCGTGCGCCGCATCATCGAGCGCATCACCGGCCCGTCGGCCGACGGG
>CAYFLU010000273.1:0-3694 GCA_964343975.1 uncultured Solibacteraceae bacterium
GACGAATTTGGCAGCGCGGCCGTCTTCCTGTTTTCAGATGCGGCCCGCTACATCACGGGGGCCTCGCTGCAGGTGGACGGCGGGTTGATCAAAAACGTCTTCTAAATTCCAGTTCGGCCCATTCGTTCTCGACGAAAAAGCCTATCAGCTGACCACTGACGGCAAGCCGGTGCCCTTGTCTCCCAAGGGCACCGACTTGCTGCTGATGCTCGTGCGCCAGCCGGGCGTGCTCTTCACCAAAGACCAGATCTTCGACACGTTGTGGGCGGACGTCACCGTCACCGAGAACGCGCTCACGCAGGTCATCTCCGAATTGCGCTTTGCGCTCGGCGACAGCCCGAGCAAGCCCGTGTTCATTCAGACCGTGCCTCGCCGTGGCTATCGCTGGGCGGCGGATGTTGGTGTGCTCGATCCCGAGCCTGAAGCGCCGCGCGCACCGGTGGCGGCGAGTGGCGGGCTCGAGCTCGGCGCGCAAGCCGCCAACGCCGCGCAACTGCAGAGCGCCATTGTCACGGCGCTGATGGCCGGGTTGAAGGTCACGATCACCGCCGCCCCTGCGCAGCCGACGAGTTCGGCGGAGACGGGCAGCCTCGAAGCGTATCGGCTGGCCACTGACGGCCGTATCAAACTCGAAACGCTCGACGAGAAAGCCATTCAGAGCGCGGTGATCGACTTCACCAAGGCGATCGCGCTCGATCCGGCCTACGCGCCGGCGCACATCGGTCTCGCATACGCGCACTACTGGCTGTTTCAGTCCACGCGCGTGCGAAGCCGTCCCGTGAAAGCGGAACTCGACGCGGCGATCCTGCACACGGAGCGCGCCGTGGCGATCAGCCCGGGACTCGCCGAGGCGCACGCGGCGCTCGCGTTTCTGCTCGCGATCACCGCGCGTCTCGAAGACGCGCGCACGCACGGCCGGCTGGCCGTGGCGATGGAGCCGGGCAACTGGCGCATGCAGTTTCAGGCGGGCATCGCCGCCTGGGGGCAGGAACGGCTCGAGCATCTGCGGATCGTGATGCAGCAGTTCCCGGCGCTCACGCACGCGCACTTCGCGGCCGCGTACGTGCTGATCGCGCGCGGGGAACTCGACGCGGCCGACGCGATGTTGCGTGACGCGCTCGAGGTGCAGCGCACCTCACCGGCGGATCGCTTGCCGTGTCGCGGCTTGCACTGGCTGCGCGGGCTGATCGCGTATCGTCGCGGGGATGAAGCCGCCGCGATCGCGAGTCTCGACGCGGAGCTCGGCGCGGGCGGCCAGGATCTCTTCGCGGATGAGTTTGCGGTGGATGCGCTCACGGCGCACGGCTTCATCGCGCTCGAAGCGCGGCGCTTCGAGGATGCGGCCGGGCATTTCTCACGCGCCCTCGAACGCATTCCGGATCATGCGCGCGCCTGGATCGGGCTCGCGCAAGCGCGGCGTCGCATGGGGGACGAGGCCGGAGAAGCCGCTGCGCGCGCGCAGGGCGAGGCGGGGCGGCGCGATTTGACGCAGCATGGCCGCGAAGGCGAGGCGGTCACCGCCGGGATGTTGGGCTGCCTGCTCGACGGCGACATCAAGGACGCGTGCGCGCTGGCGACCGGGTTTCTCGAGCGGTCGACGCCGTCGTTCTATCTGGCGACCCTGCCGGTGGAGCCGTGGATTCGACCATTCGCGGCGGATCCGCGTGTGGCTGCGGTGCTCACGGCGGTCGCGACCCGCGCGCGCTAACGGCTACTGCGCGGGCGGCTCGGTGCCTGCTGCGGCGCCGGTCGGTGCCGCGGGATCGACATCAGGCACCTCGCGTTCCACGTCAATCGAGCATTCCGCCAGCACGGCTGCCAGCGCGCCGACAGCCGCCAGCATCGGCGCGAACACCATCCCGACCACACCCACCGTCAGCGGGAATTCCGCGACGACGCGCGTGCCCTGGCGAATGCGAATACGCCGCACGTTGCCGGCCTCGAGCAAGCGCTCGACGGCGTCGGCCAGTTCACGTCCAGTGACTTGAATGGTTTCCCACACGGTGCGCGCCATGCTCCAGCTCCTGAGGGGTGAGACGGAGACGAGGCCGCCGGGTTCGACGAAATCGGCGAAATTCCGCGCGACCCGAATCTCCCGCCATGTCTGTGTGCGTGATTGATGTAGGCTGGCGCCAGCCAACGCGGGGAGGCACGACATGCAACGGGGACGACGAAGGGCCGCCAGCCTGCTGGCGGCACTGTGGATGGGCGTCGGGGCGATGGGCCAGGCGCAGACGCCGCGCGATCGCGCGCCAGGACCCGCGGCGCCGGCGGGCACGGCCGTGGTCAGCGGACGCATGACGGTGACGACGCCCAGCGGTTCGCAGCCGGTGCGGCGGGCGACGGTCACGCTCGAGTCTGCCGTGCTCCGCGCGCCCCTCATCGCGGCCACAGACACGGACGGCCGCTTCCAATTTTCGGGGTTGGCCGCCGGTCGCTATCGGGTGAAAGGCGAGAAGCCCGGATTTGTCGCCGCCGTGGCGGATCCGCGTCGGGCGTTCGAGCCGAGTCCGGAATTCGACGTGACGACGAATGGCCGGAGTGTGCAGGACCTGCCGATGCAGCCGGCCGGCGCGATCGAAGGACGCATCCTTTCCGACAGCGGTGATCCAGCCGTGAACATGGTCGTGTCTGCCGTGCGGCTCGGCTACGACGCCACTGGACGCAAAGTCGCAGCGGTGCGTCAGGTCCGCACGGACGACCGTGGCCGCTATCGCGTGCATACGTTGCCGCCGGGTGAGTATCTGGTCGACGCCGCGCCCGATCCGCTGGCCGCCATGAGCACTGGGCCCACGCCGACCGTGCTGGCGCGGAACTACTTTCCCGGGACGGCACGTCTTGAGGAAGCGCGCGCGGTGCCCATCGTGGTCGGTCAGAACGTGACCGACATCGACTTCGCACTGACGCGCGTACCGGTCATCAGCATTCGCGGTCTCGTGTTGAACGCGGCCGGTCAGCCGGCCAAGGGCGCGTCGGTGCGGATGCAGCGCGTCGGGGGGCCGGTGGGTGAAGTGCGCGGCGGGGGCCCCGCTGGCGACAACACGTTCGTCTATCCGACCGTGCCGCCCGGTGAGTACTGGATGCTCGCCAGTTGGCGCTCGGCGCCGAATGCGGAACCGGAGTTTGCGGCGCTGCGTGTGTCGGTGGCGGGCGAGGCGATGCCGAACATCACGCTGACGACGGCGCGAGTGCCGGCCCTGACCGGCCGCATCGACGGCGCATCGATTCCCGTCGGGGCCCAGGTAGTCGCGCTCGAGACGAGCTACGAATGGCCGGCGCCGCAGATGGATCGCGCCTTCGCGTGGACGGCGCCGATCGCCGCCGATGGCACGTTCACGTTTCCGTCCTTGCCCGGGCCCCGCGTGCTGCGACTCACCGGCGCGGAGAATCTGCCGCCGATCATGCGCGTGCGTCTCGGCGAGGCGGATGTCACCGACGCCCCGTTTGAGCTGAATGCTGCAGCCCCGGCGACCGCACACATCGAAGTCGCGGCCGGTGCGACGATCAGCGGTGTGGTCACGCTCGACCGGCGCCCGGCCGCGCGCGCGCGCGTCGTCGCCTTCAGCGCGGAGGACGCGACATGGGGGCCGCGCTCGCGCACGGTGCGCGCCGCGGAAACCGATGCGCAGGGTCGCTACGATCTGCGCGGGCTGCCGCCGGGCGCGTACTTCGTCGCGGCACTGGAATTTCTCGA
>CAYFLU010000274.1:0-3625 GCA_964343975.1 uncultured Solibacteraceae bacterium
ACTTCGCGAAGCCCGCGAAGCTCACGGGCAAGGCGGGCGCGATCCTCGTGATCCACGAGAATCGCGGGTTGAATCCGTACATTGAAGATGTGGCGCGCCGGTTCGCCAAGGCCGGCTTCATCGCCTACGCGCCGGATGGTCTTACCTCGGTCGGCGGCTTCCCGGGCACCGATGAGGAAGGCGCCGTGAAGTTCCGCGCCGTCGACGGCACGAAGATGTTCGAAGACTTCGTCGCCGCGTACGACTGGCTCAAGAAGCGCGCGGACGTGAACGGCAAGGTCGGGGCCGTCGGCTTCTGCTTCGGCGGCGGCGTCGTCAACCACCTCGCGTGGGTCCGCACGGATCTGGCGGCGGGTGTGCCGTTCTACGGCACGCCGCCCGGTGCGGCTGACATCGCGAAGATCAAGGCGCCTATGCTCATTCACCACGGCGAGATGGACACGCGCCTCGCGGGCAGCTGGCCCGACTACGACAAGGCGCTGACGGCCGCGGGCGTCACCCACGAGGGCTACATCTACAAGGGCGCGCAGCACGGCTTCCACAACGACACGACGCCGCGCTACGACAAGGAGCCGGCCACGCTCGCGTGGGACCGGACCCTGGCCTGGTTCAATAAATATGTGAAGTAGTCGGTCGAAATGGCCGGCCCGGTGGCGACTATTCAGCACAAGGAGAGGCGATGAAATACCTGTGCATGATCTATTCGGATGAAACCACCTGGCCGGCCATGTCACCGGCGGAGCGTGAGCGCTGGATGGGCGAATACATGGCCTACGGCGCTGAATTGAAGGAGAAGGGCCACTACATCATGGCTCAGCGGTTGCAACCCACCCACACCGCGACGACCGTCCGCGTGCGTGACGGCCAGCTCTCGACCACCGACGGCCCGTTCATCGAATCGAAAGAGCAGTTCGGCGGCTACTACCTGATCGAAGCCGCGGACCTCAACGAAGCCATTCAGCTCGCGTCGCGCTGCCCGGGCGCGCGCTTTGGCGCGATCGAAGTGCGTCCACTGGCGATGTAAGTTGGCGCGATGACGCCGGCCGACGTCGAGGCCGTGTACCGCGCCGAGTCCCGGCGCGTGCTCGCCACGCTGATCCGCCTCCTCGGCGACTTCGATCTCGCCGAGGAGGCGCTGCACGACGCATTTCTCGCAGCGCTCGCGCAGTGGCCCCGCGACGGCGTGCCCGCGAATCCGCGCGCGTGGCTCGTCTCCACCGGCCGCTTCTCGGCCATCGACACGATCCGCCGCCGCGCGCGTCGCGACGCCGCGCTGACGGCGCTGGCGCACACGCTGGAGCAATCGACACTGCCGGCGGATCCGGCCGACACACTCTTCGAAGACGATCTCCTGCGCCTGGTCTTCACCTGTTGCCATCCGGCGCTCATGCCCGATGCGCGCGTGGCCCTGACGTTGCGAGAGGTGTGCGGTCTGACAACCGAAGAGATCGCGCGCGCGTTTCTCTCGAATGCGCCGACGATTGCGCAGCGGATCGTGCGTGCCAAAGCCAAGATTCGCGACGCGAAGATTCCGTACGCGGTGCCGGATCGCGACCAGCTGCCCGAGCGTCTCGACACGGTGCTGCACGTCGTGTATCTCGTCTTCAACGAAGGCTATGCGGCCACCGCCGGCGACGCACTCGTGCGCGCCGATCTTTCTCGGCGCGCCATCGAGCTCGGCCGCCAGCTCGTTGCGCTCCTGCCCGAGCCGGAATCGCTCGGCCTCCTGGGGCTGATGCTGTTGCACGACGCGCGACGAGACACGCGTGTGGATGCCGAGGGCGCGCTCGTGCCGATCGACGAACAGGATCGATCGCGCTGGCATGTGGCTGAGATTGCCGAAGGCGCCGCGCTCGTCACGCGCGCGTTGGCCGGTCGGCGGCCGGGCCCGTTCGCCGTGCAAGCGGCCATCGCCGCCGTGCACGCGCAGGCGCCGACCGCGCACGATACCGACTGGGTCGAGATCGTCGGCCTCTACGACGTCCTGATGCAGCTCGCATCGTCGCCCGTCGTCGCTCTCAACCGCGCGGCTGCCATCGCGATGCGGGATGGTCCGGCTGCCGGTCTCAGCGCGCTGGCCGAGATCTCCTCAGTGGAGAGCATGGTCGCGTATGCCCCGTATCACGCCGTGCGCGCAGATGCGCTCCGTCGTGTCGGTCGCGACGACCAGGCGCGCGAGGCCTACACGCGGGCGATGGCCCTGACAGCGCAACCCGCGGAGCAGAAGTTCCTGGCCAAGCGACGTGCCGCGATCAGTGGAGCGCATCCGTAAGGCCCCGCCTCCGCGCCTTCGTGCCTCCGTGGTGAGAGCCCGCAAACCCTTGGAGCTCTTCTCCGTGCCTTCGTGCCTCCGTGTGGTGTGTTCGCTGTGCCGTCCCCGCGAGTATCATGCGCGCATGTCCACGCGCCTGCGCATCGCGCTTCTCCTCAGTCTCTGTGTCTCCGTCGTGGCTCTGGCGCAGGATCCGGTGCCCACCGCGCCCAAGGTCGTCACGGGCCGCTCCAAAGTCATGACGAAATACGGCATCGTCGCCGCGAGCCACACCTTGGCGGCGCAAGCCGGCGCGCACATCCTCGAGCGCGGCGGCAATGCCGTTGATGCAGCGATTGCCACCAACGCGGTGATGGGCCTCGTCGAGCCGAACTACAACGGCATCGGCGGCGACGTGTTCGCGATCTACTACGAGGCGAAGACCAAGAAACTCTACGGCCTCAACGCCGGCGGCTGGGCGCCGACGGGACTCTCGGCGCAGCTCTTGAAGAGCAAGGGCATCACGCGCATGCCGCAGAGCGGCATCTACACGGTCACCGTGCCCGGCGCCGTGAAGGGCTGGGAGTTGCTGCGCAAGCGCTTCGGCACGCTGCCGATGGCCGATCTGCTCGCGCCGGCGATCTTCTACGCGGACGACGGCTTTCCGGTGAGCGAGGTCGTTGCGCGCTATTGGAGTGAAGGTGCGCGCAAGCTCGCGCAGGATCCCAACAGCGCGAAGGTGTTCCTGCCGAATGGACATCCGCCCAAGGAAGGCGAGGTCTTCCGTAATCCGGATCTCGCCAACACGATGCGGCTCATCGCCGAGAAGGGCCCGGCAGGCTTCTACGAAGGCAAGACCGCCGAGGCCATCCTGAGCGTGATGAAAGCGCAGGGCGGCACGATGACCGCGGCTGACCTCACGGAGTACCAGCCCGAGTGGGTCGAGCCGATTTCGACGACGTATCGCGGGTGGACGGTATACGAGTTGCCGCCGAACACGCAGGGCATCGCGGCGCTCATGATGCTGAACCTGATGGAGCAGTACCCGATCGCGAGCTACGGCCTCGGCAGCACGCAGGCGATGCACGTCATGATCGAGTCGAAGAAGCTCGCGTACGCCGACATGCTGAAGTACGTCGCTGACCCGAAGTTTGCAACGGTGCCGGTGTTGCCCATGCTGAGCAAGCCGCACGCGGCCGAGCGCGCGAAAGGCATCGATCCGGCGAAGGCGAATTGCCAGCCGACGCCGTCGACATTCAGCGGGCTGACGGATTCCACGGGCGGCGACACGATCTATCTCACCGTGATCGACAAGGACGGCAACATCGTGTCGCTGATTCAGAGCCTCTACTCGTCGTTCGGCTCAGGCCTTGT
>CAYFLU010000275.1:0-3621 GCA_964343975.1 uncultured Solibacteraceae bacterium
TTCACGCGTTACCTCTACGGCGTGCAGAACGGCGTCGAGAACGACCCGAAGGCCTGGATCGTGCGCGAGACGCCGCCGCCCGCGCCGGGGGCCGCGCCGGCGACCGGCGCGCGCGGTCGCGGCGCCGCGCCCACACCCGCGCCAACGCCGTACGCCGACTATCCGAATCCGGCCGCAAGCCCGGTCGCGCTGTATCCGGTGAGCGGCGGCGGCGCCGTGGGGGCGCTCGCCAACGTGCAGCCGCGCAGTGCCATCCGCGAAACGCTCATCGATGACGTGCAGTTCAGTGGCGCGGATCTGGCGGCAGCGGGCACGTCCACGCATCGGTTGCTGTATGCGACCGCGGAATTGACGGCGCCCGTGCATCTGTCGGGCTTCTCGCGCGTCACGATCAGCGTGGCGTCGAGCAAGGCGGCGGCGAATCTCTCGGTGTGGCTCGTGCAGTTGCCGTGGACGGACGGGCCGATCGGCACGGCCAACCTCATCACGCGCGGCTGGGCCGATCCGCAGAACGCGGCATCACTCACCGCCGGAGGCGACTACCACGCGAAGGCGCCCGGCGTGCCGCTTACGCCCGGCAAGGCCGTGAAGATGACGTTCGATCTCGAGCCCGACGATCAGATCATTCCGGCGGGCAAACGAATCGGGCTGATGATCTTCTCGAGCGACAAGGACTTCACCCTCTGGCCCGCACCAGGCACCGAGCTCACGGTGGATCTCGCGGGCACGTCGATCACGTTGCCGGTCGTCGGCGGCGCGGACGCGTTCCGCAAGGCGACGGGCGGACGGTAGCGGAGCATGCGCGTCCGTCTGGTGATGCCGGTGATTGCGATGGCGAGCGCGCTCCACGGCGCGGTCATCGCAGCGCCGCAATCGAAGACGGAGCCGGTGGCGCGGCCGGCCCTCTCGGGGCAGTGGATCCTGACCGACGCCAACGCGGGCGGCGGCAAGATCGCGGATCAGGTGGAGATCGTCGCCGGCGCCGCGATCGTCGGCGCCGGCGCGACCGACGGTGCCGGCACCGGTGGTCCGGGTGGGCGCGGCGGCTTCATCCCCGCGGTGACCGATATGGGGAACGGTCGCATTCCCATGGGCTGGTCGATCGGTGACGTCTTGCCGGGCACGAAGCCGAAGCGTCTGTCCGCGGCGGAAGCGCTCAAGAAGGAACTCACGACCCCACCGGAAGAATTGACGCTCACGCTTGGCGTCGACACGATCACCATCGGCGACGGCATCGGCGCGCCGGTGCTCTTCAAGATCAACGGCAAGAGCGAAAGCCATCAGCTCGTGAACGGCTCGGTGAAGACGAAGACGTTCTGGGTCGGGCAGACGCTGCGTCAGGACATCGACGCGGGGCGTAACGCGGATTTTGCGCGGACGTTTGAACTCTCCGACGACGGCCAGACGATGCGCGTGAGTGTGGGGTCGCAGGCGTCGGCGTCGGACTGGCAGTTCGGCACAGGCGCCACGGGGACGGGCGCGCCGGATCGCAACGCAGCGCCGCGCCGGTCGCTCTATCGCCGCGTGACCAGCCGCTAGGCTACGCGAGCTTGGAAATCGTGAGCTTCTTGCCGTCCCAGCCCTTCACAGACTCCACACCGGTCAGTGTCTGCGTGATCGACCCGTTCGTGCACGTGTAGGTGCCGGTCTCTGCGTTGTAGGCCACGTTCCACTTCGTCTTCAGCTTCGTGAGGCACACCGTGTCGGTGCCGTCGCCGCCATTCACCGTGGCGTTGGCCTTGCCGAGGAAGATCGTGTCGTTCCCCGCGCCGCTCTCGATCGTGTTGGCCGCATCGTCGTTGCCGATGATCGTGTCGGCGCCGCTGCCGCCCTTGGCCTTGCCGATGTGGCTGCCATAGGCGATGCCGAGGTTGTTCGCGCCCGTGTAGGTCGGCACGGCTTTGCTCTTCACCGCGGCCTTCCATTTCGCGGCGGTGTTGAACGGCGTCGCGAGGTTCGCGTAGGCGTCGTGCAGGCCGATCGAGCTGAAGTGGCCCGCGCGCAGATCGATCACGTTCGACTTCGAGATGCCGGACGCGTCGATCGTGGAGTTCGCGTTCGAGTTCGAGACGGTCTTGAGGAATTGATTCTTGTCGGCGTCGCCGTCGGTGAACGCGTAGGTCTGCGCGTCGGTTTCCGCGGCGTTCTGGCTCCGGCCATACATGTACTGCAGCGCCTGCATGTCGACCATCTGATAGGTCGACGCCTGGATGCCGCGCATGGACAGCGAGTAGCGTCCGCCGTCGAGCGCCGTGCTCTCCGCCACCGTGGCGTCCGACGGCGTGTTGTACGACATCAGCGAGTAGCGTGTGTTGTCTTCGGTCTTGGGCAGATACGGACCGGGCGTTTTGCCGCCGCCGGCGTTGTAGGCGCCCGGGTGCTTCAGACCGAGTGCGTGTCCGATCTCGTGCACGAGCGCGGCCCAAGCCGACGAGCCTTCTGTCCACTGCGTCGTGCCCTGGTTGTACGCGTCGTTGGCCATGTAGACGGAGGCCACGTCGGCGCCGGCGGAATTCGGCGTGTAGGCGTAGCCGCCGCTCTTGCCGTGCTGGTTGTCCGTGCCGAACTGGATGTTGCCGCCGGTGTCGACTTCCTCGAACGACACGTTGGCGACGGTGGAGACATACGCGAGGGCGGCGCGCACGGCGGTTTTCGTCGTGTCGGTCATCGCCTGAAAGCCGTCGGTGTCCGTGGTCCGCGCGCTGTTCGCGACGGCCATGAAGCTGAACGTCAGCGTGTGCTTCGCGTTCGACATGCCGGTGGCGGTCGACACGCCCATCGCGTTCGAGGCGTCGTGCCACCAGTTGGTGCCTCCGGTGAGGACGGCGTCCACGTCGGTGTTACCTGATTTGGTGGGCAGCGCATTGGCCCGCGTGGCAACGACCCGCGCGGGCTTCGGCAACGATGAGGCGACGCTCGTAATCTGCATGGCTCCCTACACGGGGAGTAATCGGCTCTCGTGCATGTCGCTTGACCGACACCCCCTGTCGGAAAAGTGAGGCTCAAGAAACGCGCCGCGCGGCCGACGGAGTACCATGCGCGCATGCCGAAAGAACTGACGCTGCGCAGCCTGATCCTTGGCGCGCTGATCACCACCGTGTTCACGGACGCCAACGTGTACCTCGGCCTGAAGGTCGGACTGACCTTCGCGTCGTCGATTCCCGCCGCCGTCATTTCGATGGCGATTCTCAGTGCGGTGAAGGACGCGTCGATTCTCGAGAACAACATCGTGCAGACGGTCGCCTCGGCGGCCGGCACGTTGTCGGCGATCATCTTCGTGTTGCCGGGGCTCGTGATCGTCGGCTGGTGGACCGGGTTTCCGTTCTGGGAGTCGTTCCTGATCTGCGCGAGCGGCGGCGTGCTGGGCGTGCTCTTCACGATTCCGCTGCGGCGCGCGCTCGTCACGCATTCGGACTTGCCGTATCCGGAAGGTGTGGCCGCTGCGGAAGTGCTGAAGGTCGGTTCGGGCACGCGCGGCGAAGGGCAGGCCGATCCCGGTGAGGCGCGCGAAGGTCTGATCGCGGTCGTGCTCGGCAGCGTGGCGTCGGCCGGGTTGGCCATTGTCACCGCCACGCGCGTGGCGGCCGCCGAAGTGTCGAGCGTGTTTCGCGTCGCGGGCCA
>CAYFLU010000276.1:0-3603 GCA_964343975.1 uncultured Solibacteraceae bacterium
AAGCCTGCGCCCGGCAAGCCGGCCACGCCGGCCGCTGCGCCCACACCGGCGGCCCCCGCCGCCCCGACACCGGCCGCAACGCCGGAGGCCGACACGACGAAGATCGACGCGTCGAGTTCGCCGCTCACGTCCGCTGACGTGGCCGGTCACCGCGTGTGGATCCTGCTCTTCGACACAAGCTCGATGCAGCCCGAAGACGTGCAGAAGGCCGCGGACGCGGCCATCAAGTGGTCGACGGAGAAGATGTCGACGTCGGATCTCGTCGCGATCGCCTCGATCTCGTCGACGCTCCGCATCCTCACGGACTTCACGAACGACAAGGACAAGATCACGAACACGCTGAAGGGCTTCGCCGTCACGGACGGCACGGCCGTGGCGGATGTGGACGCGAGCACGATGTCGTCCGACGAAGCGACCAACAGCGCGACCTCGGACACCACGACGGTGGATACGAGCGCGCAGGAGCTCGACTCGTTCAACAACGACATGCGGTTGCGCGGGCTCAAGACGATCTGCGAGAGCCTGCAGTCGATCCAGCAGCACAAGGCGATCCTCTACTTCTCGTCGGGCATGCAGCGCAACGGCAGCGACAACGCGATCGAGTCGCGCGCCGCGGTGAACGCGTGCAGCCGCGCGAACACGTCGATCAACCCGGTCGACTCGCGCGGGTTGCAGGTCGTGGTGGCCGGCGGCAGCGCGCGTCAGGGCAGCCGCGGCGGCATGGCGGCATTCTCGGGCCGTGGCGTGGCGCAGCAGTTCGCGCAGCTCGCGGCGCAGCAGGAGACGCTGCAGTCGCTGGCCGCCGACACGGGCGGCACGGCGTTCACCGACTCGAACGACTTCGGTGAAGCCTTCGAGAAGGTCGAGCAGGACATCTCGTCGTACTACATCCTCGGCTACTCGAGCTCGAACACGAAGCAGGACGGCAGCTTCCGCAAGATCCAGGTGCGCCTGAAGAAGAAGATCGACGGCAAGATGACCTACCGCGAGGGGTACTACGCCGATCGCGACTTCGCGAACACGAGCAAGGCGGATCGCGAGAACCAGCTGCAGGAACAGCTGCTGATGCCGATCCCGGCCACGGACGTGCCGCTCTTCGTCACGGCCGGCTACTTCCGCCTGCCGACAGCTGACGCGTGCGGCAACCAGGTCGCCTTTGGTGGCCGTGGCGGTCCCGGTGGCGGCGGACGCCCTGGCGGCCCCGGCGGCGGGCAAGCCGGCGGTCGCGGCGGGTTCCCGGGCTTCACGCCGACCTGCTACTACGTGCCGATCTCGGTGGCGGTGCCCGGCGAATCCGTGCCGCCCTCGACGACCAACGAGATGCTCGACGTGCGCGGCTTCATCCGCGATGAGCGCGGCGAGACGTTCGCCACGATCAAGTCCACCGTGACGGTGCCGCCGACCGCCAAGGACTCGCTCGCACAGAAGCAGGTGCTCTTCCAGACCGGCGCCACGCTCCCGCCGGGACGCTACACGGCGAAGATCATCGTCCGCGAGAACACCACCGGCCAGATGGGCACGTTCGAAACGCCGATCCTCGTGCCGGATCTCAGCCGGTCGAGCGTGAAGCTGAGCACGGTGGTGCTGAGCACGCAGTTGCTGCCGAGCGCGGCCGGGCGCAAGACGCTGAGCCCGCTCGTGCGCGACAACATCGAGATCGTGCCGAACATCACGCACGTGATCAACCAGGACCAGAAGATCTACATCTACTACGAGGTGTACGACTCGGCGGCCGATGCCGGCGCGCCGCAGGTGCGCACGAACCTGGCGTTCTACCGCAACAAGACCAAGGTGTACGAAACGCCGATGGTCGAACGCACGGTGGTCGACGCCAACGACCGCAAGGCGCAGATCTTCGAGTTCGTGGTCGATGCGAGCAACTTCAAACCGGGCGTCTACACCTGCCAGGTGAACGTGATCGACGCGGTGAGCGGCGCGGCGAACTTCCAGCGCCTGAGTCTCGCGATCCGCCCGGCCACTGCCACCGACGGCAAGTAGATCCCCCCATCGGTTTCCCCTGCCGACAGCGTGTGTGATACGCTGTCGGCAGTGTTCTTCTCACTCCGCCACCATCGTCACCATCATCACGACGACCGAACGGCGGAGCTGCACCTGAACTAATCCTTCAAACAACAGATTGGTTCGACCGGAGCCCCGCCAGTGTGCGGGGCTTTTTGCATTTGGGAGCGTGTGTGGTGGCTGTGGAACTGGATTATCAAAAGTTGGACGGGCTCGTGCCGGCGATCGTGCAGGACGAGGTCTCGAACGAAGTGCTGATGGTGGGGTTCATGAACCCCGAGGCGTACGCCAAGACGCTCGCGACGGGCTACGTCACGTTCTTCTCGCGCACGCGGAACGTGCTGTGAACGAAGGGCGAGACGTCGGGGAACCGCCTGAAGGTCGTGTCGCTCACGACCGACTGCGACGCCGACACGGTGCTCGCGCGCGTGGAACGTGAAGGCGACGGCAATGTCTGTCACACGGGCACGCGCTCGTGCTTCACGCAGCCGCTGCCGTTCGGAGGTGCGCGATGAAGCTCAAGCTGGGGATTCCGAAGGGGTCGCTGCAGGACGCCACGGTGCAACTGTTCGGCCGGGCGGGCTTCAACATCTACGTCAGTTCGCGGTCGTACTTTCCGGCGATCGATGATCCGGAGATCGAGTGCATGCTCATCCGCGCGCAGGAAATGGCGCGGTATGTGGCCGACGGCGTGATCGATGCCGGTCTCACCGGCCAGGACTGGATCGCGGAGTACACGGCGACGCGGCCCGACGCGCCGATCGAGCCGATCGCCGATCTCATCTATGCCAAGCAGAGCTTCGGCAAGGTGCGGTGGGTCCTCGCGGTGCCGGAAGATTCGCCCTATCAGCGGCCGGAGGATCTGGCCGGCAAGACCATCGCCACCGAGCTCGTGCGGGCAACCGAAGCGTACTTCGCGAAGAAGAACGTGCCGGTGAACGTCGAGTTCTCGTGGGGCGCCACCGAAGTGAAGCCGCCGGTGCTGGCCGACGCGATCGTGGAAGTCACGGAAACCGGGTCATCTCTCCGAGCGAACCGGCTCCGCATCATCGACACACTGATGCAGTCGAACACGCAGCTCATCGCCAACCGCGACAGCCTCCAGAAGGGCTGGACGCGGATCAAGCTCGACAACATCGCGTTGCTGCTCAACGCCGCCATCGAAGCGCAGGGCCGCGTGGGCCTCATGATGAACGCGCAGGCGAGCCGCCTCGAAGCCGTGCTCGCGCTTCTGCCCGCGCTCCAGCGTCCGACAGTGTCGCCGCTCAGCGCGCGCCCGGGCGAAGAAGACTGGGTCGCGGTGAACACGATCATCGAGGAACGCACCGTCCGCGAACTGATTCCGCGCCTGAAGAACGCCGGCGCCACGGGGATTGTTGAGTATCCGCTCAACAAGATCGTGCTGTGATGGCGCGCCCGACGAAGCCAGCCGCCGATCGCGCGCGCACGGTCACCGACGGCGCCGCGCGCACGGTTGTCGCGCGGGGGACCGCGCGAATTATTGAAGACGTCCGTCAGCGCGGCGATGCGGCCGTGCGCGAGTGGGCCACGCGTCTCGACGGCCTCGGCCGCGCGCCCTTCGCC
>CAYFLU010000277.1:0-3602 GCA_964343975.1 uncultured Solibacteraceae bacterium
GGCCGGGCTGGTAGCATCGAAGACAACGTGGATCTGCATGCCCTGTTCGCGCAGTACGCGCGGTACCTCGTGCCGGTGCTCCGCATCGGTCCGATCCTCGGGGGACTCGGGCTGATTCTGTGGCGGGTGCAGGAAACGCGCATGCCCGTTTCCATCAAGTCGATCGTGATCCCGCCGCTCGGCATGAGCACGGGCTTCGGCATGTTCTTCTCGCCGCTCACGCGCGTGCCCTGGACGTGGGCGGTCGGCGCGTTCGCCTTCGGTTTGTTGGTGCTCGCGTATCCGCTGATGCGCTCTTCGCGGCTCGAGCAGCGCGACGGCGTGGTCTACATGCAGCGCTCCCGCGCCTTCCTCCTCATCATCGTCGCCCTCTTCGCCGTGCGCGTGGCGCTGCACGACTACATCGGCGCCTACATCTCGCCGCTTCAAACCGCCGCCGTGTTCTACTTGATGGCGTTCGGCATGATCCTGCGCTGGCGCGCAACGCTCTACGTCGGCTACAAGCGGCTGACCACGTAAGCATCGACGCGCATCGTTCCGTCCTTGGATCCCGTGACCTGTGGAGCCCGGGACGCTCCGTCACGTGGAGCCCGGGACCTTCAGGTCCCGGGTTCACCGATGCGGCCCCTCAGACCGCCGTCTTCCGACGCCGCAACACCGCCGCCGAAATCAGCGTGATCAACAGCCCCACCGGAAACGGCTCGGTGAACGTGATCGCCGCGTTGTAGAGCGGTTGGTCGTACAGCTTCTTGAACTCGGCGCCCTGCTGGATGGCCTTGTCGATCGTCGCCTGCGTGGCGCCGCTCTCCCGCAGCTTCTCGATGCTGTGGTTCGTGATCTTCACCATCGCGTCCGGCATCATCTTGAAATACATGACCTCCCACGAGATCACGTAGCAGGCGCACGAGATCAACGTGATCAGGAGCCCGATGCCGAAGGCTTTGCCGAACGACAGCGTGCCGCCGGCGACGTTGTCGCGATACGACCGGACGCCGAAATAGACGAACAGAAACGACGCGACGATGCCCGTGTAGCCGACGATCGCGGCCTTGTCGTAGCCGATGCCGTCGATGAACGGCAGCGTGAGCCACATGAGAATGGCGGCCACGGCGCCGGAAAGGAGGCCAAAGGTGAGAACGGTCTTCTGCATAACGGTCACAGCTCCTGCGGAAAGGGGTTGAGGAGCGCGATTCTGGCGATCGGCACCGGGGATGTCGTCATCCGATCGGGTGATTTTGGGCCAAATGGGCCGGAATCACGCGAAAAGGTGACCGACACCGTTACAGGCTTCTCCTCTTACGGCACCCGTGGTCCTCTTAGCCCGTCCCGGAGGTTCCCATGGCCGTCCGTCATCGTCTCGTCACCGGTTTGGCACTCGCGCTCGTGAGCTCGGTGCTGTACGCGCAAGCTCAGGCTCCACTCTCCCCCGCCCCAACGCTCGGCCCAGACAAGGACAAGGATGGCCGGCCGGTGCCGTTCGGCGTGCCGAAGTACGAGAAACCCGACACGCCCCTCGGCAGCGGCTCGTACCCGGCCATCATGACGACGGATCCGTCGGCGCCTGACCATGTCATCTATCGTCCGGCGAAGCTGCCGGCCGAGAAACTGCCCGTGCTCGTGTGGGGCAATGGCGCATGCATCCACGCGGGCAATCGCTTCCGCAGCTTCCTGACCGAGATCGCGAGTCAGGGCATCCTCGTGATTTCTGCCGGCAAGATGGGCGAGGTGGAATTGGAAGTCGGGCCGCAGGAGAATCCGGCGGTGCGCAAGCCTGGTGAACCGGCCCCACCGGCTGCGCCGGCCATTCCCGTGGCGCCCGGTTCCGCCCGCAACCAGCGGTCAACCGTCGATCACATGATTCAGGGCATCGACTGGGCGTTCGCGACAAATGGGAAGACCGGACATCCACTGGCGGGCCACATCGACACGGCGCACGTGGCCGTCGCGGGTCAGTCGTGTGGCGGCGGGCTCGCCATCAACGCCGCGGCCGACAAGCGCGTGACCGCGCTCGGCATCTTCAACAGCGGCACGCGGCTCACGAATCCGCAGCCGAATGCGCAGGGTGTGATGCCGGACCTCAACGACGCGAAGAAGCGGCTCGACGCCATCCACTCCCCCGTGTTGATCCTGACCGGTGAAGAGAGCCTCGACATCGCCTATGGCGGCGGCAAAGACACGTTCGAGTACGTCAAGGGCCAGCCGATCTTCTACGCGTGGGAGGACAAGCTCGCGCACATCGGCACGTACGGCGCGAAGAACGGCGGCTCACTCGGTCGCATCGGTGCCGCGTGGTTTGCGTGGCAGCTCAAGGGTGACAAGAACGCCGCGAAGATGTTCACCGGCGCCGACTGCATCCTGTGCAAGGAACCGACCTGGCACGTGCAGACGAAAGGGATGGGCAAGTAGCGCGCTACGGAATCAGGCGGAGCTGCTTGCCCGCCTGCACAGCCTGGGTGCGGCGGTTCACGCCGAGCTTGTCGAACACACGGCTCGTGTGGGTCTTGATCGTGTTCTCTGAGACAAACAGGCGCTCGGCCATCTCTTTCGTGCTGAGCCCCTCGGCAATGAGGCCAAGGACTTCGAGTTCGCGCGGCGTCAGCGCGAGCTCGTCGGCCTTGGCCTGATTCAACACGAACGGCCCCGCCGGCACCGGCACGGGGACCTCGACCGGCACGCGCACTTCCACCGGCACTTCCACGGCCACGCGCTCCACGACGACCTTCGGCTTGACGATCTTCAGCCCCAGCCAGATCCCCGCAGCCGCGAACGCGCTGGCCACGATCGCAACGTAAATTTCAATCGAGTGCTCGACGACGAGGAAGCGATACTCCGCGAACTGCATCGCGGCGATGAGCACACCCGCGCCGCCGCCAAAGAGCAGGACGTGCCGCGCGACGCCTCTCGAGACCAACGACGCCCTACGACAGGACCTGAATCACGTCGCTGCGCGTGATGACCCAGGTCTCGTCGGTCTTGAAGTCGCGCACGAGCACGGCCGGGTTCTCGGGGGTGAGCATGAGCGCCAGTGCGTCGACCGGCGCCGTAATGTCGAGGAACGGGAACGCGCCCTGCATCACCGTTTCCACCGGCTGCGTACGCGACGACGGATCCGCGATCATCTTCGCGTAGAGCTTGGCCTCGTTCACCGAACCGACGATGCGGCCGTTGGAGGTGACGGGAATCTGCGAGAAGTCGTGCGCCGTCATCACCTGCGCCACGTGCGCAATCGTGTCGGTATGCTCCACCGTGACGAGCGGCACCGTGCGCTTGTTCGCCACCAGATCGCGCGCCGTGAGGCCCTCGCGCTGGAAGAAGCCCTTCTTCTTCATCCAGTCGTCGTTGAACATCTTGCCGAGGTAGCGCGTGCCGTGGTCGTGGAAGATGACGACGACGAGATCGCCCGGCTTGAAGCGATCCTTCATCTGCAGCAGCCCCGCCATCGCCGACCCGGCCGAGTTGCCCGCGAAGATGCCCTCTTCACGCGCAATGCGGCGCTGCATGATCGCCGCGTCCTTGTCGGTGACCTTCTCGAAGTGGTCGATCACGCTGAAGTCGACGTTCTGCGGCAGGAAGTCTTCGCCGATGCCTTCCGTGATGTACGG
>CAYFLU010000278.1:0-3568 GCA_964343975.1 uncultured Solibacteraceae bacterium
ATGATGAACGGCGGCAGCATGCGGATCACTGAGGTCGACGTGCGGTTCACGAGCAGGCCGCGTTCGAGCGCCGCCGGCACGACCCAGGTCGCGTCTTCGCCGATGTCGAGGCCGCGGATGAGGCCCGCGCCGCGCACCTCCGCCTTCGGGTACTTCGCGGCGATGCGCGTCTTCAGCGCCCCGAGAGCGGTGCCGAAATACGCGCCGACGGTGCGGACGTTGTCGAGCACGCCGCCACTGCCCGGCGTGCCGAGCGTGTCGAGGAAGGTGAGCGCCGCGCGGCAGGCGAGCAGGTTGCCGCCGTAGGTGCTGCCGTGGTCGCCGGGCTGCGCCGCCTCGGCCACGGCGTTGGTGAACATCGCCGCGCCGATCGGCACGCCGGCGCCGAGCGCCTTGGCGAGCGCCATCAGGTCCGGTTTCAGGCCGAGTGAGCGGCTGTCGCTGAATACGCCCGTGCGGCCGGAGCCGCACTGGATCTCGTCCGCGATGAGCAGCGCGCCCGTCTTCGCGCAGGCCGCGTTGATCGCCGCGACCATGGCCGCGGGAATCGGCCGCACACCGCCTTCGCCCTGCACGGGCTCGACGATGATCGCGGCGGTCGTCTCGTCGACGGCCGCGGTGAGCGCCGCCGGATCATTCGTGTCGACGAACACGACGTTCGGCACGAGCGGCTGGAACGGCGCGCGGTAGTGGTCGTCCCACGTCACCGACACGGCGCCCATGGTCCGGCCATGGAACGAATGCGTGAACGCGACGAACTTCGTCCGCGTGCCTTTCCAGTAGCGGCGCGCGAACTTCAAACAGGCTTCGACGGCTTCGGCGCCGCTGTTGCAGAAGAACGCGCGGTCGAGTCCGGTGAGCGCCGAGAGACGCGTCGCCAGCTCGCCCTGCAGCGGGTGATAGAAGAGGTTCGACGTGTGGAGCAGCGTTTTTGCCTGATCGGCGATCGCGGCGGCAAGCGCCGGATGCGCATGACCGAGCGAGCACACGCCGACGCCCGAGATGAAGTCGAGGTAGCGGCGCCCGTTCGCGTCGATGAGGTGCACGCCTTCGCCGCGCTCGAACACCACGTTCGCGCGCTTGTAGACCTGCAGAATGTGTGCGGCCTCGGCCGTCTGGATATCGGCCACTGTCTGTGTCGTCACGCCCGTACTCCCGCGACGAGCGTCGTGCCCGTCGTCAAATCCTTGCCATCCACGATCTTCACGGCCGCCACGCCGGCGTCGAGCGCCGTGCGGCAGGCATTGAGCTTGGCCACCATGCCTGCGTTGGCCGCGCCGCTCGCGATGAGCGCCGCCATGCCGTCGGTGTCGAGCTGCGGAATCGTCGCGCCGCTCGCGTCGAACACGCCGGCCGTCGTGCCTGCGATCAGCAGCTCCGACGCGCCGACGGCGGCCGCGATGCGGCAGGCCATCACGTCGGCATTCACATTGAGGATCTGCCCGCGGTCATCGACACCAAGACACGCGACGACCGGCAGATAGCCCGCTGCCGTGAGCGTGCGGAAGAGCGCGGGATCCGCCTCGGTCGGATCGCCGACCAGACCGAGATCCACGACTTCGCCCTTCGTGGACGTGATCGGCGCCGTGCGTACCGCGCGGCCGCAGCTTGCATCCACACCGCTCAGGCCGACGGCCTTGAGGCCGGCACCGACGAGCGAGGCGACGAAGTGCATGTTGGCGGAGCCGCCGATGACCGCGATCACCGACTCGAGCGTGTCGGCGTCGGTGATGCGCAATCCGTCCACTTTCTTCGGCTCGATCTGGCGGCGCTTGAGATCGACGTCCACCGCTTTGCCGCCGCCGTGAATGACGACGAGCGGGCCGTCGGTCATGAGACGCGCGATGAGCCGCGCCATGTGCGCGCGGCTCTCGGCCGTCTCGATCAGTTCGCCGCCGAGCTTCAGGACCTTCACAGCAGTGCCGTCGTCTGGTCGAAGCCGTGCATGACGTTGAAGACCTGCACGCCCTGGCCCGCCGCGCCCTTCACGAGGTTGTCGATCACCGACACGAGCACGAGCCGCGACGTGGCCGCGTCGTACTTCCAGCCGATGTCGCAGAAGTTCGTGTAGGCGACGTGCTTGATCTCGGGAAGCGCATCGCCGGTGAGGCGCACGAACGGCGCATCGGCATAGGCCGCCTGCATCGCGCTCGCGATCGCGGCTGCCGTGACGCCGGCCTTCGTCTTCACGTAGATCGTCTCGAGAATGCCGCGATCGAGCGGCACGAGATGCGGCACGAACGTCACTTCCGCACCGAGCTCCTGCTGCATCTCCGCCACGTGACGATGGCCGAGCACGCCGTAGGCGGCGACCGAGCCGTGATTTTCGGAGAAGTGCGTGCGATCGGTCGCGGCGCGACCCGCGCCCGAGATGCCCGACTTCGCGTCGATCACCAGGCCCGCATCCGTGTTGACGAGCCCCGCCTTCACGAGCGGCATCAACGACAGCAACGCCGCGGTCGGATAGCACCCCGGACACGCCACGAGCGCTGCCGTCTTGATGTCATTCGCGAAGTACTCGACGAGACCGTACGCCGTGCCCGCCGGCAACGACGCGGTCGCCGGATACCACTTCGCGCGATCGCCGTTGTCGCGAATGCGGAATGCGCCCGACAGATCGATCACCTTCACGCCGGCGGCCACGAGCGGCGGCGCCACCTCGGCGGCGGCCTTCTCCGGCAACGCGAGAAAGGTGACATCGGTCAACGTGGAGAGCTTGTTGAGATCGAGCGGTTCGAGCTGGCCGTGCCACACACGGTTCAAGCGGGGCAGGGGGCGTGCCGCCGAATCGGCCGACGAGGACATGCCCGCGACGAGCTCTACATAAGGATGGCGCGCCAGAATGGCTACGAGCTCCTGCCCGGCAAATCCCGTGGCTCCCGCCACGCCGACCCGAATCTTGGATGGATAACTATGCATTAGTGATACTAAATATACAAATCACCATGCGCCTCGTCAACGAAAACGTACGGTTTTTGCGTACTTTTCGTATGCATGGCATGTATAATCATGCGTATTCGGTGAATAGTTATGAAGTCCTTCCGGCAGTCACAGATCCTCGACCTCATTGATAAGGAAGCCGTGACCTCCCAGGAGGCTTTGCGGGAGCAGCTCGAGGCGCGGGGGATTCATGTGACCCAGGCCACGCTCTCTCGCGATCTCGGGCAGTTGGGCCTCGTGAAGCGCGCCGGTGACGGCGCCTACGTGCGGCCCGGGGCGGAGCGCAGCGGCGCGGCGCTCAATGAGCAGATGCGCAAGGCGGTGACGTCGCTCGTGCGGTCCTTCGAGCGCGTGGACGCGATGATTGTGGTGCGCACCGATCCGGGCCAGGCCAACGGCTTGGCCGTGCTGATGGATCGCACGAAGCTCGCGGAAGTGGCGGGCACGTTGGCCGGCGACGACACGATCCTGCTCGTGTGTCGCGGGCTCGACAATGCGGTGGCGATGGAGCAGAAGTTGAACGCGATGGTGAAGGGCGCATGAGCCGCCGGGTGGTGTTGGCGTATTCGGGCGGGCCGGCGTCCGCGGTGGCGATTCCGTGGTTGCGCGAGCATCACGGCGCCGAAGT
>CAYFLU010000279.1:0-3555 GCA_964343975.1 uncultured Solibacteraceae bacterium
CCGCGCCCCCCTCGGCGTACTGCCCGGCGGCAAACCCGTCGCGCAACGTGACCACGCGGCCGCCGACACGATCGCGCGCGTCGATCACCGTCGCGCGTACGCCGCGCGCCTCGAGCGCTTTCGCGGCACTGAGGCCCGCCAATCCGGCCCCAGCCACGAGTACGTGTCGTAGATCCCCCCGCCGTGCCATCGCGTTCACCCTCATCGCTTCGCGGCGCATCATCTCGCCGCCATCGTCGTTCATCGGATCGTAACTTGGGTTAGGCTTCGAAGCGGGCCATGTCCCGTCTCCTGCGTTCCCTGCTCGTCGTGACGTTGCTTGCCACAGCGGCCGCCTGCCGCCGGTCGACTACGGAAACCGTGGAAGCCACCGGCCCGCTCGTCGTCCGCGCCGAGCCGGCCGTGATCGAAGCCTTACGCGCCACGGTGGTCGTCACCGGGGCCGTTGCGCCGTCACCCGGCGCCGACTGGATGATCGTGGCGCCCGACAACGCGCGCGTGGCGGATCTCACGAAAAATGAAGGCGACCCGGTCAAGGCCGGTGACGTGCTGGTGAAGTTCGACGTGCCGTCCATCGCGCTTGACGTCGCGGCACGCCGTTCGGAACTCGCGCAGGCCAACGCGCGCCTGCTCACCGCCAAGGCGGCCGCCACGCGGGTGTCTGGCCTCTTCGCGCGCGGCATCGTCCCGCAGAAGGAACACGATGACGCGACGCGGGAGCTTCAGGATGCGGAAAGCGCCGTGGCTCACGCGCTCAATGCGCAGCAGGCGCTGGAATCGGTGGCGGCGCGCACGGTTGTGAGCGCCCGCTTCGATGGCGTCGTGCTGAAACGCTTCCACAACGTCGGCGATCAGGTGACCGCCTCCGCCGCCGATCCCGTCTTGCGCGTCATCGATCCGACGCGCCTCGAAATCGCAGGCACGTTCCCCGCCGCGCAACTCGCGCTCGTACGTCCCGGCATGACCGCGCGCATCATGAATCCGATCGACGGGGCGGTCGTCGAAGGGACGGTCCTGACGGTGCCGCAATCGCTCGACAGCGCGGCCACCACCGCCGACATTCGCATCGCACTGCCCGCGGCGACACCACCGGGCGCCACGCCCGGAACACCCGGAGCCACCGGACCGGCGGTGCCTGCGCCAGCCACTCCCGCAGCCAAACCGGGCGATCCGGTGGCGATCGTGCCGATGCAAACCGTCGGCACACCCGTGCAGTGCGAGATCTACGCGGACGAACGCCAGGGGGCGATCGTCATTCCCACGGCGGCCATTTTGCGAGACGGCCTGCAGGCGTACGTGATGGTCGCGGGCCAGGATGGCAAGGCCCACCGGAAGTCTGTAATGGTTGGGTTGATTGCGCGCGAACGGGCGCAGATTCTGTCGGGACTGGTCGCGGGAGAGCGCGTGATCGTCGCGGGCGCCGAACCAGTGCCGGACGGCGCGACGATCACGATTCAGCGATAGGGCGTCGCGTTACTTCTTCGCCGGGCCGCCGAGGATCTTGCCGTCGGCCGAGATCTTCACGTCGGTGGCGCGAGCGCCCGTCATCACGAAGTGATACACGGCATTCTTGCCGGTGCCAATCTGTTCCGCGGTCGTCACCTTCGCCGACGGGTACGCCTTCTTCAGTGACGTGCGGACCTTCGCCGGCACCTTGTTGAACGGCAGCACGACCGGCGCAGGGGACTTGGTCTGCGCCATCGCCGGCACAGCCACACTCACGGCCACGGCCACCAATACGGCGCGCATCATCGAACGCATATGGAAACTCCTTGTCGGTTGGGAAGCGACCCGACCCTTTCCAGTGTAGCCGAAAGCGTCGCTTCTGTCGTCCAAAGTCGCACTATTGCTCGAAATTGGTATGCAGCCGCTCCGTCACAATCCGGAGGCGGCCCAGAATGTTCGCCCAATCGTCCGTCCACGGCGTGAGGCCGGCCGGGATCTGCGGATGCTGCCAGGGTTCAGCGGTGAGGCCCAAGGCCGTCGCCGTCGCCGCATC
Organism: uncultured Solibacteraceae bacterium; assembly: GCA_964343975.1. Classification (GTDB taxonomy): domain Bacteria; phylum Acidobacteriota; class Vicinamibacteria; order Vicinamibacterales; family SCN-69-37; genus SCUN01. Next base: position 2,000 of record CAYFLU010000279.1, read on the forward strand.
GCGCGTCAGCATCAGCCAGGTCGAGGCGTTCTCGTCGGCTTCCTCTTCCGACCGCGACTGAATTGCCCACTGCCATCCGACCGACTCGGCCTCGCTCGCCACCATCGGCCCGAGTTCGAAGAACCGGTTCGACACGTGCACCGCGATCACGCCGCCCGGCGCCACCTTGTGCGTGTACTCGCGCAGCGCGTCCACCGTCAGCATGTGGACTGGAATCGAGTCGGAGGAGAACGCATCGAGCACGATGAGATCCCACGCCTGATCCGGCAATCGCGCCGCCGTCAGTCGCCCGTCGCCGAGTTGCACGTCCACCGTGGCGCCGCGCTGCCGCGCGTGACTGATGTACGAAAAGTACTGCCCGCTGGCCGACACCTGCTCCACCAGCGGATTGATTTCCAGGAACGTGTAGTGATCGCCCGGTTGGGCGTAGGCCGTCAACGTCCCGACGCCCAGGCCCATCGCCATCACGCGTCGCGGTCTGAGCTTGGGCATGATCTGGCCGATCGGGCTGGCCGGATGGTAGTAGCTCGTCGCCCGATCGGCGGCCCCGATCACCTCGAAGCCATGGAGCGTCGTCCCGTTCTTGAGCCGCAGCGTGTTGGTCGACGGATCGGACTGCACGCGGAGCGTGCCGTAGAAATTGCGCGCCTCGAACACGCGCGTCTCCCCATACGCCGGCTCGGTTGTGGCCGCCGCGAAGACCAGCGCCGCGAGCGACAACAGTCGCAACCATCCGGTGGCGAGCAACGCCATCCCGAGCACGAGCGAAATCGGATACTCGGGCACGGCGGAATTGACGACGAGCAGATTCCAGCTGTGAAACGGCGCGGCCACGCGCGTCCAGCCCCACGGCAGGAGCAACACGGAGACGACGCCCGCCGCCACGCCGCCCGCGCTGATCATCGTGTAGAAGAACGGCAGCCGGTCGTCCTCCGGGCGCGTGTGCGCGAGCCGCGCCGCGAGCGCGGTGACGATGCCGCCGAGCGCGACGAGCGGCAGCGGCAGGTCGAACACGCTCGTGGCGGGCGTCGATACGCGCAGCAGGTAATACAGCGCGCCACCGGCCGCCGCGAGCGCGACGAACTCGAGCCAGCGGCCCGCCTTCTCGGCAAACGCGGTGAACCCGAGCGCAAACGCGATCAGAAAGATCGCGAGCGGCACCGCGAAGAGCAACGGAAACGACGCGACGTCGGTGGCCAGATACGTGTTCACGGAGAACAAGCACAGCGACGCGGCGAACGACAGCGCGAACCACAGCCAGGGACGCGGCGGCGGGGGGGGCGCCCGCGGCGTCACCGGCGCCGGCGCCTCTTCGGCCGCCGGCTCGGTCGACGCCGCACCAAACGCGCGCGCCACGAGCAGCGACAAGCCGGTGCCGGACGCGAGCAGCGCCCAGATGATCCAACTCTGCATGCGGACGCCGGCCAGCGGCTCGATGACACCCACGTAGAAGATCAGGCCCGCCACACTTGCGATGTTGCTGACGGCGTAGAGGCGATGCACGGGGCCGGCGCGATGTGCGCCACGCGCGAGCCACACCTGCACGATCGGCGACG
>CAYFLU010000280.1:0-2291 GCA_964343975.1 uncultured Solibacteraceae bacterium
CAGGCGGACGCCGAACGCCGCATGGCGCGCGCGGCGTGGACGCCGCAGATCACCTATGCCGAGGCCTGGCAGCGCTCGACGCAGCCGGTGATGGGGTTCGGCGCCCTCTTGAATGGACGTCTCTTCACGGCCGGCGACTTCGCGGTCGACCGCCTCAACCGCCCCGGTGAGACCGACGCGTTCGTCCGCCGCCTCAGCGTGCAGCAGTTGCTCTTCGACGCCAACCACGCGTCTTCTGCACTGGCCATGGCCACGCGCCGGCGCGAGATGGCCGACGATCGGACGGCCGCGGCCGTGGCCACGCTCGCCTGGCAGATCACCGAAGCGTACGCGCAAGTGCTCGCAGCGCAAGCCGCCGTCACGTCCGCGACGAGTGCCACGGCGTGGGCCGACGAGGATCTCGCGCGCGCCACGGCGCGACGCGATGCCGGGCGCGCCACCGACGGCGATGTGCTGGCCATGCAGGTGCAGTTGGCGGAGATGCGGCAGCGCGCCGCGCAGGCCACCGCCGAGCTCGCGATTGCGCGCGCCCACGTCAACCAACTCGCCGGCGCGGCCATCGATCGTGCCTTTACGGCCCTCCCTCCCACGGTCGAGACGTCCGCCGGCGATCTCTCCACCCTGCTCGCGACCGCGCGGGCCCTGCGTCCGGAGTTGCACGAGGCGGCGCACGCGGTGGAGCTGGCCACGGCCGCGGTGCGCGACGCCCGCGGGAGTTGGCTCCCGACGGTGGCGGCCGCCGCCAACTACGAATGGAACGGCCTCACGTTTGGCACGCGCGCGTCGGCGTGGACGGTCGGCGCGGAGTTGCGGTGGACGATCTCCACCGGTGGCGCGGAAGTCGCGCGTGTGGCGGCCGCTCAGGCCAGCCTCGACGCGGCGACCGCGAATCGCCGGGCCGCGGAGAGCGGGGTGGAATTCGAGGTCCTGTCAGCACGCGAACGCTGGCTGGCCGCGCGGGCGAGTGTGACAACCGGCCGCGCCAGCGTCGAGGACGCGAACGAAAGCCTGCGCATCACGCGGGAACGCTACGCCGCGGGGCTCGCCTCGGTGCGTGACGTGCTCGCGGCCACCGCGGCCGCGCTGGCCGCCGAGGCGCGGCGCGTCAGCACCGACCTCGCCTCACTCACCGCGTGGGCCGCGCTCGAACGAGCCGTCGGACGCGCGCCGTTCGTGCCCCGCTCGTGAGGACGCCCGTCATGTCTTTTTCCCATTCGAGGATCCCTGTGACTCGTCGTGCTGCGTTCATTGCCCTGCCATTTCTCGTCAGCCTTGCGGGCTGCAGCACGCCTGTTGAGCACACGCCCGAGTCGGGGCCCGCCGTCGCCGTCGTGACGGCCCGGGCGGCCGAAGCCGATTGGCCCGCGCACTTCGACGCCGGTGGCGTGCTGCGCGCACGCACCACCGCCCTGATCGCCAGCCGGCTCATCGCGCCGATCACTGCGGTGCACGTGCGCGCCGGCGATCGCGTCCGCCGCGGACAGCCCCTTGTCGAGCTCGACGCCGCGGCGCTGGGCGCGAATGTCGCGCGTGCCGATGCGGCGCTGACGGCCGCCACCGAAAGCGTGACCGCCGCGACGGCCGACGTGACGGGCGCGGAGGCCGCGCTGGCACTCGCCACGGCGACCGCCGCGCGCATCGAGCGGCTCACGAACGCCCGAGCCGCCACCGCGCAGGAACTCGATGAGGCCGTGGCAGCGCGCGCCGGCGCGAACGCGCGCCTCGCCGCCGCCAAGGCGCGCCAGCAGGCGGCCGTCGCGGCCCTCGATGCGCAAAAGGCGGGCCGCACCGCCGCGGTCGCCGATGCGGCCGATCGCACGCTGACCGCCCCGTTCGATGGCGTGGTCATCGAGCGCCGCGCGGATCCGGGCTCCATGGCCACCCCCGGTGTCCCACTCCTCGTCATCGAATCGCCGTCGGCACTCCAATTGGACGTGCGTCTCGACGCGGCACGCGCGTCGCTGGCGGCCGTCGGCCACGCCGTGCCAGTCTCGATCGACAGTGATCCGGACGGCACCCCGATGCGAACCGGCACGATCACGGAGATCTCCACGATCGACGCCGGCACCCACAGCTTTCAGCTGAAGCTCGACGTGCCGTCGGCGCCGGGATGGCGCTCCGGCCTCTACGGGCGGGCGCACTTCACTGGCGCGCCGCGAAAGACGCTGACGGTGCCGGCCTCGGCCGTGATCCGTCGCGGACAGCTCACCTTCGTCTTCATCGCGGCGCCAGACGGGCGCGCCCGGTTGCGCGCGGTCTCGCTCGGCGACACCCGCGACGCCGCCGTGGAG
>CAYFLU010000280.1:2391-3496 GCA_964343975.1 uncultured Solibacteraceae bacterium
CTCGACGCGATCGTCGCCCTGCCCCGCGAGGAAGAGCCGCAGATCATCGTCCCGATGATCGACGTCTTCGTGAACCTGCCGGGCGCCTCACCCACCGAGGTGGAACAACGGATCACGCGCCCGCTCGAGCGCCGCCTGTGGGAAGTGCCCGGCGTCGAGTACCTCTACTCCACCTCGAGCGCCGGCCGCGCGATGATCGTCGTCCGCTTCCTCGTGGGCCAGGACGAGGAACGCGCGCTCGTGCGCCTCAACCAGAAGCTCGCCAGCTCGGCGGGCGAACTGCCGCCGGGCGCCTCCGCACCGATGGTGCAGTCGCGATCGATCGACGATGTGCCGGTGATGACGCTCACCTTGTGGGGTCAGGGCTACGACGATCTGCGGTTGCGCCAGCTCGCCGGACAGTTGCGTGACTCGGTGAAGGAAGTGCCCGACATCTCCGAAGTCACGCTCATCGGTGGACGACCGCGCCAGGTCTCGGTGGACCTCGACCCGGCCACGCTCGATGCGCGCGGCCTCGATCCGCTGGGCGTGTGGCAGTGGCTGGCGCGCGCGAATACCCGGCAGACCGCCGGTCAGGTCCTCAACACGAGCCAGGCGCACACGCTCGAAGCCGGCGCGTGGCCCACCTCCGCGGCCATGTTGAAGGAATCCGTGATCGGTCTGGCCGCAGGGGCGCCGGTGCACCTCGGCGATGTCGCCACCGTGACGGACGCCGGGGGTGAGCCCGACACCTACGTCGCGTTCCATTCGAAGGCGAGCCAGTCGTTCCCGGCCGTGACGCTGGCCATCGCGAAACGCAAGGGCACGAACGCCATCGCGCTCACCCGCCGCATCGAGCAGAAGCTCGACACGGTGAAGGGCTACCTCCTGCCGGGCGACCTTCAGATCACCGTCACGCGCAACTACGGCGACACGGCCGAGCAGAAGTCGAACGAGTTGCTGTGGCACATGCTGCTCGCGGTGATCTCGGTGTCGCTGCTCATCTGGTTCGCCCTCGGCCGGCGCGAGTCGGTGGTCGTGATGACGGCGATTCCGGTCACGCTCGCCCTGACGCTCTTCGTCTTCTATCTCTACGGCTACACGCTCAACCGCATCACGCTCTTCG
>CAYFLU010000281.1:0-3491 GCA_964343975.1 uncultured Solibacteraceae bacterium
CGGGCACGCCCGGCGCGAGGTAGCCCTGCTGCGTGAGGCTCATGTCGATGTCGCCATTCGCATTCAGGTACATCGTCGGCGTCGACTTGCCCGGCGCCATTTCGCGGTAGTCGAAGGTGGTCGCGGCGCCCGTGGCCGTGCGCACCACCATGAATCCGCCGCCGCCGATGTTGCCGTTCGACGGCGAGGTCACCGCCATCGCAAACGCGGTGGCCACCGCGGCGTCGACGGCGTTGCCGCCCTTTGTGAGGATCATCGCGCCCGTCTCTGCCGCCAGATCCGACGACGACACGACGACGCCGTTTTTGGAGGCGACGCCGAGATCGGTTTGCGTGGCAACGGATGAGGGCGCAAGAACGAGCAGGCCGAAGGCCAGGAGCAGGGCAGTGGCGGTCTTCATGAGCCAGAGAATACCGCGTTCAGAGGGTGACGGCGGTCATATCCATGCGGATTCCCCTGTCGTAGCATCTGAGCATGGGCCGCCGCACGCTGCCGGGCATCCTCCTGATGATGTTGGCCTCCGCCATGGCGCTCCGCGCCGCCGCACCGCAAATGACCGCGTCGAAACGCCTTGCGGCGTACGCCGCCGCGACGCCGCACGACGCGATCGCGCGGTTGCAGCGGCAGATCGACGCGGGGGAGGTCACCCTCACCTTCGACCCGAAGTGGGGCTATCTGCCCTCGCTCCTCACCGCCCTGAAGATCCCGGCGTCTTCGCAGTCGCTCGTGTATTCCAAGACCTCCTTCCAGCTCGACAAGATCGCGCCGTCAAGTCCGCGCGCGATCTACTTTGGCGACGACGTGTATCTCGGGTGGGTGCTGCGCGGCACGGTGATCGAAGTGGCGGATGTGGACCCCGCGCTCGGCGCGGTGTTCTACACGCTCGATCAGCAGGCGCAGGCGAAGCCGAAGTTCGAGCGGCAGACGCACAACTGCCTGCAGTGCCACGACTCGGTGCTGAACACCGGCGGCGTGCCGGGCTTCGTGATGCAGTCGGTCTTCATCGACAAATTCGGCTATCCGCTGCCGTCGTCGCACGATCCGGTGTCGAACGACCGGACGCCGCTCAAGGAGAAGTTCGGCGGGTGGTACGTGAGCGGCACGCATGGCGCGGACGTGCACATGGGCAATGTGGTGCCGACGCAATCGGTGCGTGAGATCGGGAACGCGCAGGTCTACATCGACAGCCTGGACCTGAAGGCCACGGGCAACGTCACCGACATCGCGCCGCGCTTCAATTCGAAGATGTACTACCGCACCACGAGCGACATCGTGGCGCTGTCGTTGCTCGCGCATCAGACGTCGGTGCACAACCTCATGACGCAGGCGGCGATCGATGCAGGGACGCCGCAGGCCGACGCGAGTGCGGAGGCGCTCGTGCGCGGGCTGCTGTTCATCGGCGAATACACGTTGAAGGCGCCGATCGCCGGCGCCTCGACCTTCGCGGCCGACTTCGCGGCGCTCGGTCCGCGCGATGCGAAGGGCCGGTCGCTGCGCCTGCTCGATCTCAAGACACGGCTCATGCGCTATCCGCTGAGCTATCTCATCTACTCCGAGGGTTTCGCCGGCCTTCCTGCGAGCGTGAAGCAGTACGTGGCGCGGCGCGTGAACGAGGTCCTCAACGGGCGCGAAGACCGCGCGGAGTTTGCCACCATGAGCGCGGACGATCGCGCCGCCGTGCGCGAGATCCTGCGCGACACGATGCCCGGGTTCCTGCCCGTGCAGGCGCATGCGTCGCGGTAGCGTCACGCGCCTGCTCACCGCGGCGCTCGCCGCCGCGGCCTTCGCCGCCTGCGGCAGCGCCGTCAACTCCGGTACCGCAACGACCTCGGGAGTCGTCACGTCAACCACAGGCGGCAATTCCGGGGGGACGACCACCACCACGACCACGCCGACGCCCGCGCCCACGACGACCGTGCAGGCGGTGTCGGTGACGCCGGCCACGGGCATCGGCGCGGGGCGCACGTTCACGTTCACCTTCAGCGACAGTGACCGCCTTTCGAACATCGTGACGACGGAAGTGTGGCTGGGCAGCGCCGCGCCGGTGGCCGGAGCCACAGGCATGTGCGATTTCTATGCGGATGCGAGCCAGCTCTGGCTGCGCAACGACGCGAACACGGCGTGGCTCGGGCCGCTGAAGCCGGGCGCGGCCGACACGCTCGGCAATGCGCAGTGCACGATCAGCGGCGCGGCGTCGACACTGGCGACGGGGCTGAACGTGGTGCTCACGGCCACGGTCACGTTCAACGCATCGTTCGCGGGCGCGAAGAACATCTACATGCGCGCGACGGATCGCAGCAACGTGGCGTCGGCCTGGGCGTCGAAGGGCACCTACACGGTGTCGGCGCTCAATCCCGCCTACGACGTCGTGACGTCCTCCTGCCTCGACGGCGCGCGCGACACCGCGCTCGATGTCAACGAGACGACGCAACAGGACGGTCGCGTGCGGCTGCAGACGGTGACGCCCGCGTGCTTCCCCGAGTACTCGGCGTACCTTCCGCAGGAAGGCTGGTTCATGACGAAGAGCGCCAAGCCGCTGCCGGTCATGGGGCGGACGTGCGGGCATTTCGACGTGCTCGTGGTGCTCATCGACAGCGCGACGAATCGCCGTGAGCTGCTGGCGAACGACAGCCTTTCGGCGAGTGTGAAGAGCAAGGTGTCGGCCGGGCAGTTGGCGGAGGCAATGACCGAGCTCTTCGGCTCCTACACGACGACGTCGATCATGAACGGCAACTCCCATAAAGACATGTCGAAGGCCATCGACTTCGCGTTCTCCGTGGCCGTGACCACGCGCAGTGCGACGACGCTGGCGACCGACGATGCCGGGCTTGGTTTTGCGGCGCACGACGCGGTGATCATCATCGACGACCTGCGGCCGAACGCCGGCCACGGCGTGGAGCGGCCGGGAAACTACACGCGGCCGTTGTTCTACGGCAAGAACGGCGGCTACATGCTGCATCTGGATCCGCAGGCGCTCGTGCCCTCGCTCGTCGGGCGCGAGCTGATGGGCCGCAACATGCCGGGCGGGATGAAGGAGCTGCAGTACGGACCAACGACGCTCGTGCAGGAAGGCAACACCGTGTTCGACCGCACGCCGATCATCAATCCGCGCACGGGCGAGAACATCGAGCCGCTCGTCCGCGCGAACGACGGCAAGGTCTCGCTGCTCGAGTATCTGAGCGGCTGGGCCGACGTCGACGGCGACGGCATCGTGGATTGCATCGACCCCGTGATTGCGAAGACGGCCGACAACGTCGACGGCGATTTCCTGCCGGATCGCTTCGATCCCGACCTCAGCGTTGATCACCGGCCGTATTCGTGGCTCTACGCGTTTAGGGGCGGCGTGGCGCAGACGATTGCGACCGACCTGCGCGGCCTGGCCTACACGTTCTTCAGAATCGCCAACAAGTAGTCGTAGAAGCGCGGCACGCTCGCGATCTCGAGCTTCTCGTCCGGCGAATGCACGCCGGTCATCGTCGGGCCGAACGAGA
>CAYFLU010000282.1:0-3490 GCA_964343975.1 uncultured Solibacteraceae bacterium
GGCCCGGCACCGCACGGCACCGAGCACTCGAGATGGGTGAAGAACGACACGGCTATTTGCCGAGCAGCTCGACGTCCTTCTTCTTCTGAAGGACGTCGATCGTGGCGGTGTGCTGGTCGGTCATCTTCTGGATTTCATCGAGCGACCGCCGCTCTTCGTCTTCCGAGATCTTGTGATCCTTCAGGAGCTTCTTGACGACTTCGTTCGCCTCACGACGCACGTTGCGCACGGCGTTGCGCGCTTCCTCGGCGTATTTGTGGACGATCCGCGACAGCTCCTTGCGGCGTTCTTCCGTGAGCGACGGAATCGGGATGCGGATGACCTTGCCGTCGTTGGTCGGGTTCAGGCCCAGGTTGGCCATCTGGATGCCCTTCTCGATCGGCTTGATCAGCGACTGATCGAACGGCTGGGCCACGATCATCGTCGGGTCCGGGATCGACAGCTGCGCGACCTGATTCAGCGGCATCATCGAGCCGTAGGCTTCCACGTGCACCGTGTCGAGCATGTTGGTCGACGCACGGCCCGTGCGAACGGCGGCGAGTTCCTTCCGGCCGTGTTCGACGGCGGCATCCATGCGCTTCTTGGCTTCAGCTTTCAGCGAGTTGAGGTCTTTGGCGTCCATGTGTCGGTCCTCTAGCGGTTGGCGGTCACGGTCGTGCCGACCGGCTCGCCCATGATGACTTTCTTGATGTTGCCGGCCTGGCGCAGGTTGAACACGACGATCGGCAACTTGTTGTCCATGCACAGCGAAATCGCCGTCGAGTCCATCACCTTCAGCTGGCGCTCGAGCACTTCGAGATAGGAGATCGCGTCGTAGCGCTTCGCGGTCTTGTCGATCATCGGATCGGCGGTATAGATGCCGTCGACCTTCGTCCCTTTCAGGATGACGTCGGCACGCATTTCAGCGGCGCGCAGCGCCGCAGCGGTATCGGTGGTGAAGTAGGGGTTGCCGGTGCCGGCCGCGAAGATCACCACGCGGCCCTTCTCGAGGTGGCGTACCGCGCGGCGCGGAATGAACGGCTCAGCCACCGCGCGCATCTCGATCGCCGAGAGCACGCGCGTGACGACGCCCGCCTTTTCGAGGGCGTCCTGCAGGGCCAGCGAGTTGATCACGGTCGCCAGCATGCCCATGTAGTCGGCCGTGGAGCGCTCCATGCCCTTGGCGCTGGCGGCGATGCCCCGGAAGATGTTGCCGCCGCCGATCACGATGGCCGTCTGCACCCCGAGGGCCTGAATCTCGCCGACATCTTTGGCAATGCGGGCGGCAACGCTCGGATCGACGCCGAACGCCTGATCGCCCATGAGGGCTTCACCGGAGAGCTTGAGGAGGACGCGACGGTAGATGGGGGAGGACACTAAAGATTGATTATACAAGTCTCTGAAAGACGACGGGGCGGGCCGCGCTGTGCGCGACCCGCCCGTGTCGATCGGTGGTGTGCGGTGCCGTGGTGCTAGTTGGCCGCCTTGACCTCTTCGCCGACCTTGAAGCGGACGAAGCGGGGGATCGAGATGTTCTCGCCGAGCTTGGCGATGACCTGCTGAAGCATCGCGCCAATCGTGACCTTCGGGTCGCGGATCGACGGCTGGTCGATCAGAACCGTCTGCTCGTAGAAGGAGTTCAGCTTGCCGTCGATGATCTTCTCGATCACGTTCGCCGGCTTGCCCGAGTTCTCCATCTGGGCGCGGTAGATCGCGCGCTCGCGCTCGATCACGTCGGCCGGGATGTCTTCGCGGCGGGCGTAGAGCGGGCTGGCTGCGGCGATGTGCATCGCCACTTCCTTGATCAGGTTCTGGAAGTCTTCGGTGCGGGCCACGAAGTCCGACTCGCAGTTGACCTCGACCATGACGCCGATCTTGCCGCCGAGGTGGATGTAGGAGCCGATCAGGCCCTCACCCGTGGAGCGGCCCGACTTCTTCGCCGCCTGCGCGAGACCCCGTTTGCGCAGAATCGTGGTGGCCTCTTCGAGGTTGCCATTGGCTTCCTGCAACGCCGCCTTGCATTCCATCATGCCCGCGCCCGTGAGGTCGCGCAGCTTCTTCACCAACTGAGCCGAGATTTCTGCAGCCATTCCGAGAACTCCGTTCGAACGATTCGAGACAAAAGAAAAGGGCAAAGGGCAGAGGCCCTTTGCCCTCTGCCAACTGTACTGTCGCTACTGGGCCGCCGCCGTGGTGGCGTCGGCTTCCTTGGCCTTGGCGGCGCGGGCGGCCTTGGCTTCGGCCGCTTCGGCCGCCGCCTGAGCTTCCGCGATGCCACGGCCCGCGAGGACCGCGTCGGCGATGCCGCCCGCGAGCAGGCGGATCGAACGCAGCGCGTCGTCGTTACCCGGGATCACGTAATCCACCTGATCGGGGTCGCAGTTCGTGTCGACAACGCCGATGACGGGGATCTTGAGCTTGCGGGCTTCGTCGACCGCGATCTGTTCGTGGCGGGTGTCGATCACGAACACGGCGTCGGGCAGGCGGTTCATGCCACGGATACCGTCGAGGTTCTTGGCGAGCTTGCGACGCTCTTTCTCGAAGCGGGCGACTTCCTTCTTGGAGAAGGTGTCGTAGCGACCGTCGGTCGCCATGGCTTCGAGGTCACGCAGCCGGGCGAGACTGCGCTGAATGGTGGAGAAGTTCGTCAGCAGACCGCCGAGCCAGCGCTGATTCACGAAGAACATCCCGCAGCGCTGGGCTTCTTCCGCGATCGCGTCCTGGGCCTGACGCTTGGTGCCGACGAAGAGCACGGTGCCCCCCTGGCTCGCCGTCTCGGTCACGAACTGCGCCGCCGACCGGTAGAGCTTGGCGGTGCGCCCGAGATCGATGATGTAGATACCGTTCCGCTCGCCGAAGATGAACGGCTTCATCTTCGGGTTCCAGCGTTTGGTCTGGTGTCCGAAGTGAACACCAGCCTCCAGGAAGTCCTTCATTGCAATCGCGCTCAAGCTCGTCTCCTTTAACGCTTCGAGAACTGGAAGCGCTTGCGCGCTCCGGCCATGCCGTACTTCTTACGTTCCTTCATACGCGGATCGCGCGTGACCAACCCGGCCTTGCGGAGGGTGGAGCGGAGTTCCGCGTTGTACTCCATCAACGCGCGGGCGATGCCAAGACGCATCGCACCGGCCTGACCGGCGATCCCGCCACCGGCCGTCGTCGCGAGGACGTCGAACCGCTCGGCGGTTTCGGTCACCACGAGCGGCTGCCGGATGATGAGTCGCAGCGTCTCGGTGGGGAAGCTCTTCTCGATCGGCTTCTTGTTGATGATGATCTCGCCCTTGCCGGGACGAAGGAACACACGCGCCGTGGACGTCTTGCGCCGGCCCGTGCCGTAGTACTGATTCGCTGCCATCGCCGAAGCCATTTCGTTACGCAACCTCACCCGTCATCACTATTTGTTAGAGACTTGCTGTGGTTTCTGAGCGGTGTGCGGATGCTCCGCGCCCGCGTAGACCTTCAACTTGCCGTACATCGCGCGACCGAGCTTGGTCTTCGGCAGCATGCCGTA
>CAYFLU010000283.1:0-3449 GCA_964343975.1 uncultured Solibacteraceae bacterium
TGAAGTTCCAGCCGAGCTTCTCGGCGGCGATCGTCATCGTGACGATCTTCATGTTGGATGCCGGCATCACGAGCTTGTCGGCGTTCCGGCTGTAGAGCGTTTCGCCGGTCTTGAGCGAATCGATGCGCGCGGCGATCATCGCGCGCGAAATGGCGGGGTCGTTGAAGATCGCGTCGATGTCGGCGCGGAGATCGGGCGCAGCGCGGAGCTCGTCCCCGGGACCTAAAGGTCCCGGGCTCCAACTGGAGAAAGCCGGGCTCCAATTGGAGAGGGTCCGTGCATTGGAGCCCGGGACCTTCAGGTCCCGGGGAGCACCCGCACGTGCACTGGAGCCCGGGACCTTTAGGTCCCGGGGAGAACCCGCCCGGGCATCCATCCCGGCGCTCGTGACGATGGCCGTAGCGAGCGCGAGCGCGGTGACGCGTTTCACTTCGCGCCCGTCAGTTCCTTGAAGAGCGCCATCGCCTTGTCGACGTCGAGCGCGAGCAGCACGAGCGCGTCCTTCTCGCCCTTGCGCTGCGCATGTACGGTCGGCTTGCCGTCCTTGCCCTTGGCGATCACGTGCAGCGTGACGGTTTCCGTTTTCGGCGCGGCGTTCTGTCCGAACTTCGCCGTGATCACGACCTCATCGCCCGCGCCCATGGTGTCGACGAACGTGTCGCCGCGGAGCGTGGAGAGGTTGCTGAGGAGCGTGCTGATCTTCGACGCATCGACGTCCTTGGTCTCGGGCTTCGTCTGTTTCCACGTGCCCGTCTGCCCGTCACCCGTGTCGCCCTGGCGCGCGAAGGAGTACGTTGCGCCCTTGTAGGTCACGTCGAGCGAGAGGGCCGTGAACGCGCGGAAGTCCAACAGGTCCTTCTGCCGGTAGTCGGCGGCCGAGCGTTTGAGGTCGTCGAGCAGCGTGGCCTCGAGCGTGAACACGGCCGGCCGCGACAGATCGCGGGCGTAGATGTTGCCGTCTTCCGCCTTGCCGCCGATCGCGAGTTCCGCCTTCGCGGAGCCCGCGCCCACCTGAATCGTGTAGGCCGGCTTGTCGAGGCCGTACTTCTTCAGGTCCTTGGTGCCGTCATCGGTCACGTACGACTTCATCCGGCTCTGGTAGAGCCGGCCGACGAAGCCGTCCACCGCCGTGAAGTCTGCCGCCGCTTCGATCGGCGTCGTCAGGCGCCACTGGTTGTCCTTCTTCGCGATCACGATCGGCTTCTTGCCGTCGTCGATCTTGAGCGCGTTCGCGCTTTCACGATCGAAGGTGAGCACCGTCTTGTCGCGCAGGTTGAAGAGCGACTTGTTGAGCGCGTCTTCGCGGTAGCTGCCGATCAAGAACACGGCTGGCTGGCCTTCGACCTTCGCGTAGAGTTCCGCGCCCATCGGCGTCTTCACGCCGACGTCCACGCGGTGCGTGGCCGAGTCGCCCGCCGCGTGAAACGTGATGCTGATGCGCGGCGGGTCGAGCGTGAACTCCTTCAGCGACGGCGGGTTCTCTTCGACCACCCGCTCCTTTTCCAGGCCCGCGAGCGCGGTCGTGATGGCCGAGACCTCCGCCGGATCGACGGCGAGGGCCTGCGGCTCCACGATCTTCCAGGTGTCGCCCGTCTTGGCGAGCTTCGTCACGTCGCCGTTGGCGGACTTCACCGTCAGCTTGTCGATCTTGTCGCTGTCGACCGTGAAGAGCTTCTCGCGCTTGATCTTGGCTTCGCGCGTGGTCTCCTTGGTCGGCTCGACGAAGTACGCGTAGTAGCCGAGGCCGGCCGCGACGACGAGGAGGAGCAGGAACGACTTGCCGTTACGCATGACCCGCCTCTAGCGCCGCTTCCACCACGTGGCGATGCCGCCCGCGATGAAGATGCCCGGGATGATGAACAGCGAGAGCCACCAGATGCCGTTGCGCTGCGCTTCGGTCAGCGTGATGCGGCGATCCTGCGGATCCTTCGGGCCGATCGCGATCAGGTTCTCCTGCTGCGCGACCCAGTTCACCATGTTCATGAAGAGATCGCCGTTGCCCTGGAAGTTGATCAGGTCGTTGCCGATGAAGTCGGCATCGCCGATCACGAGCACGCGCGTCTCGGCCTTGCTGCCGGCCGGCGCGTTGGTCGCCGCCGCGGCCACGGCCGAGGCGATCGCCACCGGGCCCTGCTTGTCGCCCTTTTCCGGGTTGAAGCCGACGCCCTTCGACAGCGACTTCAGGTCGGTCTCGCCCCAGCTCTTCGGGCTGCTCTCGACGACGCGCTGCGCGACGTGGCCGTTAGTGCCGCCTTCGATCGGCGAGGCCGAGCGGGCGAGGCGGTACGCGGTCATCAGCGTGAACTTCTCGGTGATCGGGTGCGACGGGTAGGAGATCGCCACCGGCACTTCGGGACCGGCACCGAACGCGCGTCCCATGCCGCTGATGTCGACGATCAGGTCGTTGCCGACCTCGATGCCCCATTCCTTCGCGAGGGCCACGAGGCTCGTGAGCGGCGCGGCATCCGGCTTGGCCTGCACGTCGATCATGAGCATCAGCTTGCCGCCCTTGGCGAGGTAGGCCTTTAGCTCGTCGATTTCCTGCGGCAGGAAGTCGGTCTGCGGACCGGCGACGATCACGATCGTCGCGTCGGCCGGCAGCGTGCCTTCCTGCGCCAGCGCGAACTTCGCCACGTCGTAGTTGTCGTTCTTCAGACGCTGCGCCACCGCGGCGTAGCCGCCCGAGCGGTCCGAGGAGAGCGGATCGCGTTCACCGTGGCCCTGGATGAAGTAGGCCTTCTTGGCCTTGCCTTCCTGGAGCTTGATGATCGCGTTGGTGATGTCCTGCTCTTCGAGCGTCGTGATGCGCTCGGTGCGGCCGGCGTATTCCATGATCACCGTGCCGTACTGCGTCACGCCGTCCTGCTGCGCGCGGGCCGGGCTCTTCTCCGCGTCGATGTACTCGACGTTGATGTTCTTGCTCGCCAGCGTGTAGCCGTCGATCTTGTCGTGGATCTGGCCGATCGCGCCGGTCTGGTAGTAGATCCGGATGTTGAGCGGCTGTTTCAGATCGGCCGCGATCTTCTTCGACTGATCCGAGAGCGAGAACTGCTTCGCGCCCGTGAGGTCCCACCGCTTGGTCTGGCGGCTGCCGATGTAGTTGACCGCCACGAGGATCACGAGCATCAGCACGACGCTGCCGGCCGTCATCGAGCCGTAGCGCACGGAGCGTCCGCTCACCGAGCGGCCGATGTCGCGCCACTGGCTGATCGTGTAGAGGAGGGTGGTGACGAGGCCCGCGATCGCGAGGCCCTGATAGAGCTCGACCTTGGCCGGCGCGATGAACCGCGCGGCCACCGCCGCCAGAACCAGCACGACGCCGAGCCAACCGAGGATGCCGAGAATGCGCTTCATGATGTCGAGTCCCCGTTAGCCTTTCCAGCGCTCGGTGTCCACCGACCGTGACGTCAGGAACAGGCCAAACGAAATGAAGCTCAGGTAGAAGATCA
>CAYFLU010000284.1:0-3447 GCA_964343975.1 uncultured Solibacteraceae bacterium
CGCGGCCATGGCCGCGTCGATGTCGGCGACGCGGAAGCACAGATGGTGGAGGCCGCTGCCCTTCTTGGCGATGAACTTCGCGACCGGCGCTTCGTCGGTCACCGGCTCGACCAGCTCGAGCGTCGTGTCACCGGCCTGCACGAACTGCAGCCGATGGAGGCCCACCACTTCCGGCGTGTCCGTCGCAAGACCGAAGAGCATCGCGAAGAGGTCGCGCATGGCCGCGGCATTGTCGACCGCAATGCCCACGTGATCGAGCGCGCCGCCAGGCCAGAGCTGTGCAGCGGCCGCGTCGGCCGAGAGCGTGCCCGCGGCCATCGCGTCGACGATCTCGGCGCGGCGCGAGGCCGGCGTGCCGGCGAGCGCCAGACGCCCCACCTGCTCGGCGAGGGCGCGCTCGAGCGCGTCGCGATCCTGCCCCGGCGCGCTCATGATGCCGGAGCCGCCGCCAGCAGCTGACGCGCAATGACGAGGCGCTGAATCTCGCTCGTGCCTTCGCCGATCGTGCAGAGCTTCACGTCGCGGAAATACTTTTCGGCCGGGTAGTCCTTCACGAAGCCGTATCCGCCGTGGATCTGCACGCCTTCTTCGGCCGCGCGCACGGCAATCTCGCTCGCGTAGAGCTTGGCCATCGACGACTCGAGTGACGTGCGCGGCGCGCCCTGATCCTTCATCACCGCCGCCCGATACGTGAGCAGACGTGTCGCCTCGATCTTCGTGTACAGATCCGCGAGCTTCCAACGAATCGCCTGGAACGTCGCGATCGGCTGACCGAACTGGCGACGCTGCTTGGCATAGGCGAGCGCCGCGTCATAGGCGCCCTGCGCGAGCCCGACCGACAGCGCGGCGATGCCGATGCGGCCGGCGTCGAGCACCTGCAGCGTGTTGACGAAGCCCTGCCCTTCGACGCCGACGAGCGCATCTGCGCCTACGCGGCAGTTCTCGAAGATCACTTCCGCCGTGTCGCTCGCACGCATGCCGAGCTTGTTCTCTTTGCGGCCCGGACGCATGCCCGGCGTGCCCTTCGGGATCACGAACGCCGAGATGCCCTTCGTGCCTTTGGTCTTGTCGGTGACGGCCATCGCCACGAGCACGCCGCCCACGCTCGCGTGCGTGATGAACTGCTTGGAGCCGTTGATGACCCAGTCCTCGCCGTCGCGCACCGCCGTCGTGCGCATGGCGCCGGCGTCGCTCCCCGACCCGGCCTCCGTGAGGCCCCACGCGCCGAGCATCTCGCCCTTGATGAGCGGCAACAGATACCGCTGCTTCTGCGCCTCGCTGCCGAACATGAACAGGTGCGCCGAGCAGAGGCCGTTGTGCGCGGCCACCGACAACGACACGGCCGGGCACACGCGCGCCAGTTCCTCGATGCAGATGCAGTAGTCGAGCGCCGACATCGCCGCGCCGCCGACGCTTTCCGGATACTGGATGCCCATCAGGCCGAGATCGGCCATCTTGGTGACGAGGCTGTGCGGGAAGGCCTGCGCCTCATCCCACGCCATGACGTGCGGCCGGATCTCGCGCTCGGCGAACTCACGCACCGATGCGCGCAGCAGCTCCTGATCAGGCGAGAGGCGAAGATCCATGAAGGGAAATTATGTCACGTCTCATGGAGCGGCCGGCTCGGGCCGATAACGCGGCTATGCCGTCCAACCATCGTCGTTTCGGGCAGTTCCTGGGCGCAGGCGTCCTTGCCGCGGCCCTGCTCCTCACCACCCCGGCGCCCGCGCGCGCCGACATCACCGCCTTTCTCGGCACGGCCAACCGCACGGCCAGCACGAGCGCGTTGACCACATCGATGCACGGCATGCCGGGCGTCGCCGTCGGCATCGGTCTCATCGCCGTCGGGTTCGAAGTGGAAGTGGCCGCCCAGACGGAAGACACCGTGAAACAGGTGTCGGGTCTCAAGACGGGATTCGCCAATGTGCTCGTGCAGACGCCGACCGGCGACACGCAGCTCTACGGCACGGTGGGCGGCGGGCTCTATCAGGAGTCGGTCGGCCTCACGACGACCACCGACTTTGCGACCAATATCGGCGGCGGCCTCAAGCTCGCGCTCACGGGGCCGATCCGGCTGCGGTTCGACTACCGGCTGATCAACATGCGCGGCAAGACCACCGGCGCCACCGTGCACCGCTTCTACATCGGGGCGAATCTGAAGTTCTAGAACAACGGGCGGCTAGCTGCCGCCCATCTTCAACAACTCGGTCACGCTGATCCGCGTGATCGACACGACCGACTCGCGCAACTGGTCGTAGGTCGCCTGCACGTCGTCGCGCGCCAGCTCCTTCAGAATTTCCACCGGGTCGTAGCTCGCCTTCTTCACGACCGGATCAATCACCAGGATGTAGGCGATCGTCGGCACCGGCGCGGGCGCGGCCGGCGGTGTGGCGGTGGCGGCGGGCGCCGCTGCGCCCGCGGGTGGCGGCGGCACCGCGGCCGCCGGCGTCGGCGTGGCCGCTTCGCTCGACTTGAACACGCGCCATCCCTGCGCCTGTCGCTTACGCTCCGGGCTCGCGGTCGACGACGCGAGCGCTTGCTTCAAACGCGCCATCGCGGCATCGAACTGCGCGGCCTTGTCGTTGCGCACCACCACGTAGAAGAACCCGACATCGGTCGCAAACTCGTAGGGCCCTTGCGGCTTGGCGGGCGTGGCCGCCGGGGCACCCGGTCCGCCGGGTGCACCGGGCGGCGTCTGTCCGGGTGCGGGCTGGGCGGCCGGCGGCTTGGCGCCGGCGGGGGGCGGCGTTTGCGGCGGCGTTTGCGGTGCAAGCGCCAGCGTGAGGACGCAGGCCAGTAGCTTCAACACGAGATCTCCCCAAAACAGAAACAGGGCGCCTCACGATGTGTGAGGCGCCCTGATATCACATCACGATCCGAGGATCGTGACGACCGAACTAGCCGCCGATCTTCGACAGCGGGAACGGGTTGATGTTGACGATCGAGTCCTTCAGCTTGTTGTAGACGGCCGTCGCGTCTTCCTGCTTCTCGAAGATGCCGTCGTACTTGTCGCCCGGCTCCTTGCCAGAGTAGAAGAGGATCTTGCCGTAGACGTAGCTGAATTCCTTGCTGACCGGCGAGATCCACAGCACGTAGATCACCGGCTGACCCGCCTGCGGCGGCGCCACGAGCTTGTGCAGGTGCATCGACGCGCCGAGTTCCTTCATTCCCGGCTTGGCCGACGCCGCGAGCGCCGTGAACATGCCCTGGTAGCCCGCTTCGAAGTCGGCCGTCTTCTCCGGATTCACCGAGAAGAAGATGGCGCCGACGTCCGTCGTGAACTTGAGCGGATCAGCAGCCGGAGCCTGAGCCGCGGCGGCCTGCGGGGCGGCCGGTGCCGCATTGTCCTGCTGGGTCTGAGCCTGAGCGGTCGAAACGCCAACCAGCAGAGCGAAACCGACCATTACCAACGAGCGACGCATGAAAAGCCTCCTTGCCACTGGGGCA
>CAYFLU010000285.1:0-3436 GCA_964343975.1 uncultured Solibacteraceae bacterium
ACGGCCACCGTCACCGCCGCGGTGGCGCCGCGATATTCGACCGATGCCGTGTAGCGATCAAGATCCGACGTCTCCGTCACATCGGGCTGCCGCAGATGCCCGCCCGACACCTGCGCCGCCCACGGGCCACGCCGCCACCACACGCGCGCGGCATAGCTGTCGAGCGCGCCGAGCTCGATGTCGAAGCGCTGCTCGTCGGGCTCGCGCCCATGAAACGTCGATGCCTCCACGGTGAACGCACCGACCGCGACCCCGCCGGCGAGCACGCCGTGCGTGATGTGCGTGGAGTCGAGCGTGTGATGCGAAAGCGGCGCACCCGGTTGTCCAAGAGAAGACGCGCGGTGCATGAACGCCGTCGGGCCGAGCGTGGGCTCACCGACGAGCGCGCCCGTGAACGACCATCGCACCGCACTCGACCACGCGCCGCTCACCGTCGCGCCAAGCCCCATGAAGAGGTCGTGCGGATGCTGATAGTCGATGAGCGGCATCCGGTCGTACGTCTCGCCGGTCTGAAAGACCTGCGCCGCGCCAAGCTTCGGCAGGGTGAGCGGCTCGAGCGAGAACATCCCGTCGAGCGCCACCGACGCGGTGCCCACCGTGCGCGTGGCCGCGAGCATGAACCAGTTCTGCGACTCCACCGTCGTCGAGCCCGTGAACTTGCGGTGCTGATCGTTGAGATCGAGCGAGGCCTGCGCGTCGAAGCGCCACTGCCAGGCGGGCGCGGCCGCCGCCATCATCGCGGCGTGATCGTGTTGGGCCCACGCGGCCGACGGCCAGGCGAGGCACGCCAGCACGAGGAGACGGCGCATCAGACGCGGGCGGCGCGCCGCCAGTGCATGACCGTGTCTTCGGTGATGACGTCGCGCCCTTCGGTGCGCGCGATGTCGTCGAGACACGTGACGAGCGCGGCCGAATCCTTCTTCATCCCGAGCAGCCGCAGGCTCTTGATGATGCGTGTGAGACGGAGGTGATTGTGGTTGTTCGGCCAGAGCCACACGCCGCGCCGCTCCGGGAACGTGACGGCACGGATGATCATGATCTTCGACTTCGGCAGCACCAACCGCTCGAGCCCGTAGAACCGGAGCATCACCGCCAGTGACCGCTCCACGCGATCCCGCAGCACGTCGTCCCACGAGAACGCACGCGCGGTTTCTTCACTCAGGAGCGGGGCGTCGGGATTGGCGGAGCTGGGCGTGTCGAGCGGAAAGACCCACTGGATGTAGTCGTGGGCGTCTTCGAGTTGCTCGAAGCTCCACTCCCACACATCAGCGAGCCTCAGACCGCGCGCGGTCGGTTCGCCTTTGTAAAACGCCAGTATCGGATCCATGCGGCTCGCCCACCCGATCGTATACCCGTTGCACCTGTCCGCGCAGTTCACCGGGCTTCGGGTCGCGGTCCATATTCGGCGTTTTCAACGTCACAAGGATCTGTCGCCACGTCGGCGACAGCTCGAAGGTCTCGAACAACTTCACGTCCTGCCCGGCGTCGAGCTCGAGCGTCAGCGCCGCGCCTTCCCACGTGGCCCGGCATTCCACGATCGACGTGCCGAGGTCGAGCTTCTCGGTCTTGCCGTTGACGATCACGTCACGGGTCTCGCCGTCCTCGTCGACGAACGACACCTTGGCTTCCGACGCGCTGATCGTGAGCGAGACCGGCCGCACCGTGAGTTCACGATAGAGCGCGCGCACGCGCAGCTGCTGCTGCGCCATCGCCTGCTGCCCCGCCACCGGTCCGCGGCCGCCACCACCGCCGCGACCGCCACCGCCACCACCGCCGCCGCCACGACTGCGTCCATCCGGCACCGCGCCGGCCTGCGGCGACGTGCTCGACCGCGGCAACGGCGAGAGATCCGCGTTGAGCTTCCACGTGCCGGTCATCTGCTTCGCGGCTTCCACCGGCGTCAACACGCGTGATGCGCCCAGCACCACCGGCGCCGGCGCATCCTGCGGCGCCTGCGCTGACACAACCGCCACCATGGCCAGCGAGGCCACAACGATCACCAGTTGTCGCATGGGCGGAATATATAACAGAGGGTCCCGGGTCCCGGGTTCAGGTACCATCTGAGGGTGTTTTCTCGCTACTTCGTCATTGCTCTGGCCGCGGGGCTTGCGGTGTTTCGGGCCAAACAGCATGCGTGGCCGGATGCGGTGATGCTTGGCGCGCTCGCGCTTGGGCTCACGCTGTTGCGGTTGGCCGACACGAAGCAGCAGCCGGTGCTGAAGCAAGTCGCGTGGTTCTGCTTCGCCATCTCGCTCGTTGCGCTCGGTATCGTGTTCCAGCGTAACTACTTGAAGTGATCGTTCTCTTCAACAAGCCGTACGGGGTCCTGAGTCAGTTCACCGATCCGGAGGGGCGCCCCACCCTCGCCGATTTCATCGACATTCCGAATGTCTACGCCGCCGGCCGGCTCGATGCCGACAGCGAAGGCCTCATGCTCCTCACCGACGACGGCCGGATGCAGCATGCGGTCGCGGGAGTCGCCAAGACCTACTGGGCGCAGGTCGACGGCGAGGTGACTGACGATGCGCTGGCGACGTTGCGGCGCGGGGTGCTGTTGAAAGACGGGCCGACCAAACCCGCGGACGCGCGCCGCCTCGAACCCGCGCCCGCATTGTGGGAACGCACGCCGCCTGTGCGGTTCCGCAAGTCGGTGCCGACCTCGTGGATCGCGCTCACGATTCGTGAAGGCCGCAACCGTCAGGTGCGCCGGATGACCGCGGCCGTCGGCTTCCCCACACTGCGCCTCGTGCGCGCGGCGATTGGTCCGTATGAGCTTGACGCGCTCGCGCCCGGCGCCTACGCCGTCGTGTCCGCGCGCCCGCTCTGAACACTCTGAGGGCGCGGCGTCACCGGATTCTTCTCGAGCCACTGCGCGATCTGCTCACGCGACCAGCGATGGTCGTCGTTGAGATGCACGATGATCGCCGCCAGAAACAACCGCTTGCGGCAACCCTCCACCGGACACGGCTTCACGGCATCGAGGCAATCGAAGAACCAGCGAGATCACGCGTCGGCCGTCCCGGCGTGCGCGGCAACCGGTACATCGCCTCGTACGCCGCACCGAGTGCGCATGACGCGTTCTGCCCGGTGAAGTAGTCGCCAAAGGCCTGCTCCGTGCGCGCGTGCGCGCCGTTGCGAATGAACTCCGCCAACTCCCGTTCGTCATGATGCGCCATCGTCGACACCTCCACCTGCGCGCACGATAGCAACGCGCCGCTGCCCGATTCCGGAAGCTCCGATTCCGAACACTCGGGATATGCTTCGCCGCATGTCGATCAGTCGCAGGCGCTTTGTGACCACCGGCCTCTCGCTATCCACGCACAGCACGGGCGCGATTCGCGAGGCACGTTCTTCCTGTTGCAGGGCGCCGTGGTGATCGTGCTGCTCATCGCCTGCGCGAACGTGGCGAATCTCCTGCTCGCGATGGGCACGCGCC
>CAYFLU010000286.1:0-3434 GCA_964343975.1 uncultured Solibacteraceae bacterium
AACGGATCGGTGCGGCCGGCGCCGAGATAGTAGGTGCCGTCCGGCTGATGCTGGTTGTTCTCGTTGCCGCGCGCATACACGCCCGAGACCGCCACGACATCGAGATCCATCAACAACTGCGACGTGATGTCGATGCTCACGCCGGCCTTGAGGTTATGGCGCGGAATCAACGGGATCTCGTTCCCAGCCGTGATCGCAATCGTGCCCGGAAGGCCCTTCCGGCCGGCCTGCGCTTCGGTGTTCGTGCTGTTGCCCGTGCCGGTGACGTCCTCCGCGCTCTCGAACGTCGCCAGCAGGAACGTGTAGTTGGCCGTGAAGGTGGCCGCGCCAAACCGGCGTTCGAGCGACACATCGATGCCCTGCCGCCGCGTGCGACCGAAGTTCGCGAAGTAGCCGAGCCCCGATTGCCCTGAGCTCACAAACAAGATGTCGTCGCGATTGTCCGCGCGAAACGCATTGATCGACCACGTCGTCTCGCTCGCCGCACCAGAGCGGAGCCCCGCTTCGAACGTGCGCGTGACCACCGCCTTGAGCGGCGGATCACCCGCCATCGCATTCGGCAGCTTGCAAGGCGTCGTCGGATCCGCGCAGCCGAGTTCAGTGGATGTGGGCGCGCGACTGCCCTCGCCGTAGCCCACGTAGAAGTTGAATGACGCGCTCGGCTTCACCGTGAGGCCAATCGACGGATTGAGCCGGCGGAAGACCTGATCCGTGTCGAGCGACCCCGTGCCGCCACCCGGCAGAATGCGATCGGCATTCACGATCGTGGTTTGGTTGTAGCGGCCGGAGAACGTGAGCGTCCAGCGATCGCCGCCGGAGATCATGTCGGTGGCGTACGCGCTCCAGGTGCGAATGCGCCCGGAGAGATCCACGCGCGTGTCGTAGGGATCGCCGTCGATGTTGCCGCCAGTCACGCCGTCACCGAACGCGCCGACGCCTGTCACGCTGCGATCGGCGTTGAGATAGCCCAGCTCGCTCGACTGCGTGAAGGCAATGCGGCTGTAGTCGAACGCCGCGCCCACGGTGAACCGGTTGCGGAGGTCGTCATGGGCCGTCGTGCGCGTGACCTGCGCCGCCGCGCCGGCGTTGTGCTGGCGGAGCGCGGTGCGGTTCAGCACGCCGTTGCACTTCTCCGCGGGCTCGTCGCGCAACAACGCATTGGCGATGCACCGCCACGACGGAAACGGCGTGTTGGCCGCCGTCGCGCCACTGGTCGGAAAACCGGAGTAGCCGGCCGCCGCGAGCGCGACACGCTCGGCCGCACTGGGCTGATACACCGACTGATCGAGCGAGTCTTCATTCGCGTCGGCGTTGAACGTCGTCGTCCGCAGATCCCGGTAGTAGGCGTTGGCAGACCAGGACCACGGTCCCGGCGTCCGCGACTTCGCGCTCAGATTCGCGGAACCCGCGCGGTTCCCGGTGATGTCGGGCTTGGTGTACACGCTGTCGTACGCGCGGTCGAGCAGGCGCACGTCCTGCAGCCCGTTGCCGCGCAGCTCGTTGTTGGCGAATGCGGACGCGATCGACCACTCGGCGCCACCGCGTTGACCGCCGAGCTTCGCGAAGATCTGACGCACATCCGAGGACGACTGCTCGCGCCACCCGTCATCGGCCGTCAGGTTGCCGGCCACATACCAATGCAACGTGTCATCTCGACGCGCGCCGCCGTGCTCGAACTCCAGTATCCGGTTCTTGTGCGATCCGTACGACAGGCTCGCCGCAGTGCCGCGCATCTCGCGACCGTCTTTGGTCTGCAGCGACAAAGCGCCGCCGAGCGTGTTGAGGCCGAACATCGGATTCGAACCGGGAATCAGCGTGACCGACGACAGCGCGACTCGTGGAATCAGATCCCAAGACACGGTGTCGCCGAACGGCTGGTTCTGCCGCACGCCGTCCATGAAGATCGAGAGCCCTTGCGGGGTGCCGAGCAGCGGCGACGCCGTGAACCCGCGAAAGCTGACGTCCATCTGCAACGCATTGCCCTGCAGCGCGTTCACATGCACGCCGCTGCTGCGACGCGCGAGGTAGTCGGACACATCGGCCGCGCCCGCGCGATCCAGCTCCGCGGACGTCACGGACTGCACCGGCGTCGCGATGTCGTCTTTCGCCACTTCCACACCCGGCAGCGGCGCCGTGCCCACCACGCCGACCCGAAACACGGGCGGCGGAGCCGGCTGCTGAGTTGATGTTGGCGGCGCGGTCGTTGGCGTCTGCGCGACAGCGACGACGGCGATCAATGCGCTCCCCACAGCAAGCGCGAACGTACGAGCGATGGGATGTCTGCGGTGCATAAACCCGAGGCCAAAAGCATACGGCAGCGGAATCGCCCGCGATCCACTTACTATCGCGATCGTAGTTGTGAGGTGGTCGGCGTCCGCGCCGAGATCGTGCGGGGGAGGCCAACACACGATCAACACGGAGACACCAAGGCACGGAGCTGACAGCGCAATCGGCCTGGGCGCCCGGCTGTGCCGGGCGCACATGAGCACGCACGGAACTGGAAACGCATGCGGCCAACGAACAGCCCCGAGCCGTATGTGTTTCCAGTTCCGTGCGTGCTCATCGGCCGCCGAAGGCGGCCCAGGCCGATCGGGTACCGCAGCCCGACGACTCGCAGCCTCCGAGTCTCTGTGTCTCCGTGTTGATTGTCAGGCGCGAGCGACGTCCACGAACGCGTCGTAGTACCCGCTGCCGCCGCCCCAGTCGGTGGGCTCTTCCTTCGTCAGGCTGTTTACGTGCCACGCGTTGCCGCGCGCGTCCTTCAACCCGCCGAACGGCATCCACGCGATGCCGCGCTGGACCCGCGCGCTGATGCGGCAGATCGCGCGCACATCGCCCGCGTCGTTCTTCACGACGACGTCGTCGCCCTCGGAGAGGCCGCGCGCCGTTGCATCGTCTGTGTGCAACTCGATCCAGAGCGGACCTTCGCGACGCACGTGACGATCGAGGTGGCTGTAGCCCGAGTTCATGAAGTGCAGGGTTTTGCCCGTGATGAGGCGGAGGCCCGTGCCGTGCACTTGAATGCCCGGCGTGGGGAGCGCGTCGAGCCCCTGCGCCTTCAAGGCGTCCGACCAGAGCTCGGCTTTGCCGGTCGCCGTGTTGAAGCCGCCGTCAGCGAACGGGCGCCAGTCGTCGGGGCACCGCAACCGCGCGTGGCCGTGCTCCCACAGGTATTCGTACGTGATGCCCTCGAGCCACGGATGGCCGCTCGCGAGCGCGGCGCGAATCATCTGCTCGTCGCTCTCGAAGAGCCACGTCTCCTTGCGGCCGAGCGCGTGCGCGAGGCGGCGGAACAGCTCCGTGTTCGACACGGCCTCGCCCTGCGGCGCGATCGCTGGTCGATTGAGGCCGAGATAGAGGTGCCCCCACGCGGGCGCCAGGTCGAGGTGCTCGATCTGGCTCGTCGCCGGCAGCACGTAGTCGGCGTAGCGCGC
>CAYFLU010000287.1:0-3427 GCA_964343975.1 uncultured Solibacteraceae bacterium
GGCGGCGACAAGAACGGCGCCGACATCAATCTCGCGCTCGACGCGCTCGAGATGGCCTTCACCCACGCGCACATCAACGCCTTCGTCATCGTCGGCGGCGACAGCGACTTCATCTCGCTCGTCGAAAAGCTCAAGCAGTACGACAAGAAGGTCTTCGTCGTCGGTGGCCGGCAGTTCACGAGCCAGGTCATGCAGAAGAACTGCCACGAGTTCATCGCGTACGAGAACCTGGTTCGCGGTGCGTCGCGGCAGCCGCGCTCCGGCCAGGGCGGTCACGACTCGCGCGGCGATCGTCTGCCGATCGAGAAGGCGATTCCGCTCGTGACGCGCGCGATGACCGTGCTCAGCGAGCGCGAAGGCGCGCCGCCGCTCGGTCTGCTCAAGACGACGATGCTGCAGCTCGACTCGACGTTCGACGAGCGCTCGTACGGCGCCGGCACGTTCCGCGACTTCGCGCAGAAGCTCGAGCGCGCGGGCGTGTTGAAGGTGCAGCAGGGCAAGGGCGGCTGGATCGTGTCGCCGGCGGAGGGCGCGCCCGCGATGGCGGACGCTCCCGCGACGGCTGGGGGTGACGACGCGGCGGCCGCGACGCCGGCGGTCACGCACGCCGCACCGCACGCGGCGCCGGTGGCCGTGAACGGCCCGGCGCCCGAAACGATCGGCACGCCCGCCGATGGCTTGCGCGCGTTCGCGCAGATGATGGCGACCGCCGAGATCCGCAAGTGGCCTCTGTACCTGCGCAACGTGAAGCAGGTGATGCGCGCGGCGACCCCGCCGTTCGACGAGCGCGCGTACGGTTTCGCGAACCTCACGGATCTCCTGCGCGCGGCGCATCGCGACAACCTCGTGCGCATGGAGCGCGATCGCCAGGGGGTGATCCGCGTGTTCCAGAGCACGAACGCGCCGGCGGTGGAAGCCGCCGCGAGCACGCCGCCGCCGCGTGAGCCCGAGATCATCATCGTGGCGCCGGCCGAAGCGGAAGTGCCGATCGAGATCGTCGAGAGCACGGCGGAGCCGGCGGTGGTCGATGTCGTGGCCGACGAGCCGTCTGGGTCTTCCACGGAAGAGACCTCGGCGCCCGCGAAGGGCAAGAGCCGTCGCGGTGGCCGCGGACGTGGTTCGCGCGGCGGCGCCAAGAAGAGCGCGAAGAAGAAGAACTGAGAACGGCGCGCGGCGATCAGCCGCGCGACAACGCGTTGAGGAATTCGACCCGTTCCTGTGGCGACAGGGACGGGTCGAGCCGTTTCTGGATGCGGCCGTGGCCGAGCACGAGCGGGAGCATCGCGGCGCGGCCGCGTTCACCGAACTCGCCATCGAGCACCGTGGTCGCACACACGTGACGCCGTGAGCCGAAGAGCAGGCCTTCCACGACGAGTGCGGTGGCCGCGCCAATCGCATGCGGCTTCGGCGGCCAGAGTTTCTTCAGCATCTCGCTGACGGCGAGCATCCGGTGCGCGGGCATTTCCGCCGAGAGCGGCGTGCCGCCGACCGTGCCGGCGGTCCAGCCAATCGTGAACGTGGGCGCGCGGCCGACGACCGCCACCGAGACATCCACGCCGGAGCCGGCCACTTCGAGGCCGATGAGGCCGCGTGCGCCGCTGTGAATGGCCGATGCGGCGGTGCCGGCGAGTCGATCCGGCGCCAGGCCGAGTTCCTTCACGGCCGCTTCCATGAGCCAGGTCTGGCCGGGGCCCGCGAACACGATCGGCGCGGTGGTGCCGGCGCGCAGCAGTTGGCGCACGAGCGTGAGTCCACGATCGCCCGTCCATTCGCCGTCGGTGACGGCGTCGGCGATCACGATGAGGTCGCTGTTGACGGCGTCGAGCACGTCGTCGCGTCCGCTTACGGCGGTGTCGAAGCCCTCGATCGGGCCGGTCTGCCGCATGTCGAGCGCCTTGCCGGCGGCCACGCTGGCGGCCGCATCGATCAGGCGGACGTCGCGCACGCGCGCGCGGCGCGCCAGCGCGAAAGCAGTGGCGACGCCGATTTCTCCAGCGCCGATGATGGCCACGATCGACATCGGAGAGAATCGTATACCGGAACACAGGGAGGTTCAGATGCACGCGCTCGTTACGGGTGGCACGAAGGGGATTGGCTTTGCGATTGCCGAGGCGATGGTGGCCGGCGGCGGGAAAGTCGCGTTCACTGGACGCGACGCGTCACGGGTGCGTGAGGCCGCGGCCGCGCTCACCAAGGCGGCCGGCGACGGCGGAGAAGTGCTCGGTCTGGTCGCCGATGTGCGCGATCGGGCCGCCGTCGAGAGTGCGATCGACGCGGCGGTCGCGCGCTTCGGCCGCTTCGACACGCTCATCAACAACGCCGGCGTCGGGAAGTTCGTGAGCGTCGAAGACATGACCGACGCCGACTGGCATCAGGTCATCGACACGAACCTGACGGGCGTGTTCTATGCGACGCGCGCCGCGATTCCGCACCTGAAGCGCGCAGGAGGTGGCTGGATCATCAACATCGCGAGCCTCGCCGGCCGGAACTACTTTGCGAAGGCGGGCGCCTATTGTGCGTCGAAGGCCGGCCTCGTGGCGCTCACCGAGGCCGTGATGCTCGAAGTGCGCAACGACAACATCCGCGTGAGCTGCGTGATGCCGGGATCGGTCGCGACCGAGTTCTCGCATCCGACCGCGCACGCCGACGAAAGCTGGAAGCTCACGGCCGGTGACATCGCCGAGGTCGTGATGGACCTGATGAGACATCCGGCGCGCAGTCTGCCGAGCAAGGTGGAAATTCGGCCGTCCAGAACCCAGTAACCACACGGAGGCATGGAGGCGCGGAGGAGAGAAAGAAACAAAAACAAAACAAGGTTTTCAAAAAGCCTTGTGAAAGCTATCTCTGTTCTTCTCCGTGTCTCCGTGCCTCCGTGTTGATTGTCTCGCTGTGCGAATGGCCCAGATGGTGCCGGGAATCCACAGCACGAGGCCGCAGGCCACGGCGAGGTGGCGCGGATCGAAGTGCCACACATCGAGCAGACGGCCCGTGATGTAGGACGAGGCGGCCTGCACGATCGTGAGCGCCGCGAGTTCTGCGGAGAACACACGGCCACGGAACTCATCGGGCGACTTGAGCTGGAGCAACACGTTCGCCGCAACCCACAGCACCGATCCGCAGGCGTGCGCGCCGACGACGAGCGCGGCCGCGACCCAGATGTTGGGTGCGAGGCCGATCACCGCATAGAACCCGCCGGCGAGAAAGTACGCGACCGGCACGAGTGTGAGCAGGCGGTGCGTGCTGCGCATTGCGAGATGCGTGACGAGCCACGATCCGGCGAGCGCGCCGATCCCGCGTGCGGCGTAGAGCACGCCCGTGCCGGCATCGCCGCTCCCGTGAATTGGAAACACCTTCTGGCCGAGCACGGTCAGTATCAGCAGCGCCCCACCGACCGTGGACCAGCCGGCCTTGATCAGCGCGATCGACG
>CAYFLU010000288.1:0-3416 GCA_964343975.1 uncultured Solibacteraceae bacterium
TAGCCGTGTCGTTCTTCACCCATCTCGAGTGCTCGGTGCCGTGCGGTGCCGGGCCGTTCGACGCCCGTCAGCGCCAGCACCTGTGCACCTGCGGCATGCCGCTCGTCGCGCGCTACGATCTGGCCGCCGCGGCGCGCACGTGGCGTCGCGAGTCGCTCGCCTGGCGAGAGCCCTCGATGTGGCGGTATCGCGAGTTGATGCCCCTGTTCGACGGCGAAACGCCAGTGACGCTCGGCGAAGGCTGGACGCCGCTCGTGCACGCCACGCGCCTCGGCCGGTCGATGGGCCTGCCCCGCCTCTTCGTCAAAGACGAGTCGCTGAACCCGACGAACTCCTTCAAGGCGCGCGGCCTGTCGGCGGCCGTCACGCGTGCGCATCACCTCGGCGCGACGACGCTGTCCATCCCGACGGCCGGCAACGCCGGCAATGCCATGTCGGCGTACGCGGCCAGTGCCGGGATCACCGCCAAAGTCTTCATGCCGAAGGATGTGAAGACGCCCTTCATCCGAGAATGCGAGCTGTACGGCGCGGACGTGACGCTCGTGGACGGCCTCATCACCGACGCAGGACGTATCGCGGCCGAACTCAATGCCCAGCACGGCTGGTACGACGTCTCCACGCTCAAAGAGCCTTACCGCATCGAAGGCAAGAAGACGATGGGGTACGAACTCGCTGAGCAGCTGAACTGGACGCTGCCCGACTGGATCATCTACCCGACCGGCGGCGGTACCGGCATGGTCGGCATGTGGAAGGCCTTTGCCGAGATGTCTGCGCTCGGCTGGATCGACCCGGTGAAGCGGCCGAAGATGGTCACCGTGCAGGCCGCCAACTGCGCGCCGATTGTGCGCGCCTACGACGAGGGCACCGAAAAGGCGCGGCCGTGGGAAGGCGCCACGACCATTGCCGATGGCCTGCGCGTACCGCGCGCGATTGGCGATTTCCTCGTGTTGCGCGCCGTCCGTGACAGCGGTGGCGCGGCCGTCTCGGTGCCCGACGCGGACATGGTGACGGGCATGAAGGACCTCGGCCGCTACGAAGGCATCAGCGCCGCCCCCGAAGGCGGCGCGGCGCTCCAGGCCCTCCGCGTATTGCAGGCCCAGGGCCGCATCACCGCCGACGACACCGTCGTCGTGTTCAACACCGGCGGCGCCCTGAAGTACCTCGACGTCCTCGGCTAAGCGGAGCCCTCATGATCGGGATCCTGTTCACCGGCGGCACCATCTCGATGCGCATCGATCCGGCCACCGGATCGGCGGTGCCCGCGCTGTCAGCCGAAGACATCGTGGCGCAGGTGCCGGACCTGCCGCGTGTCACCGACTTTGAAATCGAAGAGTTCGGCCGCCTGCCGGGTCCGCACGTCACGCCGGAACACATGTGGCGGCTCGCCAACCGCGCGGCCGCGTGGCTCGACCGCCCCGATGTCGATGGGCTCGTGATCACGCACGGCACCGATACGATCGAAGAAACCGCGTTCATGCTCGATGTCCTGCTCACCACGGAGAAACCCGTGGTGATGGTGGGCGCGATGCGCACCGTATCGGATCCGAGCTGGGACGGCCCGGCCAATCTGCTCGCGGCCGCGCGCGTGGCGGCGTCTCCCCTCTCCGCTGGCGCCGGCGTTGTCGTTGTGATGGACGAGCACATCTTCCCGGCGCGCGAAGTGCACAAGGTGCACACCGAGTCGTCGGGCTCCTTCGCCACGCCGGAATTCGGTCCGCTGGGCATGGTGGACGCCGGTGAAGTGGTGTACCGCCGCCGCCCGATGCCGCGGCCGATGTGGCGCACCGCCGACGCCGAGCCGGGGCTTCGCGTGTCGCGCATCGACACCCGAGTCGATCTCGTGCAGGCCTTCACCGGCATGACCGACAAACCGCTGCGGCACGCCATCGAGGATGGCGCAATCGGGATCGCCCTGATCGCGTTTGGCCGCGGCAACGTGCCGCCGACCATCGTGCCCGCGGTGCGTGATGCCGTGGCGAACGGCGCACTGATCACCGTATCCTCACGCAGCCTCGCCGGCCGCGTCAGCGCACGCTACGGCTATGACGGCGGCGGTCTGCAATTGCGCGACGCTGGCGCCGTGCTGTCTGGGGATTTGTCGGGCGCGCAAGCGCGCCTGTTGCAGATGGTCGCGCTCGGCTACACGCACGGCGATACGCGCGCGGCGGCCGAGCTGATTCGATCGTTCCGGTAAGGCCCCGGCCTAGTCGCCGAAGCAGATGCCGATGTGGCGCGCGGTGCGGACGATGTCGCCGTTGACCGGCACGGTGCGGGTGCGTCCGGCAATCTGCTCAATCGACACCGAGACGATGTCAGGCGACTTGAGCGCCGCCATCACGCCCGACTCACCACGCAACAACGCGTCCACCGCATAGGCGCCAAAGCGCGTCGCCAGCACGCGGTCGTACGAACTCGGTCCGCCACCTCGCTGCAAGTGCCCGAGCACCACGTGACGGCTTTCCTTCCCCGACAAGCGCTGAATATCAGCGGACACCTTTGCGCCGATGCCACCGAGGCGCTCGACACGGTCCGCGGTGCCGGCCATGGCGATCTCACGCGCGCCACCGGCGGGCGCCGCGCCCTCTGCCACGACGACGATGCTGAAGTGCGCGCCCCAGCTGTCGCGCTCCTGGATCCGCGCGACGACCTTGTCGATGTGGTACGGAATTTCCGGAATGAGGATGACGTCGGCCCCGCCCCCGAGGCCCGAGTAGAGCGCGATCCAGCCCGCATAGCGGCCCATCACTTCGACGACCATCACGCGATGGTGCGCCTCGGCCGTGGTGTGCAGCCGATCGATCGCCTCGGTCGCAAACGACACCGCCGTGTCGAACCCGAAGGTCATCGTCGTTTCGACGATGTCGTTGTCGATGGTCTTCGGCACGCCCACCATCGGCACGCCGCGCTTGTGCAGTTCGTAGGCGATGGCGAGCGTGCCGTCGCCGCCGATCACCACGAGCGCATCGAGCCCCATCTTCTTGAAGTTCTCGACGCACAGCGCCGAGTAGTCCGCGGTGCCCTCCGCCGTCGTGACGGGATACGCGAACGGGTTGCCTTTGTTCGTGGTGCCGAGAATCGTGCCGCCGAGCCGCAGGATGCCGGTGACGTCACGCGGCGTCAGCACGCGTGAGCGTTCCGGGTAGATCAAGCCGTCGAAGCTGTCTTCGAGACCGATGCACTCGATGCCCTCGTTGTACGCCGTCTTGACCACGGCTCGAATCACCGCGTTGAGGCCGGGAGCATCCCCGCCGCCCGTGAGCACACCGATTCGTTTGACGCTTCTCGCCATGGTCTCCACTGTAGCATCGGCGTTTTCCGCCATTGCTTCAGCGAATCGCCGCGTGTTAGACTTTTGTTCTTCGAGAGTGGGCGGCTAGCTCAGCTGGGAGAGCGCTACGTTCGCATCGTAGAGGTCG
>CAYFLU010000289.1:0-3411 GCA_964343975.1 uncultured Solibacteraceae bacterium
GAACATTGCGCGCAATGTGGCGGGCGCGCCGGCCGTGGCGCACGTCACGATCACCTTGACGCCCCCGGCGTACGCGAAGCGCGCACCTCAGGTCATCACCGATCCCGAGCGGCTCGATCTTCTCGCCGGCAGTGCGCTCCACGTGGCCGCCGACGTGCGCGGCCGCGCGGTGGCATTGACGGCCGACGGCGCGCGGCACGAGATGGCGCGCGATGCGCAGGGCACGTTTGTCGCCGACGTGACGGTGGCGGCCGACGGGCTGCTGGCGCTGCAGCCGTTCGGCGACGGCGACACCGCCGGTGTGCGGCGTGTGATCGCGCTGGCCGTGACGCCGGATCGCGCGCCGACGGCGAAGATCCTCGAGCCGGGCAAGGACCTCTTCATAGCGCCGGCGAAGGCAAAGACGCCCGTGGCGGTGACGATTGAAGCCGCCGATGACCTCGCGCTGTCGTCGCTGCAGCTCACGTACACGAAGGTCAGCGGCTCAGGCGAGAACTTCACGTTCAAGAACGGCGAAGTGCCCGTCGCGATCACGCGCACGTCGGAGACGTCGTGGCGCGGCACGGCGACGCTGCCGATGGCCACACTCGCGCTCGAACCCGGCGACATCCTGGTGTATCGCGCCGTCGTGAACGACTCGCTCCCAGGGCGCACGCCGATCGAGTCGGATGCCTTCATCGTCGACGTCTTGCGGCCGGGTGAAGCGCTCGCCGAAGGCTTCGCGATGGACGACACGCGCGACAAATACGCACTCAGTCAGCAGATGATCATCCTGAAGACCGAACGGCTCATCGCGAAGAAGTCGACGATGACGGCCGAGGCCTTCACGGAAGAGTCGCAGACGATCTCGGCCGAGCAGAAGAAGGTGCGCGCGGAGTTCGTCTTCATGATGGGGGGCGAGTTCGAAGACGCGACCGCCGGTGCGGATCAGCTGAACGAAGAAGAAGAGGCCGCCAACGAAGCCGAGCTCATGGCCGGCCGCATGCAGAACAATGGCCGCCGCGACATCATCAACGCCACGCGCTACATGAGCGACGCGGCGATGCGTCTGCAGAACGTGGATCCGGCGACGGCGCTGCCGAGTGAGAAGAAGGCGCTCGACGCCTTGCAGCGCGCCTTCACGCGCAGCCGCTACATCCTCCGCGTACTGACGCCGCGCGAACGGATCGACGATGCGCGTCGGTTGAGCGGGAAGTTGAACGACGCGGCGTCGTGGCGGCGTCTCGTGGCGCCAGTGCCGCCCGATCCGCGCGCGCAGGCGCTGGCTGCCGCGCTGGATCGTGTGGGGCCGCTCGCCGGCCGTCGCGCGTACGGCACGGCGGAGGCCAACGCGCTCACGGATATCGCGGATGCGGTGCTCCGCGCCGACCGCACGCTGGCAGCGGTGGCGCAGGCATTCACGCAGGCGAGTCAGGCGATTGCGGCAGGGAAGGCCGCGCCCGAGACCGCCGCGCTCATCGACACCGCGGCGGCGACACTAGCCGACGCGCTGCGCGCGTCGCTGCCGGCGTCGCCGTCCGGATCGGATCCCCTGCGCGCGCGCGTGCGGGGCGCCGCGGCTGATGCCCTGAAGCGCGGAGGTGGGCGGTGATCCTCGCGCGCGTGCTCCGCGCCGTGGCCATCGCGATTGCCGTGCTCGGCTTCGTCGACC
Source organism: uncultured Solibacteraceae bacterium (assembly GCA_964343975.1). Taxonomy (GTDB): domain Bacteria; phylum Acidobacteriota; class Vicinamibacteria; order Vicinamibacterales; family SCN-69-37; genus SCUN01. The sequence goes on from CAYFLU010000289.1 coordinate 1,652, forward strand.
CGGTGTGGACGCGCCCGCAGCGCGATCGCGAGACCGTCGCCGTCATTGATGGAGGCGACGCTGCGCTCGCGTCGTCACTGACACGGGCGCTGACGCGCACGTTCGATGTGCGGGCGGAACCGGTCGCGGGAGCCGCGGCTACCGTCATTGCCGGGCCGTCGTTGCCGCCCACGCCGCCGCCAGTGAGCGGCGCGCTCTTTCAGGTCACCGCGCCGCCGGCGGCCATGTCGGTGCAGTTCGCGCGCGTCGTCGCTCCCGCGTCGAGCGCGGTCGGGGCCAGCGTGCCGGTCGATGTCGTCGTTCGGGCGCATGGCGCGGCCGGCCGCTCGCTCCGCCTCGAGGCCCTGGCCTCCGGCATCGTTGTCGATCGGCAGACGCGAGCGGTGAAGGCCGCGGACGAAGAGGTGGCGGTCACGCTGGCGGTGCCGGCGCTGGCGCCTGGACTGCTGCGTATCGCCGTGCGTGTGCGCGAGGACGGCGCCGAGACCGCGGCGCTGACGGCAGACGCGGTCCTCGCGACCGACGTGCGCGCGATGGAGTGGCGCGTGCTTGTGGTCGATCCTCGGCCGAGCTGGATGTCGACGTTCGTGCGGCGCGCGCTCGAAGACGACCGGCGCTTCGTTGTGTCGTCGCGCGTGTCCGTGTCGCGTGGACTGTCGGCGGAAACCGCCGGCGTGCCCGCGCTCAGTGACGCGCGTGGTCTCGAGCGCTTCGACGCGATCGTGGTCGGCGCCCCCGACGCGCTCACCGCCGCTGATGTGCAGGGTCTCGAGCGCTATGCGCGCGGGCGCGGTGGCTCGGTGGTGCTGTTGATGGATCGAACGGATGCGGCCGCGTCGGCGCGTCTGACCGGTGCCGCGTCGTTCGGTGACGTGCACGGCGTCGCACGCCGCCCGGTGACCGGTGGCGGCGTCACGATGGCCGCGACGGAATTCGCCGTGCCGGCCCGATTGCCTCCGCTCGCGTCGGTCCTCGCATCGTCGGAGGCGGGCCCGGCGGTGTGGGCGATGCCGCTCGGCGCCGGGACGATCGTGACGAGCGGCGCGCTCGACACGTGGCGGTACCGTGGCGCTGACGATCGGGCGTTTGCGAAGTTCTGGGTGCGGACGGTGGCGCAGGCCGCTGAGACGGCCGCGCCGGCCGTCACCATCGTCGTCCCGCGCGCATCGCGGCCAGGCGCCGCGGTCGATGTGCAGGTCGTTGTGCGCGACGCCGCGCTCAGTGACGCGAGCGTGATGTCGCCCTCCGTGGATGCGCGTGCCGTGGTCACGCGCGCCGACGGCACTGGACGTGAGGTGCTGCGGCTGTGGCCCGGCGCCGAGCGCGGTGTGTTTGCCACGTCGTGGACGCCGGCGACGGCCGGCACCTATCGCATCGACGCGGATGCGGCCACGGCGACGGGTGCCGCGATCGGCACGGCCTCGGCAGAGATCGTCACGGGCGAGCCGGCCGTGCTGGCGCCGCACGATGCGCGTGCGTGGACGCACGCGCGCGGCGGCACCGTGCTGAGCGGGACGCCGGTGGCGGTGGCTGAGGCGATTACCGGGCGTGTCACGCAGGACCGGCCGCTCGCGCCGACGCACCCGATGCGTTCGCCGTGGTGGCTGGGAGTATTCGTCGCGGTGTTGGGTGGGGAGTGGTGGCTACGACGGCGCGCCGGGCTGCGTTGACGCCGAACTTCTGATCCCATCACACGGGCGCAACCTGTCAATTACGTCTTGACACCGTAGGTCGGCCCGCCCACACTTCTCGCCACTATG